>NZ_AP018365.1:2465000-2767500 GCF_016756395.1 Streptomyces sp. SN-593
GCCGCGCGCGGCGAAGGGCGCCATGGCCGCCACGCTCGCCACGTGGGCCCGCGGCACCGTGGGCGCCCGGCGGCTGCCGGGCCCGGACGCGCCACCGCGCGCCGTCGCCCGCTTCTTCGCCTCGCTCACCGGCGCCCAGCGGCTCGGCCTGGCCCGCCGCTACCCCCTGGTGGTCGGCAACCTCGACGGCGTCGATCCCGTGCTGCGCTACGGCGCCAACCGGCTCGCGCTGCTCCGGCAGCGGTCCGCGGTCCGCGCCGAGGAGCGCAGCGACCAGCTCACCGCCGACGGCCGCGCCGCCATGGCCGACCTCGCCGACCGGTACACCTCGCTGCTCGCCGGCCACCGGCGGATCCTCGCCTTCGACCCGACCGGCAGCGGGCGGGTCGCCGAGGTGCTCGGCGACCTGCGCACCGCCGACCGCGTCGCCGTCGTCGTCCCGGGCGTCGACACCGGCCTGTCCGACTTCGAACGCGACGACGACCGGCGGTACTCCGCCACCGCCGGCATGGCCCGCGCGCTGTACGGCGCCGAGCGGCGCGCCCGCCCCGGCGCACGCGTCGCGGTGATCGCCTGGGCGGACTACACCACCCCGCGCGGCATCGGCCTGGACGCCTCCACCGGCACCCTCGCGGCCCGCGGCGCGGTCCGGCTCGAATCCCTCCTCGCCTCGCTCCCCCGCCGCCGCGACGTCGCGCTGTTCTGCCACTCCTACGGCTCGGTGCTGTGCGGGCTGGCCGCGCCGCACCTGCCGCCCGGGCGGGTCCGCGACATCGCCGTCATGGGCAGCCCGGGGATGCGCGCCCGGGACGTCGGCGCCCTGCACACCGGCGCGCGCGTCTGGGCGGCGCGGGACGCCGGCGACTGGATCGGTTCCGTGCCGCACGTGGAGTTCGCCGGGCTGGGCCACGGCGCCGACCCGGTCTCCGCGGGCTTCGGCGCCCGGGTGGTGAGCACCGCGGGCGCGGCCGGGCACGGCGGCTACTTCGTGCCCGGGACGACCAGCCTCGCCAACTTCGCGGCCATCGCCCTGGGCGCCTTCTCGGAGATCATCCGCCCCACGGGAACCACCCGCACCAGTGGTCTTGTCCAGGTCGCGGGCACCCGGAAAAACCCGCCCACGTTTTGGTGACGCGCGTAGCGCGTGAGGGGCGCGGTCGGCCGGGGCGGCCATAAGCTGGCCCTTATGGGTGAAGTGCTGACCGGGAGCAACGCCGTGTGGGAGTTCGAGCCCGACGCCGTGGTGATCCGGTACAGCAGAGGCGTGCGGGGTTCCCGGCTGCTCCAGGCGCTCGGCGAGCGGCGGGTGCCGCACGAGGCCCTGGAGGACGTCGAGCTGGCCCCGGGGCGCCGCGGCACCCTGGTGCTGCGGGCGACGCCGCGGCCGGGCGCCGACCCGCTCATGGAGGTCGCCGGCGGCCAGTTGCGGGAGAGCGCCGACCCCTACCGGCTGGTGCTGCCCGAGCAGAGCGCCTCGCTCGCCGGGACCGCCCGCGAGGTCCTGCTGGCCGCCGTGCGCGCCGCCACCGCCGCGGAGCTGCCCGGCGGGCGCTTCCTGGTGCCGGCGCCCGCGGCGCCGCGCTCCTTCAAGGCGTACGACGCGAAGGCCACCTTCGACGGCCACGTGGTCGGGTTCCACTGGTTCCGCACCGGGGCGTCCACCGCGAAGTGGAACTCCGGCGACCAGACGTTCCCGGTCGAGGAGCTGAGCGGCGTCGACTGGCACTCGCCGGAGCAGGTCGACGGGCACCTGCGGCTGCTGCTGCGCGACCGCGCCGAGCCGCCGCCGGCCGCCGACCGCGACCCGGCGAGCGTGGTCTTCGGGCTCGGCTACGGCTCGGTGCACGAGTCGCTGCCCTTCGCCGCGGCGGTGCTGGCCGCGATCCGCACCGCCCGCGTCAGGCCGTGAGGCGTGCGGGGGCGCGCGGTGCGGCCCTGAGCGGTGCGGGCCCGGGGGAAGCGGGCCCGACGCGTGTGGGCCGGCGGGGCGCGGGCCGGCTGCGGACGGTCAGGCCGTCCGCTCGGGGGCGTGCAGGCCCGCGTACGTGCTGATCTTGCGGTCCAGCACCGTCAGGGTGCCCTGGAGCTCGGCGATCCGCCGGAGCACGTCCGCCCGGGTCGACTCCAGCAGCGCCTGCCGCTCGCCGTAGGTGTGGTCGCCGGCCCGCACCATCTCGGCGTACGTCACCATGTCGGCGACCGGCATGCCGGTCAGCCGCAGCTTCCCGACGAACGCGAGCCAGTCCAGGTCCCGGTTGGTGAAGCGGCGCTGGCCGGTGTGCGAGCGGTCCACGTGCGGCATCAGCCCGATCCGCTCGTACCAGCGCAGGGTGTGGGCGCTCAGCCCGGTGAAGTCCGCGACCTCGCCGATCGTGTACTGGTCCCGTCCGTCGGGCCGCAGGTGCGGCTCCGCCTCGGCGCGACCCTCCGTGCTGCCCGGCTTGCTCTTCGCCACCTGCGCGACCGTCATGCCCCCACGCTAAGACCTTGGAGTCCACTCCAGGCAAGTGCGCCCCGGCCCCCGACCGCGAGGGTGGCCGGTTCCCTCGGTCCGGGGGCCGGCTTCCCGCGGGAAAGGCCGAACGGGACAGGGGCGCGGGAAGCTCCGCCCGGGAGGCGTCCCCGGCGCGGCACGCCACCCGGCGGCGGGTGGTCCCGCGACCGACCGGCACCGGCCACCCCGTAGGGTCGGGCTCCATGGACAGCTTGGCGAAGATCGCGCAGTGGCCCGTGGACAACGCCTCCGCGGGAGTGGTCCGGGCGGACGGCACCGTGGCCGGGACGTACGGCGCCCCCGACCGGAGGTACCCCCTCGCCTCGGTGACGAAGCCGCTCGCGGCCTACGCGGTGCTCGTGGCCTGGGAGGAGGGCGCCCTCGAACTGGACGACCCGGCCGGGCCGGAGGGCGCGACGGTGCGCCACCTGCTCGCCCACACCTCCGGGCTCGCCTTCGACGCCCCGAAGGTGACGGCGCCCCCGGGAACCCGCCGTATCTACTCCAACGCCGGCTTCGAGGCGCTGGGCGAGGCCCTCACGAAGGCGGCCGGCATCCCGTTCGCCGAGTACGCCCGCCAGGCGGTGCTGGAGCCGCTGGGCATGGCCGACACCACCCTGGACGGCTCCCCCGCGGCCGACGGCGTGTCCACCGTCGCCGACCTGCTCAGGTTCGCCGCGGAGTTGCAGGCCCCGCGGCTGCTGCACCCGTCGACCGTGGCGACCGCCACCTCCGTGGCCTTCCCCGGCCTGAGCGGCGTCCTGCCCGGCTACGGCCGCCAGGTCCCGAACGACTGGGGCCTGGGCTTCGAGATCCGCGACTCCAAGACCCCGCACTGGACCGGCTCGGGCTCCTCGCCGGCGACCTTCGGCCACTTCGGCCAGTCCGGCACCTTCCTGTGGGTCGACCCGGCCGCGCGCGCCGCCTGCGTGGTCCTGACCGACCGCCCCTTCGGCGAGTGGGCGATCCGGGAGTGGCCGGGGCTGACCGACGCGGTCCTCGCCGAACTGCCGACCGCCGGATGACCGCCCCGCCGCAGGTGTGGCCCGCGGGCCGCCGCTACCGCGGCGGGCGGCCGCAGGACGGCATCGAGACGCTGCACGCGTTCTCCTTCGCGGGCTTCTACGACCCGGCGAACGTGCGCTTCGGGGTGCTGCTGGCCTGCAACGAGGAGCGGCTGGCGCCCGGCGCGGGCTTCGCCGAGCACGCGCACCGCGACACCGAGATCGTCAGCTTGGTGATCGAGGGCGAGTTGGAGCACCGCGACGCAGACGGCACCGCGACCCTGCTGCGCGCCGGGGACGCCCAACTGCTCAGCGCGGGCGCCGGTGTGCGGCACGTCGAGCGCAACCCGGGCACCGTCCCGCTGCGCTTCCTCCAGATGTGGCTGCACCCGGACCCGGCCGGCGGCCCGCCCCGGCACACCGTCGCCCGCGGCGCGATCCCGCCCGGTCCCGGCCGGCACCCGCTCGCCTCCGCCGAGCCGGGCGCCCCGCTGCCGCTGCGCCAGCCGGCCGCCGCGCTGCACCTGGCCCGCGGCGCGAACCGGCTGCCCGACGCCCGGTTCCTCTACCTGCACGTCCTGCGCGGCCGCGTCCGCGTCGACGGCGCGGAACTCGGCCCCGGCGACGCCCTGCGCGCGGTCGACTCCCCCGCCCGGCGGGCCGAGGCGGCCCCGGACGCGGAGTACCTGGTGTGGCGGATGGGCGCCGAACCGTCGTACGGATAGCCGAAACGGACAACCCGCCCCCCGCGCGGCGACACCCATAAGGCAGGCTTGGACCCGTGGCTCCTCCCGCGCAGAACCCGCAGAACCCGCAGCAGCGGCACTCCCCGCCCGCCCGACCGGAGCCGCCCCGCGGCGACCACGCCGCGACCCTGCGCCGGCTGGAGAAGTCGGCCGGGCGGCTGGCCGCGCACGCCATCGCGCGGATGGACGAGCAACTGCCCTGGTACCGGGCGATGCCCCCGGAGAACCGGAGCTGGATCGGCCTGGTCGCGCAGGCGGGCATCGCCGCGTTCACCGAGTGGTTCCGCCACCCCGAGGCGCCGCAGGCGATCAGCACCGACGTCTTCGGCACCGCGCCGCGCGAGCTGACCCGGGCGATCTCGCTGCGCCAGACCGTGGAGATGGTGCGCACCACCATCGAGGTCATGGAGTCGGCGATCGACGAGGTCGCCGCGCCCGGCGACGAGAGCGTGCTGCGCGAGGCGCTGCTCGTCTACGCCCGGGAGATCGCCTTCGCCACCGCGCAGGTCTACGCGCAGGCCGCCGAGGCGCGCGGCGCGTGGGACGCCCGGCTGGAGTCGCTGGTGGTCAACGCGGTGCTCTCCGGCGAGGCCGACGAGGGCGTGCTGTCGCGGGCCGCCGCGCTCGGCTGGAACTCGCCGGACAAGATCGTGGTGGTGCTCGGCACCGCGCCCAACGGCGACAGCGAGCTGACCGTGGAGGCGATCCGGCGGGCCTCCCGGCACGCGAAGCTCCAGGTGCTCACCGGGGTGCTCGGCGAGCGGCTGGTGGTGATCGCGGGCGGCGACGACGACCCGATCCGGGTGGCCAAGGCGCTGATCGGGCCGTTCGCGCCCGGTCCGGTGGTGGCCGGGCCGGTGGTCGGCGACCTGCTGTCGGCGACGAGGTCGGCGCAGGCGGCCGCGGCCGGGCTCAAGGCGTGCCGGGCCTGGCCGGACGCGCCACGCCCGGCACTCACCGACGACCTGCTGCCGGAACGTGCGATGGCGGGTGACCGCTATGCTCGCAGTCAGCTGGTGGAGGAGATCTACAGGCCGCTCGAAGAGGCGGGCTCGGCACTGCTGGAGACTCTGAGTGTC
This sequence comes from Streptomyces sp. SN-593, assembly GCF_016756395.1. Lineage (NCBI taxonomy): Bacteria > Bacillati > Actinomycetota > Actinomycetes > Kitasatosporales > Streptomycetaceae > Actinacidiphila > Actinacidiphila reveromycinica. Next base: position 2,470,324 of record NZ_AP018365.1, read on the forward strand.
TACCTGGAGCAGGCGTCCTCGCTGGAAGGCGCCGCACGCATGCTGTTCGTCCACCCCAATACGGTCCGCTACCGGCTGCGACGTGTGACCGATGTCACCGGCTGGTCACCCTCCGACGTACGTTCGGCGTTCACCCTGCGCATCGCACTGATCCTGGGACGACTTTCGGACGGCGAGCGGCCGCGCTGACACTTTTGTTGGACACCCACAAATCGGCTGACACTTCTTCGTCCTTGTCCCCACGGGCGGTGACACCCGCCCGCGAGAGAGAGTGTGAACGTGCTCGTACTCGTCGCTCCCGGCCAAGGCGCCCAGACGCCCGGCTTCCTGTCCCCCTGGCTCGAACTGCCCGGCGCCGCAGACCGGCTCGCGGGCTGGTCGGACGCGGTCGGCCTCGACCTGGTCCGTTACGGAACGAAGGCCGACGCGGACGAGATCCGCGACACCAAGGTGGCCCAACCGCTGCTGGTGGCGGCCGGGTTGCTGTCCGCCGGCGAGCTGGGTCTGTTCGGCGCCGACAGCGCCGGGCGGCCCGACGCGGTCGCCGGCCACAGCGTCGGCGAGATCACCGCGGCGGTGCTGGCGGGCGTGCTGTCCGAGCAGGACGCGCTGTCCTTCGTCGCCGCCCGCGGCCGGGCGATGGCCGAGGCGGCCGCCGTCACCGAGACCGGCATGTCCGCGGTGCTCGGCGGCGACCAGGAGGCGGTGGTCGGCCACCTCGCCGCCCTGGGGCTGACCCCGGCGAACATCAACGGCGCCGGCCAGATCGTGGCCGCGGGCACCCTGGAGCAGCTCGCGGCGCTCGCCGAGCAGCGGCCCGAGGGCGCGCGGGTGCGGTCGCTGGCGGTGGCCGGCGCGTTCCACACCGACCACATGGCGCCCGCGGTGGCCGCGCTGGAGGCGCTCGCGCCGGGCCTGACCGTTTCCGACCCGTCGTTGCCGTATGTCTCGAACGCGGACGGGCAGAAGGTGGACAGGGGCGCGGACGTCGTGCGCCGGCTGGTCGCCCAGGTCTCGCACCCCGTGCGCTGGGACCTGTGCATGGAGACGTTCAAGCAGCTCGGGGTCACCGGGATCATCGAGGTGTCGCCGGGCGGCACGCTGGTCGGCATCGCCAAGCGCGCTCTTCCCGGCGTCCGCACCCTGGCGCTGAAGACACCGGACCAGCTCGACGCGGCACGCGAGCTGGCCGCGGAGGCGGCGGGCGTTCCGCCGCAGGACCGACCGGAAGACTCCACCCCGCAGGACGCGACGAAGGAGCACCCGCAGCGATGACAGCCACGATCAACCCCAGCAAGGGTGCCCCGTACGCACGCATTGTCGGCGTCGGCGGCTACCGCCCGGTCCGGGTGGTCCCCAACGAGGTCATCCTCGAACACATCGAGTCCAGCGACGAGTGGATCAGGTCCCGGTCCGGGATCGCCTCCCGGCACTGGGCCGGGCCGGACGAGACCGTCGCCGAGATGTCGATCGAGGCCGCCGGCAAGGCGATCGCCGACGCGGGGCTGGACGCCGCCGACATCGACGCCGTGGTGGTCGCGACCGTCTCGCACTTCAAGCAGACCCCGGCGGTCGCCACCGAGATCGCCCACCGGATCGGCGCGGGCAAGCCGGCCGCCTTCGACATCTCGGCCGGCTGCGCGGGCTTCACCTACGGCCTGACCCTCGGCAAGGGCATGATCACCGACGGCAGCGCGAAGCACGTGCTGGTGATCGGCGTGGAGCGGCTCAGCGACCTGACCGACAAGGAGGACCGGGCGACCGCGTTCCTCTTCGGCGACGGCGCGGGCGCGGTGGTGCTCGGCCCGTCCAAGCAGCCCGCCATAGGGCCGACGGTCTGGGGCTCCGAGGGCGACAAGTCCGGCACCATCACGCAGACGGTCGCCTGGGACGAGTTCCGGTCCGGCGACGTCTCGAAGCTCCCGGTCGACTCGCGCGGCGAGGTGAAGTTCCCGGCGATCACCCAGGAGGGCCAGGCGGTCTTCCGCTGGGCGGTCTACGAGATGGCCCGGGTGGCGCAGGAGGCGCTGGACGCCGCCGGCGTGGCCGCCGAGGACCTGGACGCCTTCATCCCGCACCAGGCCAACATGCGGATCATCGACTCCATGATCAAGGCCCTGAAGCTGCCCGAACACGTCGCGGTGGCCCGGGACATCGAGACCACCGGCAACACCTCCGCCGCCTCCATCCCGCTGGCGATGGAGCGGCTGCTCGCCTCCGGCGCGGCCAGGAGCGGGGACACCGCACTGATCATCGGTTTCGGGGCGGGGCTGGTCTACGCCGCCACGGTCGTTACTCTCCCCTAGACACATCTCGCGGCGCCGCAGTCCCGCACGCCGCATCGCAAGCGAACCATCAAGGAGTGCCGTACACATGGCCACCAAGGAAGAGATCGTCGCGGGTCTCGCCGACATCGTGAACGAGATCGCCGGCATCCCCACCGAGGACGTGCAGCTCGACAAGTCCTTCACCGACGACCTGGACGTCGACTCGCTGTCCATGGTCGAGGTCGTGGTGGCGGCCGAGGAGCGGTTCAACGTGAAGATCCCGGACGACGACGTCAAGAACCTCAAGACGGTCGGCGACGCGGTCGACTACATCCTCAAGGCACAGGGCTGAGTCGGCCGTACGGCGGCCTCATCCCCCGCGACGGGTCCCGCGCGGGCCCGTGAACACCGGGACGACGCGCCTGTCGCCCGCCCTTCTAGACGTGGAGAGACAATTCCTGTGAGCCCGACCAATCACACCGTGGTCGTCACCGGTATCGGAGCAACCACACCACTGGGTGGCGACAGCGCGTCGACCTGGGAAGCACTGCTGGCCGGCCGGTCCGGGGTCCGGACGCTGACGGAGGACTGGGCCGCCGAACTGCCGGTGCGCATCGCCGCCCGCGTCGCGGTGGAGCCGGGCGAGGTGCTGCCCCGCCCGGTCGCCCGCAAGCTCGACCGCAGCGCGCAGTTCGCGCTGATCGCGGCGCGCGAGGCGTGGGCGGACGCCGGGTTCACCGCCAAGGCGGGCGAGGACCCCTCGGTCGACCCGGACCGGCTGGGCACGGTGATCGCCTCCGGCATCGGCGGCGTCACCACCCTGCTCGACCAGTACGACGTGCTCAGGAACCAGGGCGTCCGCAAGGTCTCGCCGCACACCGTGCCGATGCTGATGCCCAACAGCCCGGCGGCGAACGTCGGCATCGACGTGAACGCCCGCGCGGGCGTGCACACCCCGGTCAGCGCCTGCGCGTCCGGCGCGGAGGCGATCGGCTACGCGATCGAGATGATCCGCACCGGCCGGGCCGACGTGGTGGTCGCCGGCGGCACCGAGGCGGCCATCCACCCGCTGCCCATCGTGGCCTTCGGCAACATGATGGCGATGTCCAAGAACAACGAGGACCCGCAGGGCGCCTCCCGTCCGTACGACGCGGCCCGCAACGGCTTCGTGCTCGGCGAGGGCGCCGGCGTGGTGGTCCTGGAGTCGGCGGAGCACGCCGCCGCACGCGGCGCGCGCGCCTACTGCGAGGCGGTCGGCCAGGGCATCTCGGCCGACGCGCACCACATCACGCAGCCCGAGCCGTCCGGCCGCGGGATCGCCTCCGCGCTCCAGCACCTGATGGAGAACACCGACATCAAGCCGGCGGAGATCGTGCACGCCAACGCGCACGCGACCTCCACCCCGCAGGGGGACATCGCCGAACTGAAGGCGCTGCGCAAGGTGTTCGGGGACGACGTGGACCACATGGCGATCTCCGCCACCAAGTCGATGACCGGGCACCTGCTCGGCGGCGCCGGCGGGATCGAGACGGTGGCAACCGTCCTCGCGCTCCACAACCGGCTCGCCCCGCCCACGATCAACCTGGAGAACCCGGACCCCGAGATGGACGCGGACGTCGTCCGCGGCGAGCCGCGCCCGCTGCCCGCCGGCACCATCGCCGCGCTCAACGACTCCTTCGGTTTCGGCGGCCACAACGTGGTCCTGGCGCTGCGGACGCTGCCGCAGTAACGGCTCCCCCGGGGGTGCCCCGTCCGCGAAGTCGCGGGGCCCTGCGTCCCGTGACCGCCCGGACGGGGTGGCCACGCGGGGTCAGGCCCCCGGGAAGCTCGCGAAGTAGTTCGCCGCCATGTCCTTTCCGCCGTGCCCCTGTTCGGTGGCACGGCGGAAGCGTTCGGCGCCGGCGGCCGCGAGGTCGAGCCGTACTCCGTGCCGCTCGCCCGCGTCCGCGATGAGCCGCAGGTCCTTCCACGCGCCCTCGACCGTGAAGGACGGGCTGTAGTCGCCGGAGCGGATCGCCCCTGCCTTCAGCCGGAGGTACGGGGTGTCCATCGGCCCGCCCTCGATCGCCTCGAAGAAGCGGTCCGGGTCCACGCCGAGCCCCTCCGCCAGCGCCATCACCTCGCCCGCGGCACTGGTGACGGCCAGCACCCAACTGTTGAGCACCAGCTTCAGCGCGCTCGCGGCGCCGCTCCCCCCGTCGTCGCCGACCAGGAGGACCCGGCTGCCGATCGCCTCGAAGACCGGCCCGGCCAGCGCCCGCGCCGCGGCGGGACCGGCCACCAGCACCGTCAACTCACCGCTTTCGGCGGGGGCCTTGGTGCCCAGGACGGGTGCGTCGAGGAAGAGCAGGCCGTTCGCCGCGGCGACCGCGGCCAGTTCGCCCTGCGCGTCCGGCCCGACCGTGCTGCTCTGCACCCACACCGCGCCCTGCCGCAGCGCGGGCGCGGCGGACCGCATCACGTCGAGCACGGCGGGGCCGTCGAGCAGCATGGTGAGCACCACGTCGGCGCCCCGGACCGCCTCGGCCGGATCGGCGGTGACCTGCGCCCCGGCGGCGGCCAGCGGCTGCGCACGGGCGATCGTACGGTTCCAGGCGCGGACGTCGTGGCCGGCGGCGGCGAGGTTGCGGGCCATGCCGGCGCCCATGATGCCGGTGCCCAGGACTGCGACGGTGAGCTTCTGCGTTGACATGCCAGCAGGCTATTGCGCGGGCCGGGCGAACGCGGCGGCGGCGTACGGCGGGAGCGGGCTCGGTCGTCCGGCTGGTGGTACGTCAGACCACCTGGTGCAGCCAGCGGACCGGGGCGCCCTCGCCTGCGTAGCGGAAGGGCTCCAGTTCGTCGTCCCAGGGCTTGCCGAGCAGCCGGGACAGCTCCGCCTCCAGGTCGGCCTCGCCCTTGCGGGCGCGCTGCATGGCCGCGCGCAGCCGGTCCTCGGGGATGAGGATGTCGCCGTGCATGCCGATGACGGCGTGGAAGATGCCGAGTTCGGGGGTCGCGCTGTAGCGCTCGCCCTCGGCGGTCGCGCAGGGCTCCGCGGTGACCTCGAAGCGCAGCAACTGCCAGCCGCGCAGCGCGGACGCCAGCTTCGAGGCGGTGCCCGGCTCTCCCTGCCAGGAGAACTCGGCACGCCAGGTGCCCGGAGCCGCGGGCTGCCGGACCCAGTCGAGGTTCACACGCACGCCGAGGACGCCCGCGACGGCCCACTCCACATGTGGGCACAACGCGCGCGGTGCGGCGTGCACGTACAGAACACCACGTGTCGTCACCGGTACCTCCAGTGTGGGACGAGGTTCGCCTTCCCCAGCGGCCTCACCCTCGTACTGGTTGAACCCGGGGCAACATGACACAGTCTGCACTATTCAGCCGAATCAGGACAACTTTCCGCCACCGTCGCCCGTCGTGCGTCGACCTCCCGTCAGATCGGTACACCTGTCAGGGGAAAAGCTACCCTGCGACGTCTGCCGGAGGGTGGCGTACGGCCGGGCCGGCGGCAGATGTCACCCACTCGTCGGAGGGAATCGTGAGGAGAACGCGCATGCGGAAGCCGTCACGGCACGGGCTGGTACTCACCGTGACCGCCGCTCCGCTGGGCCGATGCGGGTTCGGCGGCGGCGCGCCCGGCGGCGGCCGGGGGACGCCGTCCGCACACACTTCGCAATCCGGTTCCGCCGCGCCCTCCGGCGGCACCCCGCGCAGGGTCGCGCCCGCCCGGCGACGCGGCCGGCCGGTCCGGCGACGCGGCCGAGCCGCCCCGGCGGCGGAACCGGCCCTCAGGGGGCGTCCGAGGCGGGCAGGGGGGCGGTCAGGAGGGGGGCCGCGCTGGAGCGGGCCGCGTCCACGGTCAGCGGGCCCGGCACCGGCCGCCATCCGCCGGCCTCCTCGTCCCACCACTGCGCCGCCCGCGCGGGCACCTCGATCACGGCCTCGGCGCTCTCGCCCGGCCCCGCCGCCACCGCGGCGAACCCGGCCAGCCGGCGGTCCCCGTCGGCCGGCGTGAGGTAGAGCTGCACGACCTCCCGGCCGGCCCGGCCGCCGGTGTTGCGCACCTCGACCCGGACCGTCGCCAGCACGCCGTCCGCCGCGGAGGGCCGCACCTCGATCGCGGTGTACTCCCAGGAGGTGTAGCCCAGTCCGTGCCCGAAGGGGTAGGCCGGGGCCGGCCCGGAGCGGGCGGCCCAGGCGCGGTAGCCGATGGACGGGCCCTCGTCGTAGGCGAGTTCGCCGTCGTGCGGGGCCACCTGGCGGACCGGGGCGTCGGTGAGGCTCGCCGGCCAGGTGGTCGGCAGCCGCCCGCCGGGCTCCTCGGCGCCCAGCAGCACGTCGGCCAGCGCGGCGCCGGCCTCCTGCCCGGGGAACCACGCCAGCAGCACCGCCGCCACCTCCTCGCGCCACGGCATCTCCACGGGCGCACCGGCGTTGACCACCACCACGGTCCGGGGGTTGACCGCGGCCACCCGGGCCACCAGCTCGTCCTGCCGGCCCGGCAGCCGCAGGTCGGCGCGGTCGAAGCCCTCGGACTCCACCCGCTCGGTGGTGGCGACCACCACCACCGCGGTCTCCGCGGCGGCCGCCACCGCGACCGCCTCCGCCAGCAACTCGTCCGGGTCCTGCTCGGGTTCGCCGTGCAGCAGGCTGAAACCGACGGCCTGGAGGGGTAGTTCGGCCAGCTCGGGCGGCAGCGTGTAGCGCAGCGCCACCTCGACCGGCTCGCCCTTGGCGAGTTCGACGGCGCCGCGCTCCAGCGGGCGGCCGAAGAACGCCTCGAACGGGTCCTCGTGGGTGTCGGCCTGGACCCCGTCGAAGAGCACCCGGCCGCCGACCTCCAGCCGGAAGCCGCCGTTGCCGCGGGTGCCGAACCGGTGCGCACCCGCCACGGCCGGCACGAACTCCCCGCGCACCTCGACCGCGACCACCTCGTCGTAGGCCACGCCCTCGGGCAGGTCGCCCATCCACTGGACCTGGCCGCTCGGCAGCGGCTCGCCGCCCAACTCCCGTCCGGCCGAGTCCAGCGCGACCGCCCGCAGCACGAACCCGGCCCCGGCGGGCGCCAGTTCGTCGCTCGGATCGGCGCCCGTGGCGTACACCAGCGGGGTGCGGCGGGGCAGCGCGGCCCGCAGCCCGTCCAGCGGCGGGACGACGTGGTCGGGGAAGACCTGCGCGGACCCGCCGCCCAGCACCCGGGCGTGCCGCGCGGCCGCCCCGATCAGCGCGACACCGCCGCCGTACGGGTCGATCGGGAGCACCGGCCGGCCGTGCCGCGGCGCGTTGCGCAGCAGGACGCAGCCGCGCACGGCGACCTCCCGGGCCAGTGCCGCGCCGTCCACCTCCGCCGGCGCCGCCGGCCGCGCGGGCGCCCCCGCGAGCAGTCCGGCCCGGGCCGCCAGCCGCAGCACCCGCGCCGCCGCCTCGTCCACCAGCCGCTCGTCCACCTCGCCGGCGCGCACCGCCGCGGCGAGCGCCTCCCCGTAGACCGTGACCGGCCCGGGCATCGCCAGGTCCAGCCCGCCGCGGATCGCGCCGGCGGTCGAGCGGGCCCCGAACCAGTCGGAGACCACCACCCCGTCGAAGCCCCACTCCTCCCGCAGCACCCCGCGCAGCAGTTCCGCGTGCTCGGTCATCGGCACGCCGTTCACCGCGTTGTAGGCGGCCATCACGCCCCAGGGCCGGGCGCGGCGCACGATCGCCTCGAACGGCGCGAGGTACAGCTCCCGCAGCGCCCGCGGGCCCACCGTGTTGTTCACGGTGAACCGCTCGCTCTCGGCGTCGTTCGCCACGAAGTGCTTGACCGTGACACCGACACCGCCGTCCTGGACCCCCCGCACGTAGGCCGTGCCGATCTCCCCGGTCAGGAGCGGGTCCTCGCTGTACGCCTCGAAGTGCCGCCCGCCCAGCGGGCTGCGGTGCAGGTTCACGGTGGGTGCCAGCAGCAGGTGGACGCCCTTGCGGCGGGCCTCCTGAGCCAGCAGCCGTCCCACCCGGCGGGCGAGTCCGGGGTCCCAGCCGGCCGCCAGCGCGGTCGGGCTCGGCATCGCGACGGACGGGTCCACCGCGGTCCACCGCCGCCCCCGCACGCCGATCGGCCCGTCGGACATCACCAGTTCGCCGAGACCGATCCCGGGCATCGCGCGCAGCGCCCACATGTCCCGGCCCGCCAGCAGGTCCGCCTTGGCCGCGAGGTCCAGCCGCTCCAGCGCCCGTGCCACCGCCCGCTCGACCGCGTCCCGCTCCGCCATGCCCGCATCCCTCCGCCGACGCCGCCACCGCCACCCGCGCCCCAAGTATCACCGCGGCACCCCGCCCGGGAGGAGACCCCGGCACGCGCCGGCGCACGACGGCGCCCGCCCCCCGGCGGGCGGCCGGGGGGCGGGCGGTGGAGCCGGAGGGGCGGGTCAGATGACGCTGAGCTTCACGTCCACGTTGCCGCGCGTCGCGTTGGAGTAGGGGCACACCTGGTGCGCCTTCTCCAGCAGGTCCTTCGCGGTGGCCTCGTCCACGGCCGGGATGGACGCGGCGATCTCGACGGTCAGACCAAAGCCGCCGCCCTCGACCTTGCCGAACCCGACCTTCGCGGTGACGCGCGAACCGGAGATGTCAGCCTTCTGCTGGCGGGCCACCACGCCCAGCGCGCCCTGGAAGCAGGCGCTGTAGCCGGCCGCGAAGAGCTGCTCCGGGTTGGTGCCCGCCCCGCTGCCGCCCAGCTCCTTGGGCGGGTTCACCACGACGTCGAGCTTGCCGTCGTCGCTGGCGACCCGGCCGTCCCGGCCGTTCTCCGCGGTGGCGACCGCCGTGTACAGGACATCTACGGACTGGATGGTCATGAACGGTTCCTCCCGCGGAACGGCCTCGCGTGGCGCCTGTGAAGTTTCGTTGCCTAATGAACCATGTCCTTGATGTTTCAGATTGTCAAGGAAACGAGTAGCCTCCCCCCATGACCCGCCGCACCGATCCGCTGACCGCCGAGGTCGTCGACCTCATCGGCGCGGTCGTCGCGCGGTACCACCAGGAGTACGACGCGGCCGCGGCCGGGCACCGCATGACCGGTGCCCAGGCGCGCGTGCTGGCGATGCTGTCCGCAGGGCCGCTGCCGATGCGCGGCATCGCCGAGCGGCTGCGGTGTGAACCGTCCAACGTCACCGGCATCGTGGACCGGCTGGAGGCGCAGGGGCTCGCCGAGCGGCGCCCCGACCCGGCCGACCGCAGGGTCAAGCTCGCCGCCGCCACCGAGCGCGGACGTGCCGTGGCCGCCGACCTGCGGGACTCCCTGGAGTTCGCCCGCGAGCCGCTGGCGGCGCTGTCGGCCGGGGAACGCGCCACGCTGCGGGACCTGCTCGCCCGCGTGCTCGGCTGAGGCCCGGCCCCGGGGTCGGCGGCGCCACCCGGCCGGGGCGCTCGCCTCATCCCGCCCGCCTCATCCCGCGCGCTTCACCGTCACCGCGCCCCACATCGCCAGGCCCTGCACCCTGATCCGCGGCGCGCCGACCGCCCCGGGCCCGCTCGCCCGGCGGCCGAACAGGCCCAGCAGCCCGACCCCGCCCACGTACACCTCGGCGTCCGCGGGGACCACGACGCGCATCCCGCCCCACAACGCGTAGGCGCGGACGCGGGTTTCGGGTCCGGTGAAGCGCGCCTCGCTGAGGTCGATCACCCCTCCGCCCCACAGGCACAGCGCGGTGATCGAACGCGGCACCGTCCAGGCGCCCTTGCGGGCGAACCCGCCGAACACGGCGACCGCCCACCGCGATCCCCACGCCGCCCGGCCCGTCGACGGCGCCGCGGCGCCGGCCGCGCCCGCGGGCAGGTCCCGGGTGAGGACGTCCAACGCTCCGTAGCTGCGGGCGTCGTAGGCCGCGCCGATCCGCTCGTCGAGTTCGGCGAAGTCGATCCGCCCCTCGGCCGCCGCCGAGCGCAGCGCCTCCGCGACCTGCTCGCGGTCGCGGTCGGAGGGGCGCAACTCCTCCCGCCGCCCCCGCGCGGGAAGTCCGGTCATGGCCCGATGCTCTCACGCCCCGCCGACATCGGGGCGGCGCGCAGGGAGAGCGCGGAAGGACGGCGGACGCGGGCGGTACGGCGGCCCGGCGGGCGCACACACCGGCGCGGGCGGACCCGGGCCCAGGGGCGGCGGTACGGACGGCCCCGAGGCGCGGACGGCCCCGAGGTACGGGCGCGGGCGCCACCGGGGCCACCGGGGCCGCGGGGGACCCGGACGGTACCGGAGCGGGAGCCGCCGCGCTCGCGGGGACCGGGATCAGTCGCACCACCACAGGACCTGGTTGCAGGTCGACTGGGACGGCGAAGGGGTGGCCGTCGTGGGCGGCGGGGTGGTGGGCGCCGTGGTGGCGGCTCGGGTGGAGGGTTCGGGACGGATCGAACCGGTCACCGGGGACGCCTTGCCGGTCGAGGAACCGCCCGGCGTGGCGGTGGGCGACGCGGACGCCGGCGTGGTGGACGGGGCGGTGGTGGCGGCGGAGGACGACGGGGTGCCCGCGGTGCCGCTCGGCGCGGGCGCGTCGGGGCCGGTGGCCTCGGGCGAGGCGTCACCGGAGGTGGGGGCGGGCGGGTTCTGGTCCAGCGGTGCCGCGGGGCTCCCGTCGCCGCCCGACCCGCCCGACAGCGCGGCCACCGAGAACATCGCCGCGGCGCCGACCACGGCGATCACCCCGATGCCGTAGACCGTGGCCCGCTGCCGACCGCGCCGGGCGCGGTCGGCCGCCTGTCCGCGCGCGGCGAGCCGCCGCGCGGCCCGCCCGCCCGCGCGCGGGGCGTCACCGGCGGGGAAGTCGTCCGCCGCGCCGAACGCGGGGAGTCGGGCGGTCTCGCCCACCGCGGGCAGGACCGGCCGGTCGGCCGGGGTACCGCATCCCGGGCACGAGTAGGCGCCGTTGAGATGCCGTCGGCAGGCGTAGCAGTAGTCCATGGCGGAAGGGACACTAGGGGACGGCTGTGGCGGGAGGGAACCCTCGCCTTCCGCTTGCCGCGCCTTTGCCCGGAAACTCCGCGCGGGGCCGGGCACCGATGCCGCGCACGACGGGCGAAACCGGGCGCGGCCGCGGTGACCGTAAAGAACCCGTCAAGGTACCGGTGAGTCGCCCCACATCAGGCCCGTTTTGACGGGGATTGGGAGCACCTACGCCTTGACGCGCACACCACGGGATCCTTTTAATTAGGGTCGCCTAAGTTCGCCGGCCCCCGCACAGCCTCCGCCCAGCCGGCGCACAGACCCTTTTCCGCCAGAGCCCGGCCGGTGCCGGAACCGTGAAGGACCCCCATGCTCCCCACGTTCGTGATCGGACTCCGCGAAGGACTCGAAGCGGCCCTCATCGTGGGCATCATCGCGTCCTTCCTCGGCCAGCAGGGCCGGCGCGACGCGCTGAGGAAGGTCTGGCTGGGCGTCGGCATCGCGGTGGCGATCTGCGTCGCGGTCGCCGTCGCGCTCCAGGTCTTCTCCAGCGAGCTGCCGACGCGCCAGCAGGAGCAGTTGGAGACGGTGGTCGGCGCGATCGCCGTCGTCATGGTCAGCTACATGGTGCTGTGGATGCGCCGGCACTCCCGCGACCTGCGCAAGGACCTGGAGGGCGCGGCCGGCCGCGCGCTGTCCGAGGGCTCGGCCTCCGCGCTGGTGCTGATGGCCTTCCTGGCGGTGCTGCGCGAGGGGTTCGAGACGGCGGTGTTCCTGCTCGCCACCTTCAACGAGAGCAACAACCCCTGGTACGGCGGCACCGGCGCCGCGCTCGGCATCCTGGTCGCCGCGGTGGTCGGCTACGGCATCTACCGCGGCGGGGTCCGGATCAACCTGTCCCGCTTCTTCCGGATCACCGGCATCGTGTTGATCCTGGTCGCCGCCGGACTGGTCTCCACCGCCATCATGACCGCGTACGAGGGCGGCTGGATCGACCGTAACGACCAGGCGTTCGACCTGTCCTGGCTGGTCCGGCCGGGCACGCCGACCTCCTCGGTGGTGACCGGCGTGCTCGGCGTCCAACCCTTCCCGAGCTGGGCGATGGTGATCGGCTGGCTCGTCTACACCGTCCCGATGCTCGCGGTGGTGCTGTGGCCGGCCCGCCGCGGGAAGGCGTCCGCCGCGAGGAGTTCGAAGGCCGAGCCCGTGCAGACCGGCTGAGCCGCCGCCTCACGCGCACCCGCCGCCCGTCCCGCGGCCGCCCCGGCCCCGCCGTCCACACCGGCGGGCCGCCGGGCCGCGCCCGCGGCCCCCGTTCACCCCGTCCGCCCCACCGCACCACCGTCCCGACGTCCGCCGTGCCCTGCCCGGCCTCATCAAGGAGCCCTCGTGAACCCCGCTGCCACCCACCGCCGAGTCCTGGCCTGCGCCGCGACCGTGATCGCCGCGGGCATGCTGCTCACCGCCTGCGGTGGCGACAAGGACAAGGGAGCCTCCGGCACCGACGCCAAGGCCGCGGGCGCGAAGACGTCCAAGGTCACGATCACCATCACCGACAAGGGCTGCGCGCCCAGCCCGGCCAAGGCCCCGGCCGGCACGGTGAAGTTCAGCGTCGCCAACAAGAACTCGGCGAAGGTCACCGAGGCGGAGTTGCAGGACGGCGGCAAGATGCTCGGCGAGAAGGAGAACCTGACCCCGGGCCTGTCCGGCGACTTCACCCTCAACCTCGACAAGGGCACGTACTCCGTGTACTGCCCCGGAGCCAGCGCCGACCGCGCCGCCTTCACCGTCACCGGCGCCGTCGTCAAGACCTGGAAGGACGACCCGCAACTGGTCGCCGCCACGGAGCAGTACGGCACCTGGATCGACGGCGAGGTCAAGCAGCTCGTCACCACCACCGCCGCGTTCACCGCCGCCGTCAAGGCCGGGAAGCTCGACGACGCGAAGACCCTCTACGGCAAGGCCCGCATCCACTACGAGCGGATCGAGCCCACCGCCGAGATCTGGGGCGACCTCGACGGCCGCATCGACGGCCGCGCCGACGACGCCGCCACCCCGGCGGACTTCACCGGCTTCCACCGCCTGGAGCAGGCGATCTGGCAGAAGAAGTCGCTGGCCGGCACGGCCAAGCTCGCCGACCAGCTCAACGCCGACGTCAAGAGCCTCGACGACCAGGTGCCGACGGTCGAGTACCAGCCCGCGGTGATCGCCAACGGCGCCACCGACCTGGTCAACGAGATCCAGTCCTCGAAGATCACCGGCGAGGAGGAGCGCTACTCGCACATCGACCTGCTCGACTTCGACGGCAACCTGGCCGGCGCCAACGAGGCGGTCGACGTGCTGATGCCGACACTGAAGAAGAAGGACCCCGCGCTGGCCGCCGAGGTCACCCAGCGCTACCAGGCCACGGCCGCCGCCCTGAAGAAGTACGCCGCGACGCCCGGCTACGAGGACAGCGGGTACGTGGACTACCAGAAGGTCACCGACGCCCAGCGGCGTACGCTGTCCCAGACCGTGGACGCCTACGCGGAGTCCGTCTCCAAGATCGCCGGAAAGATCGCCTGACCCGTGACCGACAGCACCCCGGACAGCGCCCCGGACATTACCCCGGAACCTGACGCACGGCGGCCCGAACAGGCCGCCGTGAGCAGGCGCCGGCTGCTCGGCGCGGTCGGCGCCGGAGCGGCGGTGGCCGGGGCCGCCGTCGGCGTGGGCGGCACGGTGCTGGCCGGGGGCGGCTCGTCCGGCTCGGGCGGCGACGGCTCCGGCGGCGCCGCCGGCAGCCAGGTCGTCGCCTTCCGGGACGGCCACCAGGCCGGCATCGCCACCCCGTCGCAGGACCGGCTCTGCTTCGCCGCCTTCGACGCGGTGCCCGGCGCGACCCGCGCGGACCTGGCGGACCTGCTGAAGACGTGGACGGCCGCCGCCGAGGCGATGACGCTCGGCCGGCCGGTGCCGGGGGACGCGGGCGACCTCAACACCCCGCCGGACGACACCGGCGAGGCGGTCGGCCTGGCCCCGGGCCACCTCACCGTCACCATCGGATACGGCCCGTCGCTCTTCGACGGCCGCTTCGGGCTGGCCGCGCGCCGCCCGTCGGCGCTCAGGACGCTGCCGCGGCTGCCCCGGGACGAGCTCGACCCGGCGGGCTCCGGCGGCGACCTGTGCGTGCAGGCGTGCGCGGACGACCCGCAGGTCGCCTTCCACGCGGTCCGCAACCTGCGCCGGCTGGCGTTCGGCACGCTGGCGCCGCGCTGGATGGAACTCGGCTTCGGCCGCACCTCGTCCACCTCGCCGCAGCAGGCCACCCCGCGCAACCTGCTGGGCTTCAAGGACGGCACCCGCAACATCGACGGCACCGACGCGTCGATGATGGCCGAGCACGTGTGGATCGGCGACGAGGAGCCGCAGCGCTGGGCGCGCGGCGGTTCCTACCTGGTCAGCCGGAAGATCCAGATGCGGCTGGAGCAGTGGGACCGGGACCGGCTCGGCGACCAGCAGGACGTGTTCGGCCGCTTCAAGTCCAGCGGCGCGCCGCTGACCGGGAAGACCGAGTCCGACACCCCGGACTTCCACGCCCGGTCCGGCGGCCAGTACGTCATCCCGGCCGACGCGCACATCCGGCTGGCGGCCCACGAGAACAACAACGGGCTGCGCATCCTGCGCCGCGGCTACTCGTACACCGACGGGATCGACCCCGAGACGGGCGACCTGCTGGGCGGGTTGTTCTTCGTGGCGTTCATGAAGAGCCCGGAGCAGTTCGTCACGCTCCAGCGCGTCCTGGGCGCGCACGACGCGCTCAACGAGTACATCCAGCACGTCGGCAGCGGCGTCTTCGTCGCGCCGCCCGGGCTGGCGGCGGGCCAGGACTGGTCCGGCCAGCTCTTCGGCTGACGCAGGCCCGCCCCACGGTCCGGCGGTCCGGCGGTCCGGCGGCTCGGCAGCTCGGCGGTCCAACGGTCCGGGGGTCCGGGGGCGCAACGGCTGCGCGGCTTCGCACCGCTTCGCGCGGCCGCACGCATCCGTGACTCCGCCGGGGGCGCCGGACGCCCGGTCGACGGCGCGGCCGACGGGCCGCGACCGTCAGCGGGCGGCCGGCGGGTGGTGGGCCAGGACCCGGCCGCGCAGGGCGACTTCGAGTTCGAAGCGGGCGTCGGGGTCGGCGAGCGCCGCTCCGAAGAGTCGCTGCACCTGGTGCAGCCGGCGGCGGGCGGTCTGCGGGTGGATGCCGAGCCGCGCGGCGACGTCGGGCGCGCTGCCGCGGTGGGTCTGGAGCCAGGCGAGCAGCGTCTCGGCGAGCCGTTCCGCGCGCTTGGGGGTGAGCGCCGCCAGCGGGCGCAGCCGCCGGTCGGCGACCAGCCCGACCAGCGCCGGGTCGCCGAGCAGCAGCAGTTCCGGCAGGCAGCGGTCGCAGTCGACCGGCCCGCCGGTCTGCCCGTCCGGCAGGCAGCCGAGGATCGCCCGGGCCCAGCGCAGCGAGTCCGCGGCCAGCCCGACCGGGACGGTCGGCCCGATCACCGCGGTGCGCGCGTGCAGCGCCCGCTGGACCTGGCCGTCGCGCAGGTAGAGCGCGGGCTCCGGCACCAGCAGGTAGGGCTGCTCGCCGTCGGTGTCCGCCAGCACCAGGTCGGGCAGCCGGGCACGGCCGCGCGCCGTTCCGGCACGGGACGGTCCGGCCGAGGAGGGCCCACCCGGCGGCGGTCCGGCAGGTAGCGGTCCACCCGGCGGCGGTCCGGCAGGGGACGGTCCCGCCGCGGGCGGAGCCGCAGGAGCGGGGCCGAGGGCCACGCACGCCACCGCGGACGGCATCGGCCAGTCCGCGGTGGCGGCCGCCTCCCGTACGGCATCGGGCGCCGCGCCGGTGACCAGCAGGTCCAGCAGCCGGTGCCGGCGGCGCCCGAGGGTGCCCGCCTCGTCGGCCTTCGCCTCCGTGTAGCCGCGCACGGCCGCGGAGGCGAGTTCGTCGAGGCAGGCGAAGATGGCCTCGGCGAGCACCACCATCTGGTCCGTGCCGAGCCCGGAGCGGCGGGCCACCCGGGCGTAGCGGCGCCAGGCGACCCGCCCGCCGAGCCGGTAGGCGGCCTGGAGCGCGTCGAGGCTGCGGCCCTCGGCCAACTCGCCCCGGCCCAGGGCCCGGTGCACCCGCAGCCGGTCCTCGGTGAACGCGCCCTCGGCCCGGCCGGCGGCCAGCAGGTCGGCGAATTCCCGCAGCGCGCTCTCCACGCCCTGCTGGATTCCGGCGCCGAAATTCCCGGCGAGCGGCCGGGCGAACTCGGGCACCTGGCGCCGTATCTCGCCGATGATCTCGGCGGCGAGCGAGGTCCGCTCCTTTCCGACCGCCGCCGTGAACCGCGGCGGAAAGCGTGTCCACGGTCCGTCCACCGGTGCCCTCCGTCGGCCGTGCTGCCGGGCGGCGCGGCGGGCCACGGCAGGTCCGAGCGCCGCCGTTTCCCGTGCTACCAGGGCGAGTTCGCGGCGCGGCACCGGGCACGCCCTGACGTGGTGGCCTACTGGGCAGTATGCGGGGATGTTACCGGTGCGTCAACAGGTGTGACAGGGACGTCCGTTCTTGTGCCACCGATGACCGTTCCGCATTGCGGGTGGACGGTTTCCTGGCATCACGGCACGTGCTTTTCCTGCATGCCGCCGGGGTCGTTGACCGGCCCCTACGGCATTTCCTAGCATCACCGATCGCCGCACTTCCGGAATTCGCCCGCTCGAACAAGGGACGGTACCCCCACATGAAACGCACCCTCCTGCGCGGTTGCGCGACGGCCGCCGCCGCGGTCGGCCTGGCGCTGGCCGGCACCCAGGCCGGCTCCGCGACCGCCGCCGACGCCGGCACCGCTCCGGCGCCCGCCGCCGCCCCCGCCGCGTCGGGCCAACTACCGGTGAACTACCACTTCGGCACCGGTTTCGTCGGCGGTTTCGGCAGCCCGACGACGGCCCCGGCGGGCGCGAACAACTGGTCCTGCAAGCCCAGCGCCGCGCATCCGTACCCGGTGGTGCTGGTGCACGGCACGCTGGAGAACATGAACGACAACTGGGGCGGCGCCTCGCCGCTGCTGGCGAACAACGGCTACTGCGTGTTCGCGTTCAACTACGGCGGCTCGTCGGCGTCCGCCGCGATCCAGGGCACCGGCCCGGCCGAGGACGGCGCGGCGCAGCTGTCCTCGTTCGTGGACCAGGTGCTGGCGGCGACCGGCGCGGGCAAGGTGGACCTGGTCGGGCACTCGCAGGGCGGCATGATGCCGCGCTACTACCTCAAGAACCTCGGCGGCGCCGCGAAGACCGACAAGCTGATCGCGCTGTCCCCCAGCAACAACGGCACCACCCTGGACGGCCTCACCGAGTTCGGCAGGCAGCTCGGGCTGCTGGAGCCGGCCAACCAGTTCGTGGTGGGCCCGGCCTGCGCGGCCTGCGTCGAGCAGGAGATCGGCTCCGACTTCCTCACCTCGCTCAACAGCGGCGGCGAGACGCAGCCCGGGGTGTCGTACACCGTGATCACCACCAAGGACGACGAGGTGGTCACGCCGTACACCAACGCGCTGCTGCCGGCCGCGTCGAACGTCAGGAACATCACGGTGCAGGACCAGTGCGGGCTGGACGCCAGCGACCACCTGGAGATCGCGTACGACCCGATCGCCCTGACCGACGTGCTCAACGCGCTCGACCCGGCGCACCCGCGGGCGGTGCCCTGCGAGGTCGTCCTGCCGGTGACCGGGCCGCTGACGTAGCCGGCGCACGGCCGGGCCCGGCCCCCAGCCAGGGATCGCGAATCCCTGGTTGGGCCGGGCCTTCATCCGGTGCCGCGACGCGCGCAGGCTGGTCGGTGAGGGCGGGTCCCACGGGCCGTACGGACGGTACGGCCGCCGCCGACACCCAGGAGCCAGCACCATGACCCAGCAGACCGGAACCCGCGACCGCGTCGCCCTGATCACCGGCGCCAACCGCGGCCTGGGGCGCAGCACCGCGCTGCGGCTCGCCGCGGAAGGCGTCGACTCGGTCCTCACCTACCGCTCGCACGCCGACGAGGCGCAGGCCGTCGTCGACGAGATCACCGCCCTCGGCCGCACCGCGCGGGCCCTGCCGCTGGACGCCGGCCGGGTCGAGGACTTCCCCGGCTTCGTCGCGGAGGTGGAGCGGACCCTCAAGGAGACCTGGGGGCGCGACCGCTTCGACTACCTCGTCAACAACGCCGGCCACTCCGCCCCGGCGCCGTTCGCGGAGACCACCGTCGAGGACTTCGACGCGCTCTTCGCGGTGCACGTGCGCGGCGTGTACTTCCTCACCCAGGCGCTCGCGCCGCTGATCGCCGATGGCGGCCGGATCGTCAACACCTCCTCCGGCCTGGCTCGCTTCAGCCGGCCGGGCATGTCGGCGTACGCCATGACGAAGGGCGCGGTGGAGGTCTTCACCCGCTACCTGGCGCTGGAGCTGGGCGGGCGCGGGATCACCGCGAACACCGTGGCGCCCGGGCCGATCGCCACCGACTTCGGCGGCGGCTACCTGCGGGACAACGAGCAGGTGCGCACGCAGCTCGGCGCGGAGACCGCCCTCGGCCGGGTCGGGGAGCCGGACGACATCGGCGGTGTCGTCGCGTCGCTGCTCTCGGAGCACACCGGCTGGATCAACGGCCAGCGCGTCGAGGCGTCCGGCGGCACCCTGCTGTGACGGCCGGCGCCGGCGTGACGACCGGCGGCGGCGTGACGACCGGCGGCGGCGCCGGCCGGATCCCGGGGCGCGCGGGACCGTGGAGCCCCGGAACCGCGGAGCCCCGGGCGTCGGGCGTCGGGCGTCGGTGAAGGGGAGACTGGGAGCATGGACCGAGAACAACTGGCGGACTTCCTGCGGACCCGGCGGGAGGCGCTGCAACCGGAGGACGTGGGCCTGCCGCGCGGCCAGCGGCGCAGGACCGCGGGGCTGCGGCGCGAGGAGGTCGCCGCGCTGTGCGGGATGTCCGCGGACTACTACGGACGGATCGAGCAGGCCCGCGGCCCGCAGCCGTCGGAGCAGATGCTCGCCGCGATCGCCCGCGGCCTGCACCTGTCGCTCGACGAGCGCGACCACCTGTTCCGGATGGCCGGGCACGGCACCCCGCGGCGCGGCCTGCGCACCGACCACGTCAGCCCGGGCATGATGCGGGTGGTGGACCGGCTGGCGGACACCCCGGCCCAGGTGATGTCGGTGCTCGGGGAGACCCTGCTCCAGACGCAGCCGTCGATGGCGCTGGTCGGCGACCAGACCGGCTACACGGGCCTGGACCGCTTCCTGGTCCACCGCTGGTTCACCGACCCGGCCTCCCGGCTGGTCTACCCCGAGCCGGACCACCCGCGGCACGGCCGGTACTTCACCGCCGGCCTGCGGGCGGCCTACACCGCGCTCGGCCCGGGCTCGCCGGCCGGCGAGCTGGTGGACGCGCTGCTGGCGTCGAGCCGGGAGTTCGCCGCGATCTGGAGCGCCCACGAGGTGGGGCTGCACCGCGTGGACGTCAAGCGGATGCTGCACCCGGACGTCGGGCTGCTCGAACTGCACTGCCAGACCCTGCTCGACGAGGACCAGGCGCAGCGGCTGCTGGTGTACACGGCCACCCCGGGTTCCGAGTCCTACGACAAGCTCCAGTTGCTGTCGTCGCTCGGCGTGCGCCGGCCCGGAACCTGACGCTCCGTCATGTCGCCCCGCTTCCGCACACCGTGGGGAGCCAGACCATGGTGCGGCGCTGCCGTACCGCCTCCAGCGTCGTCAACTGGTGGGCCAGCGAGGAGGGGTCGGCGAGGTACCGGAGGGCGGCCAGCTCGAAGGCGTCGCGCATCACCGCGGGCATCGCGTCCGACGCGTCGTAGCACCGTACGGTGCCCGGCGCGTCGAGGGCCTTGGCCGCGGCGAGGGTGACCTGGTCGCCGGCGTAGACGGACCGCGCCACCTCGTGGTCCGCGGAGAACCCGGCCTGCGACAGGCTCCACCGCGCCTGCACGTCGGAGCGGGCCAGGTAGCGGATCAACTTCCGTGCCTGCGGGGTGTCGTGGAGCATCGCGGCGAGGTCGCCGGAGACCTCCCAGGAGTCCCGGGAGGCGTGCGGCCCCGGGATGAGGGCGGAGGAGTGCGTGAACCGCGCGTCGGACCGGGCCGGTTGGGCGCTGTCCGCCCAGCCGGGGTCGGTGCGGATGAAGGACGACTGGTGTTCGAGGGTGCACGCGGCGCCGCCCTTCACCGCGGTGCGGGACACCGCGTCGTAGCGGCGGGTCAGCGCGGGCGTGACGTAGCGGGCCTGGCCGGCGCCGACCAGGGTGCCCCAGGTCCGCCAGGCGTGCGCGACCCGGGCGTCGTCCCACGGCAGCTTCCCGACGGCCCACCGCTGGTAGACGTCGGGACCGGCCTGCTGGAGCAGGATGTCCTCGATCCAGTCGGTGGCCGGCCAGCCGGAGGTGGCGCCCGAGACCATGCCCAGGCACCAGGAGCCGGGCCGGGCCGCGGCGGCCGCGAGCCGCTCGGGCGCCATGCCCTTCGGGTACCACACCGTGCTCTTCAGATCGGTCTTGATCGGCAGCCAGTAGTAGTGCGCGCCCGCTCCGGCGGGTCCCCGCACCTTGGCGACCCAGGGGGCGTTGAAGTCCGCGGCGTCGAACAGGTCGTCCAGGGGCTGGAGTTGGCCCGTCGCGGCGTAGTCGGCGAGTTCACCGGGACCGGGCAGCACCGCGACGTCGGGCGGCGCGCCGGCTCCGGCGTCGGCGTCGAGCACCTGGCTCTCGGCCGAACTGCCCTGGTAGAGCACGTGGATGTGCTCCTTCGCCTCGAACGGCTCGATCACCTCCTGCCGGAAGAGCCGCTCGTCCTGCCCGCTCCAGTTCGCCAGCAGCGTCACCGAGCCCTCGTCGCCGACCGCCCGCACCACCACGGCGCCCACCACCGCGAGCACCACCAGGCACAGGCCGATGACGCCGTAGGTCCATCCGCCCGGCCGCCTCATCGGGACACCTTGACCCGGTACTCGCCGATCCGCGGCGCGAGCGCCCACACCACGAGCACCATCAGCGCCACTCCCCCGGCCACGATCCAGCCGGCCGCCGCCGCGCGGAAGCCGGTGTCCGCCATCCGCCGGGCGACGTCCGCCCCCGCGGTGCTGATGCCCGGCCCGGCGTGCGGCCGCTCCAGCAGCCTGCGGGCGTGGAACAGACCGCTGTGGGTCTGCCAGGTGAAGGTCCCCAGGACCGCCGCGCCGCCCACCAGCAGGACCCCGGCCGCGGCCAGTTGGCGGTTCCAGCGGCGCCGGAACCGGGTCCGGTGGAAGCGGTGCGCCTCCGCCAGCGCGGCCGCCAGCGCGACGACCAGCGTCCCCGACACGCACCAGCCCAGCGCCAGCGGCCATCCGAACGCCGCCTGCCGGTGCACCACCGCCACCTGCGCCTGCTGGAGGGCGTTGAGCCGGCTCATCAGCGACGAGCCGGTCACCGGGTCGCCCGGCCGGCCCAGTACGTCCGCCGCGTCCTCCATGTACCCGGCGTGCAGCGGCGACCGGGCCGGCACCTGTCCGGCCAGCCCGATCCAGTACGAGTACGCCGAGATCAGGCCGGTCACCGTCTTCAGGGTCAGCCGACCGGTCGCGCCGGTGACGTCCTCGGCGGCGGCGGAGGTGAGGATCTGGTTGGCGACGGCGACCTGGGTGGAGAAGCTGCTCGTACCGGCCGCGTCGGAGGCCGCGTCCAGTTCGGCGTCCTGCTCGGCCCGCAGCAGCGCGTCCTTCGCGGTGTCCACGTCGAGCACGCCGGGCGCGGTCGACGACGCGAGCGGCACCGCGCCGTCGTGCACCCCGGTGTAGGAGCCGAGCAGCGCCAGCGTGGTCAGCGCCACGAGTGCGGCCAGCAGCCAGAGGCGGTACCACAGTTCGCGTGAGGTGGTGCTCATGACGCCCCGGCCCCGGGCGACCGCTGGTGCCGGCAGTGGGGGCAGAACCTGGCGTTCGACGGGATGCGGGCCCGGCAGTTCGCGCAGTCCACGAGGCCCGCGACCGGCCGCACCGGCACCTCCCCGGCGGTCGGGCCGCCCGAACTCGGGCCGTGCGTGGTGTGGGTGCTCGCGGCGATCAGGTGCTCGAACGCGTCGGCGGCGACCCCCTCCCGCAGTGACACGTCGCCGGCGACCGGATCGCGGATCTCCACGATCCGCTGGAGCTCGGCGAGTTGGCGCTGTGCGCCCAGGTCGTGGGCGAGCGTGACGGCGAGGCCGAGCAACCGGACCGCCTCCTCGCGCCGCCCGCCCCTGAACGCCTCCGCGGCGAGGGCGGCGCTCTCGCCGAGCCGCCGGTGCTTCTCGAAGTGCTCGTCCTCCTCGGTGCCGACCGCCGCGAGCACCGGGTCGTCGGTCCAGCGGACCAGGCACGGCCGGGACGGGGGCAGCCGCAACCCGCGTTCCGGGCCCGGCCGCCCGGTCGGCGGCCGCCCTCCGCCGTCCGGCGCCGCCACCTCCACGACCGCGGCCTGGAGGTCCTCGTCCAGGGCACGGCCGGCCGGGTCCACCGTCACGCAGAGCTGGAACCTGCGTACCTCGTTGCCCCACGCCCGGGTGGTGAAGGCGGTGGCCGGCCCCGACCCGGCCTGCGGCAGGCTCAGCTCGTGCGGGAACATCTGGCGCAGGTACCGCAGCCGCCCGCCGGGCGACGGCGTCACCCTGATCTCCAGCTCCGGCAGCGGCCGGGCCAGCAGCCTGGTGATCAACTCCTCGTACGCCGCCGGAAGTTCGTCCTCGTCGTGCACCGCGTTCGCGCTGCCGTGCAGCCGCCGGGTGACGTCGACGAGCAGGCGCGCGTCCCAGTCCGTGCCGATGCCCCAGGCGTCGCAGAGGAACCGGCCCTGCCAGGTGTCGAGCACGCGGGCGACCGGGTTGAGGCGGTCGTACTCGTTCCTGCCGTCGGTGAGCATCAGCACGTGCGGGATCGGCGCGGACTGCTCCGCGAGCAACATGCCCGCCAGGTCGAGCCAGTTGCCGACGCAGGTACCGCCGCCGGGCCGCATCGCGTAGACCGCGCGCGCCGCCTCCTCGCGGGTCGCCGCGGACGCCGGCCGCATCGGCCCCTCCGGCGGGTAGGCGGTCACCGCCCGGTGGGTGCCCCGGACGACGGCGAACGGGGTGCCCTCCGGCAGCGCCCTCAGCGCGGTGACGGCGGCCCGCCGGGCCGCGTGGATCTTCCGCTCCGGCACTTCCATCGAGGTGGAGCAGTCGACGACCAGCACCTCGGCGACCGACGGGCCGGCACCGCCGGCGGGCGCGCGTACGGCCGCGCCGGCGTCCGCGAGGCCGCTGACCCGGACGGTCAGGATGGCGTGCAGGTCCTGCACGCCGGCCCGGGCCGCGTGGTAGACGCGCTGGCTGATCGCGAGTTCGACGGTAGGGGTGGTGGCGGCTGCCGCCGGCCGCGCCGCGGACCCGTCCGGGTCCGGGTACGGCGGCGGCACGGACCCCGCCTGCGCGCCGGGGTCGTCGGCCCCGGCCGTACGCCGTGAAGCGCTGCCGGTGCCGCCGCGAGCGCCGCCGTCGCCGTTCCGGTCCTCGCTCCCGTTCGTGCTCCCGTACGTGTCCACTGCTGGCCGCTGCTCCTCACCGCTCGGTCGGTACGTCGGTCGGGTCTTCCGGGCTGTCCGGGTCCTTTCGGGTCGTGCGCGTGCTGCGTGCCTTCCGCGTCGCCCCTCCGCCGTCCGCGTCGCTCCTCCGCCGACCGGTTCGACCGGTCGGCGGGCGGATTCGACCGGCCGACGGGCGGCCGCTGCCGGGGCGTCAGAACCTGCTCTCCGGCCGGACCGCGTAGGCGCGGTCGAGCAGGTCGCCGCGCTCGGTGGCGCCGTGCCCCTGGTCGGCCAGGCCGCGCAGCGACGCGTGGAGCAGCATGGCCAGGTGGCGCCCGCTGGCCGCGCCCTCGAAGAGGTCGCCGGGCGGCAGCGCGGGGAACGGCCGGTCGAGCCAGGCGTCGTCGGACGTGGGCGGGGTGCGGGCGCGGGGGGTGAGCGGCACGCGGCGCGCCAGCCCGCGCAGCCACGGGAGGAAGCCGGCCGCCGTGGCGGGCCCGCCGTCCAGGTCGGGACCGCCGTCCGGATCGGGACCGCCGTCCGCGACGGGACTGCTGTCCGGGTCGGGGCCGCCGTACGGATCGGGACCGCTGTCCGGGTCGGGGCCGCCGCCGTACGGATCGGGACCGCCGTACGGATCGGGCGTGCCGTCCCGGCGGAAGGCGCCGGTCCGCGGCGGATCGGGATCGCGCCGGGGAGGGGGGACGTGGACGGCTCCGTCGGAAGCCGCAACCGCCCTGCGCCGCGCGTACTCCTGCTCACGCACCTCCGCGACCAGCCGGTCCCTGGCCCTGCCGGCCGGCTGCTCGGCCACGCGGTCCGCCGCGTCGCGCAGGTCGGCCGCGGTGGGGCCGGCGCCCGGCACCCGTCCGGCGAGCACCCGGATCATCGCGACCCGCGCGGTGTCGTAGTGCCGCGAGGTGGAGGGGACCTGGCCGAGCACCCGGACCGCGGCGGTGCGGCGCCCGGCCCGCAGGTGACCGCGGGCCAGGCCGAACGCGGCGCTGCCCTGGGCGCGGTCGCGCTCCCAGACCGCCTCGTAGTAGCGGCTGACGTCCTCCTCGGGGTCGCCCAGCCGCTCCGCGCAGTAGCCGAGGGCGAGCTTGGGCGCCCACTCGCCGGGCACGATGTCGTAGACCGCCTCGAAGTAGCCCTGGGCGGAACGCACCCGCCCGGCCGCCAGACCGGTCAGGCCGCGGTGCCAGGCGAGCCGCCAGTCGTAGCCCGCGGCCTCCGGGCCCAGCAGCCGTTCCGCCTCGGCGAGCCAGTCCGCGGCGTGGCCGGCGGCCTCCTCGCCGTCGTGCCACAGGAACCCGCGGCACAGCCACAGCGCGACCTCGACCGTGCGCAGCGTCGGGTCGTGCCGCACGCGGTCCGCGACGCGCTCGGGCACCGCCTCGCCCAGCAGGCCGAGGAAGACCACGGCGCCGTCGTCCGGGTCGGGGATCGGCACCGGCAGCGCGCGGGCCACGTCCTGCGGGTCCGGCGCGCCGAACTCCAGCCACGGCGCGGTGCCGATCGCCCGCTCCGCCCGCCGGGTCCAGTAGCCGGTGCCCGGTGCCCTGCCGAGCACCGCGCCGAAGAGCACCGCGGTCGGCTCGAACCGGGTGGAGCGCTCGGGGTGCCGCTCGTGCCGGCTCAGCGCGCGGTGCTCGCGCAGCACCTCCCATAGCTGCCGGGACATCTGCGCGGC
Source organism: Streptomyces sp. SN-593 (assembly GCF_016756395.1). NCBI lineage: Bacteria > Bacillati > Actinomycetota > Actinomycetes > Kitasatosporales > Streptomycetaceae > Actinacidiphila > Actinacidiphila reveromycinica. The sequence continues at coordinate 2,495,740 of NZ_AP018365.1, forward strand.
CGAGGTGAAGCGGGCGTCGGGGTCGTCGTGCGTGGCGCGGGCGATCAGCCGGTCGAAGGAGCGCTCGGCGAGCCCCGCGGCCGGCGCCGCCTTCTCGTACAGCTCGCGCAGCGTGCGGCCGACGGTGAACAGGTCGCTGTCGACGTGGAAGCCGCGGCCGGTCAACTCCCGCAGCCGCGGGGCGTACGCGCGGGTGTACGACAGCCGGCTGACGCGGTCGTCCTTGCGGCGCACCGCGCCGAGGTCGATCAGCTTGACCTGCCGGCCGTAGTGGATGACGTTCGCGGGCTTCATGTCGCAGTAGAGCAGCCCCTGGTCGTGCAGGTACTCCAGGGCGCCGAGGATCTTGCAGCCGTACGTCACCACGTGGTCGAGCGCGAACGGCTCCCCGAACAGGTCGGCCAGTTGCTCCGGGGTCCGCCTCATCAGCAGGTTCAGCGGGGACCCGGCGACGTACTCCATCACGATGTAGTCGGTCGGTTCCTGGTCGCCGGGCGCGAGGTGCCGGCGCGAGGAGATCACGCCGACCACGTCCCGGTGGTGCAGCGTGGCGAGCGAGCGCATCTCCTCGACCGCGCGGCGGCGGGCGATCGCGTCGCTGTTGTTGATCTGCGCCTTGAGCACCACCCGGTGCCCCTTCAACTCGGTGTCCTCGGCGAGGTAGACCCAACTGGTGCCGCCCGGCGAGAGGTAGCCGAGCACGCGGTAGGTCTGCCGGCTGGCCTCGCCGATCTCGTCGCCGACCCGCAGTTGCGGGCGGAAGGAGTACGGGGTGCCGCACTCCGGGCAGTAGCCGTGGTCCGGCGGCGGCCCGCCGTCGTAGGCCAGCCCGATGGTGCCGGGGCACTCCGGTACGCCGCACGGGCGGCCGCCGACGGGTGGCGGGCCGGGTTCGCCGGCGATGCTGGCGAGGGCGGGCGCGGGGATGTCGGGGAGCGGGACGAGGCCGTCGCTGTCGAGGGTGTCGGGGTTGGGGACGGCGGGGGCCGGGGCGAGGTGGGGGCGGGTGGCGCCCCCGGTGGGGCGGGCGCGGTCCCGCTCCCGCGCCCGTTCGCGTTCACGTTCGCGTTCGCGTTCGACGGAACGGCGCTGGCCGCGCTGCCTGCGGGGCCGGTCGCGCCGCCCGCCGCCCGCGGTACGGCCCGACTCCGCGTCGGGTATGTCGCCCGGGTGGTCCGTGCCGGTACGGGGAGCGGGGACCGACGAGGCCGGGGGAGGCACCGCCGGCGGGGGCGTCGAGGCGGAGGAGTGCGCGGAGTCGGAGGAGGGGGCCGGGGCACGGGCGGAGGCGGACGTGCCCGCGCCTCGGGTGTCGGGTGGCCTGCGCGAGCAACGGTCGCAGAAGCCGGTGGACATCAGGGTGCCGCCGCATCCGGGGCGGGGGCAGGGTGCGGGCTGTTCGGTCACGGGCGGGGCTCGCCCCCCTCCGGGTCCGGTCCGTCCGGCGGTACCGGGTCGGGCTGTTCCGGGCCGCGGGACCGCCTCTCCCGTCCGAACGGTGCGGGAGGTTCGGGGCGTTCGGGGCGTTCGGGGGCGCCGGGCGGCGCCCCCGGGTCGCCCCGCGCGCCCGGGTCCTGCCTCCCGGCCCCGTCCCGCCTCCCGGCCGAGCCCCCTCCCCCTCCCTCGTCCCGGTCCTGGTGCCCTTCAGGGGTCCGGTCCCGGTCCTGTCCGGGGGTCGGCAGGCCGCCGGGCGGCGGGGGCCGGTGGCCCCGGCGCTCGATGAAGTCGACGTACTCGCGCACCGCCGCCTCCGCCGGCCCCAGGTCGCAGGGGCGGGCGTGCAGCAGGTCGTGCGCGGCCTGGTAGCGGTCCTCGGCGTCCAGGTCCTCGCTGCGCACGGCCTGTTGGTAGAGCACCTGGTACGAGTCGAGCCGGCCGATCAGCTCCTCGTGCCGCTCGACGAGCGGGTCGAGGCGTGCGATCGCCTCCCGCATGTGCCGCTCGGCGCGCGCCGCGACGCGCTCGAAGCGGCCCAGGTCCGGGTGCTCGCCGCGGCCCGCGGCGACCCCGGCCGTGCCCGCCATCGTGGTCCGCACCACATGCGCCTTGATCAGGGCGTCGAGCGCGCGGTCGCAGTCGGCGAGCACCACCGCCATCCGCGCGTGCAGCGCGTCGGCGAGCGGGCCGGTGATCTCCGTCAGCGTGCCGAGCAGCCGGGCCTGCCGCTGCTGGCTCGGCTCGATCACCAACTGGCTCTGGGCGCGGGCGACATGGGCGCCGTCGTGGCGGAAGACCAGGAGCATGCGGTCGCCGTGGACGCGCAGCCGCGCGAGCAGGTCGAGCAGCGTGTCGGGATCGTCCGCCTCGTCGACCCCCACCAGGACGAGGGTGAGCGTCGCGGGGGAGGCGAGGACGCGCCGGACGGTCGCGTCGAGGTCCGCCCCGGTGATGTCCTCCAGCCCCTCCGGGAGCACGCCGAGCCGGTCGGCGACGCGCTCCGCGATCCACCGGGTGCCGCGCCCGGCCGCGTTCAGCGCGAGGTCGAGCGCGCCGACCGGCGGGTCGGTGTCCGCGCCGCCGACCGCCCCCTCGCGGGCCGGACCGGCCTGGCTGCGCGTGCCGTTGGCGGGATACCCGTTGGCCGCCCCCGGACGGCCGACCGTGCCCCCGCTCCGGCCGCTGCCCGGACCTCCGATCGTGCCGCCCGGACCGGCGGTCGGACCGGGACCCCGGCCGGCCGTCGGGCCGCCCGCCTCGCGGTCGGCCAGCAGGAGGGCACGGCGGAGCGTGGCCGCGCGGACCGGATCGTCGGCACGGACCCGGCTGATCTTGATCTGGAGGCCGTCGTCGGTGCGGCGGGCGGTGCGGACCGCGGCGCCCGGCGCGGACGGAGCCTCCGATACCCCCGCTGCCGCCGGTACCCCCGCTGCCCCCGGTGGACGCGCGTCGCGCCCGGTACGGTCCCGGTGGTGGTCCGCGTACCGCTCCCCCTGGCGGCCGCCGCGGAACCACTGCGCCAGCCGGCGGGCGAAGTGCGGGTCGAACAGGGCCGGTTCGGGCCCGTGCGCGTGCAGCCGCTCGTCCACCGCGGGCCGGCCCGTGGTCCAGCCGGCGGCGCGCGGGAGGTGGCGCGCGATGGTCTCGGCCGGGCTCAGGCACGGGCCCGCGCGCTCGCCGTCGGGGCTGCCGGGCAGCACCACCCCGACGATCTGGCCGGTGGCGGCGTCCACGGCCGCGGCGCCGCCGTATCCCGCGGTGAAGGCCCCCGCCGGGGCCAGCCCCACCCGCCCGTCGGCGCCGCCCGCCACGCCGCCGGTCGCCGCGGCCATCCACCGCCCGGCGCCCTCCGCGGCCGGGAATCCGTACACCCGCACCTCGCGGTGGGGCACGGACAGCCGGCGCAGCGCGCTCGCGGCGCCCGCCGGGCCGGGTCGGGCCAGCCGCAGCAGCGCGACCCCGCCCGCCTCGGCGGCGCAGACCTGTTCGGCGACCGCGTGGCGGGAGGCGCCCCGGGCCGCGACGAACTCCGCGGTGACGTGTTCCCCCTCGGCGACGGCTGCCGCGTGCGTGAGCACCCACTGCGGGTCGACCAGTACCCCGGCCCCCGCGATCGTCCCGTCGCCCCGCCGGATGCGCACCGCCCACGGTGGCGCCGCCCCGGAGCCCCGGCCGCCGATTCCCCCTTCGGCCTCCATGTCCGGCACTCTACGCCTGACGGTCCATCATGTCCGCCCGATGAACCGGACGATTCGCCCGGTGACGCCCACGGGCGGCCCCCGCGGCGCGGCCCCACCGCCCCGGCCCCGCGCGCCGACCCCCCGCCCGCGCAGCCGAACTCCCGCCCCCGCGGCGCCCACCGCCCGGCCCCCGGCGGCCGAACTCCCGCCCGCGCGGCCCGGATCGCGTCGGACCGCGTCAAACCGCTCAGCCACGTGGCCACCGCGGCGCGCGACCTGATGAACGGCGCCGGTTCCCCCGCGGGCCCGGTGGCCTGGTCGCTCGCCGCCACCGCCGCCGTCGTCCTGGTCTGCGCCCCTGTCACCCTGCGCCTGTACGCCGCGGACCGTTGACGCTCCCCGCGCCGGGCGGCCGCCGCGTCCGCCCGGCGCGGGGAGGTACGGCGGCCGCGAACGGCCGGCGCTCGGACCTTCCGGACCGTCAGACCGCGACCGTCTCGCCGATCGGCACGATCTCCAGGGGGACCTCGGTCAGCGCCTCCGGGCTGAGGAACCGGGCGGTCGACTGCTGACCGGTCTCGCTGAGCATGACCTCGTGGATCTGGACCAGGCGCCGCGGCGCGACCTCGCGGACGTAGTCGACCGAGGCCGCCAGGCTGGTCCACGGCCCGCTGGTGGGCAGCAGCAGGGTGCCGACCCGGGCGTCGGGGGCGTGGTAGGCGTCGCCGGGGTGGTAGACGTCCTCGTCCACGAGGTAGCCGACGTTGGTGACGCGCGGGATGTCGCGGTGGATGGCGGCGTGCAGTTCGCCGAACACGCGGACGTCGAAGCCCGCGACGCCCAGCACGTCCCCCGCCGCCACGGCCGTGACCTGGCCGGGGCGGGCCGACCAGCGGTCGACCACGGACGCGGGACCGTAGACCCGCAACTCGGGCCGCGCCTCCAGGGACTTCGCGATCAGCTCCTCGTCGAAGTGGTCGAAGTGCTCGTGCGTGACCAGCACGGCGTCGGCGGCGGCCACCTCCTGCGCCGCCTCGGGGCTGAACGCGCCCGGGTCGATGACGAGCCGCGCGCCGTCCTTGGCCAGGGTCACGCAGGCGTGGGTGTGCTTGGTCAGGTCCATCAGGCGTCCTCTCCGGATATCTACAGGGGAAACTGTACAGGTTGCCCTACATTACTGCTAGCGTGGCCGCATGCCCCGCCTTCCCCGCGACCCCGCCCGCGACCCCACGCCGGAACAGCTCGCGGCGACCCTCCGCAGCACCGTCGGCACCCTGGTCCGGGCCACCCGTTCGTCCGACCGGCTCGCCGCGATCCCGGCGACGGTGCTGGACCTGCTCGACCGGCGGGGCCCCATGACGACCGCCGACCTCGCGGCCGGCCGGGGGGTGCGCCACCAGACCATGGCCGCGACCGTCAGGGAACTCACCGACGCCGGCTACCTGGCCGCGGGCCCGCACCCGGCCGACGCCCGCAAGAAGATCCTCACCCTGACCCCCGCGGGCGCCCGCGCGCTCGCGGCCGACCGGCGCCACCGGGTCGGCGCGCTCGCGCAGGCGCTGGCCACGAGCCTCGACGGCGACGAGCGGCGCGCCCTGGCCCGCGCGCTGCACCTGCTCGACCGCGTCGCGGCCGCGCTCACGCCGGACGGAAGCACCCCCGACGGAAGCACCTCCGACGGAAGGGCCCCGACGGAACGGCCCCGTCATCCGAGACCCAAGGCGACCCGGCCGCGGATCGCGGCCCCGTGAGCGGACCCTGGTGACACCGGCGGGGTGCGGCCGGCCCGGTCGACGGCCCCGCCGACCTGCGCGGACGACCGCTCCCCCCGCGCGTTTTCAGCGATAACACTTTTCTCGAATCACCGATCGCCCTCGTGTTATCGTTGATCTCGTCAACGTGCAATCGTCGAAAACAAGGAGCGTGTCATGCCCACCAGCTCCGACACCCCCCGCGTCGCCCTGGTCACCGGCGGTTCCGGCGGCATCGGCAAGGCCGTCGTCCGGCGCCTCGCCCGCGACGGGTACGCCGTCGGGGTGCACTACTCCGGCAACGAGGCGGCCGCCGAGGCTCTGGTCGGGGAGATCACCGCCGCCGGGGGCCGGGCCGTGGCCGTCGGCGGCGACGTCGCGGACGAACACGCCATGGCCGCCGCCTTCGACGCCGTGGAAGCCGCGTTCGGCGGGCTCGACGTCGTGGTGCACACCGCCGGGATCATGCGTCTCCGGCCGATCGCCGAGCTCGACCTGGCCGACTTCGACGCGGTGCACCGCACCAACGTCCGCGGCACCTTCGTCGTGGACCAGCAGGCGGCCCGCCGACTGCGCCCGGGCGGCGCGCTGGTGAACTTCTCGACGTCCGTCATGGGTCTCCAGCTCCCCGCCTACGGCGCCTACGTGGCCAGCAAGGGCGCCGTCGAGGCACTGACGCTGGTCCTCGCCCGCGAGCTGCGCGGCCGGGACGTCACCGTCAACGCGGTCGCCCCCGGCCCCACCGCCACCCCGCTGTTCCTGGACGGCAAGGACCAGGAGACCGTCGACCGGCTGGCGGCGCAGCCCCCGCTCGAACGCCTGGGCACCCCGGAGGACATCGCCGAGCTGACCGCCTTCCTGGCGAGCCCCGCCGGCCACTGGGTCAACGGGCAGAACATCCGCGACAACGGCGGCATCGTCTAGGACGCCACCGGTACATCCCCAGCGACACATTCCCACCGAGGAGGAACGACCCGTGCCCTTCGCCAACTTCAAGGTCCCCGCCGGCACCCTCACGCCGGAGCAGAAGAAGCTGATCGTCGACCGCGCCACCGATCTGTACGCCGAGGTCTACGGTGAGCGGGCCCGCCAGAACACCATGGTGCTCGTGGAGGAGGTCCCCGACGGGGGATGGGGCATCGGCGGCACCGTCCTGACGGCTGCCATGATCGACGGCGACGGCCGGGCCGGTGGCGCGTAGCGCCGGGGAAGGGGACGCACCAGCCATGACGCCCGAGACCACCGCAAGGGCCGCGAGGTCCGGCGACCTGCGCGCCCGCATGCTGGAGGCGGCCGAGCGGCTGCTGAACTCCGCTCCGGGCAACGACATCTCCACCCGGGCGGTCTGCGAGGCGGTCGGCGTCACCCAGCCCATCCTCTACCGCCTGTTCGGCGACAAGAACGGCCTGCTCGCGGCGCTCGTGGAGAACGGCTTCGAGCGCTACATCAGCCGCAAGCAGGCGCTGGAGGCGACGGACGACCCCGTCGCCGACCTGCGGGCGGGCTGGGACGACCACACGGACTTCGCCCTCACCCACCGGGCGCTGTACCGGCTGATGTTCTCCCCGGTCCTGCCCGAGGTGCCCGCGCCCGCCGACCGGATCTTCGAGCTGCTCAAGCAGACCCTCGACCGCTGCGCGGCGGTCGGCGCCGTGCGGATTCCCACCGAGGAGGCCGCGCAGGCGATCCTCTCCGCCAACGTGGGCGTCGCCCTGAGCATCCTGTCCCAGCCGTCGCGCTTCCGCGACCCGCTGCTGTCGGCCCGGGTGCGCGACGCGGTCTTCGCCTCCTGCCTGGACGAGTCGGCCGCCGCCCGGCCCGCCCCGGACGAGGGGCCCGCGCGGGCGGCCCTCTGCCTGGAGGCCCGGCTCAGGGACCGGCCCCCCGAGGAGCTGCGCCCGGAGGAGACGGCGCTGCTGCTGCTGTGGCTCGGCCGGCTGCAACGCGCGGCGCCGTGACGCCGTGACGCCGTGAGGCCCCGACGCCGGCGCGGGATCAGTCGGACAGCCGCCGGGTGCCGTCCGCGGTGAACACGTGCAGGCGCGCACCGCTGACGTCCACACCGACCTCCTGTCCCGGCCGGACGTTCAGGAAGCCCGGCGCGCGGGCGAGCAGTTCCGTGCCGGCCACGGTCACCGCCACGTCGGTGGCGTGGCCGAGCGGCTGGATCAGCTTGACCGTCGCCCGCACGTCGCCGTCCTGCGGCTGCTCGTGCACGACGAGTTCGTCCGGCCGAAGCCCCAGCCGCACCTTCCTGTCCGCCGCCTTCTGCGTGACGCCCCGGCCGGGGACGGTGATCCCGGTGCCGGGGACCGTCAGCCTGCCGCCGTCGAGTTCGGCGTCGAAGAGGTTGATGGACGGCTTGCCGACGAAGACCGCCACGAACTCCGTCGCCGGACTGTCGTAGATCTCCTGCGGGGTGCCGTACTGCTCCAGCCGGCCCCTGCTCATCACGGCGATCTTGTCGGAGAGGGTGAGGGCCTCCTCCTGGTCGTGGGTGACGTAGACGCTGGTGGCACCCAGTTCCTGGTGGAGCTGCTTGAGTTCGGTACGGGTGCGGTCGCGCAGCAGCGCGTCGAGGTTGGACAGCGGCTCGTCGAAGAGGAACACCGCCGGGCGCCGGGCGATCGCCCGGCCGAGGGCCACCCGCTGGCGCTGCCCGCCGGACAGGTCCCTGGGCTTGCGGTCCAGGAACGGTTCGAGCGACAGCCGCTCGGCCGCGTCCCGCACCCGCCGGTCGATGTCCGCCTTCGGGGTCTTGCGCATCCGCAGGCCGAACGCCATGTTCTCGTAGACCGTCATGTGCGGGTACAGGGCGTAGTCCTGGAAGACGAACGCCAGGTCCCGCTTGTCCGGGGGGAGTTCGTCGACCCGGCCGCCGTCGATGGTGATCGTGCCGCCGGAGACGTCCTCCAGCCCGGCGATCATGTTCAGCGTGGTGGACTTGCCGCAGCCGGACGGCCCCAGCAGCGTCACGAAGTGGCCCTGCTGGACGGTGTAGGAGATCTCCTCCACGGCGGAGGTCTTCCCGTCGTAGGACTTGTGGACCCGGTCCAGAACGATTTCGCCCATCAGCCCTTCACAGCTCCTTCGGTAAGGCCGCGCACGATCCAGCGTTGTGCGGCGAGGGCCAGCAGCATGACCGGCAGCGTGGTGATCACGCCGGCGGTGGCCGCCGAGGTGTAGTCATTGGCGAACAGCCCCTGGAACGACGCCGTCTTCACCGGAAGCGTCGTGGCGTTGCTCGCGGTGAGGATCTTCGCCAGGAAGAAGTCGCTCCAGGCGGTGATGAACGCGAAGACGCCGGTGGCCGCGAGGCCGGGGGCGGCCAGCGGCGCCGCGATCCGCCAGAGGATCTGCCAGCGGCCGCACCCGTCGATCCGCGCGGCCTTCTCCAGGCTCACCGGGATGTCCTCGAAGAAGCCGACCATCATCCAGACCACCAGCGGCAGGATGAACGCGGTGTAGGTGATGACCAGGGCGGCGGGGGTGTCGAACAGGCCGAGCGTCCGGATGACGATGAACAGCGGCACCGCCAGCACGATCACCGGGATCGCCTGGGTCGACATCATCGCCAGCAGCAGGACCTGCTTGCCGCGGAACCGCAGCCGGGCCAGCCCGTAGGCGGCCACCGACCCCAGTGCCAGGCAGATCAGCGTGGTGAGCAGGCCCACGACCGCCGAGTTGAGCATCGGTTGCAGGAAGCTGCTCTGGCCCAGCAGCCGCCGGTACGACGACAGGGTGAGCGCGCCGGGGTCGAGGTCCGGGTTCTCCCGTTGCAGGTTCCCGGCCGGGAAGACGCTGTACACGACCATCCACAGGAACGGCGCGACGAAGTACAGCAGCGCCACGACGAGCAGGAAGCGGTGCAGCACTGTGACGGCCCGCCTCCTGCCCCGCCGCGACAGGCCCCGGCGGGGGCGGGCGGGCGGCGCGGACGGCGCCGTTACGGCACCGGTGGACGGCCGGGCGTCCGGCGCCGCGGCGGTGCGGGGGGTGTTCACGCGGTCCTCCTCCTCGTGCCCCGGGCGACGAACCACGACGGCGCGCGGAAGAGCAGCATCCAGAACACGGCGATCAGGAGCACCAGCGCCATGATGCTGATGGCGATGGCCGCGCCGTAGCCGCGGTCGAGGTTGCTGAACGTCGTCAGGTAGGCGAAGAAGTTGATGGTGGTGGTGCCGCCGGCGGGCCCTCCGGAGCCGCCGGTCAGCACGTAGATCGTGTCGAACACCTTCAGCGACCACATGCTCTGCACGATCAGTGCGAACAGGATCGTGGTGCGGATGCTGGGCAGGGTGATGAAGGCGAACCGCCGGATCGCGCCGGCGCCGTCGATGCTGGCCGCGCGGTACAGGTTGGCCGGCACGCCCTGGAGCGCCGCGATGAACAGCAGGGTCAGGAACGGCAGCAGTTTCCACATCTCGGCGAAGATCAGCACGTTCATCGCGGAGGTGGGCGAGGACAGCCACTGCTTGTTGGTGTCGATGATGCCCAGGCCCCGCAGGACCGTGTTGGCGATGCCGGTGTCGCCGTCGAAGATGAGGTGCCACATGATCCCGTTGACCACCGGCGGCACCGCCCACGGGACGAGCAGCAGCACCCGGGCGAGCGCCCGGAAGCGGAACTGCTGGGTCAGCAGCACCGCCAGGCCGATGGCGAGCGCGACCCCGGCGAGCACCGTGATCACCGAGAAGTACACGGTGCGGTCCAGGGCCTCGCGGTAGGCGGGGTCGGAGAACAGCTGGTGGTAGTTGTCCACCCCGACGTACGGGTGCACGGGGCTGATCTTGTCGTCCCACTGGTGCAGCGACAGCCAGCCCGCGTAGCCGATGGGGTACGCGAAGAGGGCGAGCACGACCAGCACGGCGGGTGCCATCAGCAGGAGGTTGAACCGCCTGTCGCCGCGTTCGGCGCGGCCGCCGCCGAGGCGGGGCAGCCCGCGCGGTCGGCGGGGCGGGGTCAGCGTGGATGCCGGCATGGGGTGACCTACTTGTACTTGGCGATGATCGTCGACGCCTGGTCGGCCGCCGCGTCGAGCGCCTTCTTGGGGGTGGTCTGGCCGAGCATCGCCTTGGTGATGCCGGTCGAGAGCTGCTGGACGACGTCGCTGTACCACGGCGCCCCGAAGCGCTTGATCTGGTAGCGCGACTCCTGGAGGTAGGTGCTGACGATCGGGAGTTCGGAGGTGACCGTCTTGTCCTGGAGCAGCGAGGAGGTGACCGGGAACCAGCCCTCCTCCTGCACCATCTGCTTCTGCACCGCCGCGGTCGTGACGTACTGGAGCCACTTCAGGGCCGCGGCCTTGTTCTTGGAGTAGTTGTTGATGGCGAAGCCCTCGGAGCCGTCGATGGACGCCGACCTGACCGCGATGCCGGGCAGGATGCCGCTGCCGACGGCGGCCTTGCCCAGCGCGCCCTTGGCGACGGCCACCGGGTACTGGGCCGGCCAGTTGAAGACGATCGCCGCCTTGCCGTTGGCGAACAGGGTGTTCAGGTCGCTGGAGTTGGTGATCTGGAGGCTGGAGGGGCTCATCACCTTGTCGGTGCGCAGCAGCTTCACCAGCCGGTCCAGCGCGTCGACGCCCTTGTCGCTGTTGAACACCGGCTTGTTGGCGGAGTCGTACATGGTGCCGCCGTTCAGCAGCAGCACCCGCAGGAAGTTCTGGTAGGCGCCGTCGGTGTTGCCGAGGTCGGCCGCGTAGCCGTAGACGCCGCCGCCGGTCAGCTCCTTCGCCGCGGAGACGAAGTCGTCCCAGGTGGCCGGGGCGGTGTCCGGGGCGAGCCCGGCCTTCTCGAAGAGGTCCTTGTTCCAGAACATCGTCTGGGCGCTGGCGAACTTCGGCAGACCGTAGACGGTCCCGCCGTAGGAGACGGCGTCCAGCGCGGCCGGCAGCACCCCCGCGGGCACCGCGGACTGCGACAGCGGCTGGAGCCAGCCGGCCCGGCCGAACTCGGCGGACCAGGCGGCCCAGGTCATCACCACGTCGTAGGACGAGTCCTGCGCGGAGAACAAGGTGGCCAGCCGGTCGTGCAGGTCGTTGAAGTTGGCCTGCTCGTACTTCTCGACCTTGATCCCGGTGTCCTTCTCGAACCGGGCGACGACACCGGAGCCGAAGATCTTGTTGGTGTTGTCGTCGAGGATGCGGATGCTGCCCCCGGCGGACGAGGTGGGCGCCAGCGGGGTGGCGGACGTGCTGCTCGCGGTGCCGCCGCCGGAACACGCGGTGAGTCCGGCGGCGGCGACCAGGCCACCGCCGAGGGCGAGCGCCGAGCGGCGGCTCGGCAGCGAGTGCGAGGACTGCGTGTGCTGCGAGTGATGGGCCATGGTGGCTGCTCCATAGGGGTGGCGCTGATCGGTGCGCTGGGCTGGGAGAGGTACCGGCGGGGTTGGGATCGAGTCTGCGTCGACCCACCTGATATGGGCGACATAAGGAGATGTGAGCCATATCTCCGTCGGGCCGGGTCCGACGGTTCTCAGCCGCGCCCTAGCGGGCGGTACGGCCGCGGCTCAGGCGCCGGTAGGCGCGGCTCAGGCGGCGGAGGGCGCGGCCAGCGGGACGACCCCGCCGGTCCGCAGGGACTCCAGCACGGCCAGCACGACGTCGGTCACCAGGGTTCCCTGGTCGAGTCCCGGGCCGACCGGCCGGCCCTCGGCCAGCGCGGAGACGAAGGACTGCGCCATCCACGTGGGCGGGCCCTGGAGGCGGCCGTCGATCTCGCCGCCGAGCAGGCCGGGCCAGGTGTAGGAGCCGCCCGCCTGGCGGAAGCCCTGGTCCTGGAGGTCCACGTCGACCGCGGAGCGGCTGCCGACCACCTTGTACTGGAAGTCGATGATCGACGGCGAGGACTCCGGCAGCACCCAGGTGGAGGTGAGGTTGGCCGTGGTGCCGTCCCCGAACGTCAGCAGGGCGTGCACGACGTCCCAGGTGTCCACGCCCAGCTCGGCGAGCCGGCCGCGCGAGCCGCTGGCGAACACCGAGGTCACGGGCTTGTCCGCGATCCACAGCGCGGCGTCCACGGTGTGGCTCATCAGGAACCACGCCGGTGAGGAGCGCGCCGCCCACGGGATCATCCGGGTCGGCACGTAATAGGTGTTGCTGAGCAGGATGTTCTGGGTCAGCACCTGCCCCAGCTCGCCGGCGGCCGACAGGTCGTGGATGCGGCGGATGGCGGGGTTCCAGCGGTTCTCGAACCCGACCATGCACTGCACCCCGGCCTCGCGCACCGCCTCGCTGATCGCGCGGCAGTCCTCCGCGGTCATGGCCAGCGGCTTCTCCAGCAGCAGGTGGGCGCCGCTGCGCGCGGCGTCGACGGCGACCTCGCGGTGCGCGAAGTCGGGGGTCGCCACGATCACCGCGTCGAGCCCGCCGCGCTCCAGCATGGCGCGGTGGTCGGTGAAGGCGGCGAGGCCGAACTCGTCCGCCACCTTCCGGGCCGCCTGCGGGTCGAGGTCGCAGACCGCGACCACCTTCGCCCCGGGAAATCCGGCGAGCGACTGCGCGTACATGTGCCCGCGGATACCGGCGCCGACGATGCCGACGTTCACCATCAAGACTCCTGACACGACTGTTCGGGGAGCGAAGGCTCCGGACACGCCCCCGCCCCTCTTCGCGGGGCGGTCCGCCTCACTACCGTCGAGGCGAGGGTTTGTAAGTTATCCATGCGAACCTAGGAGGTCAAGGGGTTGCGTTCACCCGCGATCGCCGCCTTCCGTCGCAGGTCGAGCGCCTTATTTCGGGCAAGTTGCCCGGGCGTAACCGCTGGCGGATCCCGGCAACAGCCCAGCCCTTGCCTGGGTTTGTATGATGGCGAACCCATTGCTGTACTGGAACGGCTACTCACCCCAACCGATGGAGCCGCCTTGAGGTCCGATCACGACCGCCGGGACACCCGCGCCCCGGCGGCCCCGCCGACGGGGCGCGCGGCCACCCCGCTGATCTCCCCGAGCCTGGCCAACCAGGTCAACCGCGCGCGCGTCCTTCAGTCGCTCTACGACATCGGCCCGCTGTCGCGTTCCGACCTGGCCCGGCTGACCGGCACCACGCGGGCCGCGATCGGGACGATCGTCCAGCCGATGATCGACAGCGGCATCCTCGCCGAGGGCGACCCGCGCTCCAGCGGCGCGACGGGCGGCAAGCCGGCCCGCCCGCTGTGGTTCTCCCCCTCGGGGCCGTCCATCGCCGCCGTGCACCTGCTGCCCGGCCGCGTGGAGGTCGCGCTGGTCAGCGCCGCGGGCGACATCCTGGCCACCGCGAACGGCCGGTTCCGCCCCGACGGCACCGACGCCGACGCGGTCGTGGAGACGGTGCTGGACTGCCTGGCGCGGGTGCTGCCGCCCGGCGGCACGCCCCCGATGGGGGTGGGCGTCGCGGTGGGCGGCATGGTCGACACCGACACCGGGACGGTGGTGAAGGTCAACCTCGCGCCCGTGCTGGACGGGCTGCCGCTGGGCCGGCTGCTCTCGCGCCGCCTCGACCTGCCCGTCTACCTCGACCACCACCCGCGCGTGCAGGCGCTGGGCGACCGCTGGTTCGGCCAGGCGCGCGGCGTCCAGTCGTTCGCCTCGCTCTACCTCGCCGACGTGCTGGGCGTCGGGCTCGTGCTCGACGGCGCCGTGCAGCGCGGCCAGGCCGGGGCCGGCGGCGAGATCGGGCACACCGTGGTGGAACTGGACGGCCGGGAGTGCGAGTGCGGGCGGCGGGGGTGCTGGGAGACCATCGCCACCGACCGCTGGCTGCGCGACGAGGCCGTCCTGCTCGGGCTGCCCGCCGCCCCGAGCATGACCACCGGTTCGCTCGCGCGGCTGGCCGCGCGCAACCACCCCGGGGCCGCCGACCTGCTCGACCGCTTCGCCCGCAACATCTCGGTGGGGATCGTCAACCTCCAGCAGATCCTGGCGCCCGGCCTGTTCATCCTGCACGGCCACGCCATCGCGGGGGGCGACACCTTCCGGCGCCGGATCGAGGACCACGTGCAGGCGCGCATCCTGCAACACGCGGCCGGCCCGCCGCAGATCGTCCTCGCCGAGGCCAGTGACCACGTCACCGCGCTCGGCGCCGCCGGGCTGGTCCTCTCGCACACCCTGCGGCTGATCGCCTGACGCCGGACCGCCGCCCGCCGACGGCCGACCACCCGACCGACCACCCGCCGACAGACTGCCGCCCGGCCGACCACCCGCCGGCGGCCTGCCGCCCGGGGCCGCCGGGGCGCCCCCGCCGCGCGGGCGGCGCCCCGCGGCCGCGCCGGCCCCGCTCGCTCACCCCTCGGCGCCGGGGTCCGTCCGGGACCCCGCCGGGTCGGCGGGCGGGGGGCGCAGCCGGCTCAGGACGACCGACCCCGCCAGCACGGCGACGATCACCGCCAGGCTGACCAGGGAGGGGATCTCCGGCACGCTGTGGCTGATCGTCTTGTGCGCGGCCTGAAGGATCAGCTTCACCGCGATGAACGCCAGGATGACCGCCAGGCCCTTGCTCAGGTAGTGGAAGCGGTCCAGCAGCCCGGCCAGCATGAAGTACAGCGCGCGCAGGCCGAGGATGGCGAAGGCGTTGCTGCTGTAGACGATGAACGGGTCGTCGCTGACCGCCAGCACCGCGGGCACGCTGTCCACGGCGAACACCAGGTCGGCCGCCTCGATGGCGACGACCACCGCGAGCAGCGGCGTGGCGACGCGCCGGCCCGCCTCCCGGACCAGGAACCTCGCCCCGCTGTACTCCTCGCGGACCGGGACGACCTTGCCCAGCAGCCGCACGGCCAGGCTGCGCCCCGGGTCGAACTCCTCGTCCTCGCCCCGCAGGATCTTGTAGACGCTGTACAGCAGGATGGCCGCGAAGACGAACAGCACCGCGGAGAACCGGGTGACCACCGCCACGCCCGCCGCCAGGAAGATCCCGCGGAAGACCAGCGCGCCCAGGACGCCGAAGAACAGCACCCGGTGCTGGTAGGGGCGCGGCACCTTGAAGTAGCCGAAGATCAGGGCGAAGACGAACAGGTTGTCGACCGACAGGCTCTTCTCCAGCAGCCAGGCGGTGGTGTACTCCACGCCCGCCGTGGTGCCGAGCACGCCGAAGACCAGGCCGGCGAAGACCACCGCGAGGCCGACCCAGAACCCGCTCCACAGCGCGGCCTCCCGGAAGCCGATCACATGCGTGTCGCGGTGGGCCAGCAGGTCGACCGCCAGGGACCCGATCACGACAGCGGCGAACGCGAGCCACAGCCACAGCGGTACGTCGGGCACCTGGCCCTCCTCGGGTACGGCGGGGACACGGACACGGGCTACCGTCTGCGCCCAAGCCTGGCCGACCCGGCCGCCGATGTCCTGCGACGCGGCCGGCCCTCCCGGCGGGCCCGCGGGCCCGCCGGCACCGGGGCCGTCCCAACGCGGCGTCCATCTGCGGAAGTTCCGTGACGTTTCTGCGGTGAACGGTCTAGGCCGTGCAGGTGACTAACGGCTTGCCCAACTATGCATCAAAGGCAGGCACAGGAAACGTATGGGTTTGGCAATGAAGCCGTGCCGTGTGCGACGGCCTCACCTGCCCTCCGGCAGGCGCCTTCCACCCCCACGAGGAGTCACGATGAAGTTGAAGTACGGAAGCAAACTGCGCGAGGACATCGCCGCGCCGGGCACCACACCCCTGATCGGCGTCTACGACATGTACTCGGCGTCGCTGGCCGCGGAGCACTTCGACGGCATGTTCGTCTCGGGCTTCGGGTTCGCCGCGTCGTACTACGGGCTGCCCGACATCGGGTTCATCGCCTGGCCGGACATGGTGGCCTTCGTGCAGCGGCTGCGCGGCGCCTTCCCCCGCCACCACCTCCTCGTGGACATCGACGACGGCTACGTGGACCCGGAGGTGGCCTGCCACGTCGTGGAGGGTCTGGAGCGGATCGGCGCCTCGGGCGTGATCCTGGAGGACCAGAAGCGGCCCCGCCGCTGCGGCCACGCCGACGGCAAGCAGGTCCTCCCGCTGGAGGAGTACCTGGAGAAGCTGGAGATGGTGCTCGCGACCCGCCGGGACCTGGTCGTGGTGGCGCGCACGGACGCGACGGAGGAGGAGGACATCCTGCTCCGGGCGGAGCGGCTGGCCGCCACGGACGCCGACGTCGTCCTGGTGGACGGCGTCCGCAGCGTGGAGTGGATGCGGCGGATCCGCGCGGCGGTCGGTGACAAGCCGCTGCTGTTCAACCAGATCGCGGGCGGCAAGTCGCCCCGGCTGTCGCTGGGCGAACTGACCGAGCTCGGCATGGACGTGGCGATCTACAGCACCCCGTGCCTGTTCGCCGCGCACGCCGCGATGGAGTCGGCGCTGCTCGAACTCAAGGCCACCGACGGCCGTCTGCCCGCCGTGGACCCCGCGCAGGGGATCGGCGTGGCGGCGTCCACGAGGCTGCTGGAGCGGAACATCGCCCGCCACCACCCGGAGCCCGAGACGGTCGGCGCATGAGCCTGCCGCGTCGGGCCGCGGGCCGCCCGCGGCCCGTCCCCGCCCCCGTCCCCGCCCACGCCACTCCCGCCGCCGGCCCGGCCGCGGGCGGGGCGGCGGGGGAAGGGCCGGTTCCCCGATGAGCGCGGACTTCCCACGGGCCCGGGCACGGGCACGGACCCGGGCCCGTGCCCGTACGGTACTGCTGCTGACCGCGGCGGCGCTGGGCTGCGCCGCGGCGCCGGCGGTGGCCGACGGGAGCCTGGTCACCGTCCTGGACAACTCGCACTCCGACTCGATCCTGGAGGTGGACCGGACGGCCAACCTCCAGACCGGCCACGGCGACGCCGGCAGCGACCACGACGGCAGCGCGGTCGACGCCCTGGAGGTCCTCTTCGGCGCGGGCGGCCAGGGTGAGGACGGTGACGACTGAGCCGACCGGCGGAAGACGGTAGGCGTCCGCGCGGGTCCTCCGGGGTTCCCGTCACCGGGTGTTCCGGGGGATGGCGTGCGGCGCCGGGCGGTCGCGCGGCCGTGTACGCGGCCGCCCGATCCGGCGGGACCGCTCCGGCGCGGGCGCGGACGGTCCCGCCCGAGCGGGCCGGAGCCGGCCGGCGGCCGTACCGCCACCCGCACGTCCGTACCGCCGCCGCATCTCCGTACCGGCGCCGCACCGCGGAACCGGCGCCGGCACCGGTGGGTCGCCGGTGGGCTACGCTTGGTGGCCATGACGACCGGGACGGCATCGCGCCACACACGGATGGGTGACCCGGCCCTCCTCTGAGCGCCGCGCGGGCCGCTGCGGGCCCGCTGTTCGATCGAGGCTCCCCCGCCCCCGCGCGGGCTCCGCCTCCGTCGCGTTGATCACAGGCTCGGCACATCAACCGCGACAGGAGACCCCCCATGCCCGCCAAGACGCTGCGCGTTCCCACCCCGGACGGCCAGGCCGACGCCTTCGCCGCCTTCCCCGACGACGGCGAGCGGCACCCCTGGGTGCTGCTCTACACGGACCTCTTCGGGGTGCGGCCGGTGCTGGAGGAAAGGGCCCGCGAACTGGCCGAGCGCGGCTACTACGTGCTCGTCCCCAACCTCTTCTACCGGCACGGCCCGGCACCGGTGACCGAACTGCCCGCGTACATCGGGGAGGACGTGCGGCCGGCGATCGTCGACCGGCTGCTGCCCCTCGTCCAGGAGCACACCACCGACAGGGTCCTGCGGGACGCCGACGCCTACGTCGGCTTCCTCACCGCGCAGGCCGAGGTCAGCGCCGGACCGGGCGCCGTGGTCGGCTACTGCGTGGGCGCGCCCCTGGCGCTGCGCACCGCGGCGGCCCACCCCGACCAGGTGGCCGCCCTCGCCGGGTTCCACCCCGGCTTCATGGTGGTGAACGGGCCCGACAGCCCGCACCGCCTCATCCCCCGACTCGCCGCACGCGTCCACCTCGGGCTGTCCGAGGGCGGCGACATGGCGCCCGCGGCGGCCGCCGAACTCGATCGGGCGCTGGACGCCGCCGGGGTCGACTACACGATGGAGGTCTATCCCGACACCATCCACGGCTTCACCATGTCCGACACCGACGCCTTCAGCCCCACCGGACTTGAGCGCCACTGGGACCGCCTGCTGTCCCTCCTCGACACAGCCCTGGCTCACGGCTGAGGCACCGCGGCCGGTCCGCCCGTCCCCCGGCCGGGGGTCGGGCGGACCGGCCGCGTGCGCCGGGCCCGCGTGTCCCGGTCCCGCCCGCGCCGGCCGCACCCACGCCGACCACACCCGCGACGGCCGCCCTCACCCGTGGCCGAAGCGGAAGCCGACCCCGCGCACCGTGCGGATCCACGAGTAGCCGCCGAGCTTCCCCCGGAGGGAGCTCACGTGCGTGTCTATGGTGCGGCTCGCCTCGGACCAGTCGTCGTCCCACACCTCCGACATGAGCTGCCGGCGCGAGAAGATGGCGTCCGGCTTCGACGCCAGCAGGGCGAGCAGGTCGAACTCCTTGCGGGTGAGTTCCACCGCCCGGCCGTGCAGCGTGACCTCCCGGGTGGAGAGGTTGACCTGCAACGGGCCGCGGGTGACGACGGCCGCGGTCGGCCTGGCGTGCGCGCGGCGCATCACGGCCTGGATGCGCGCCAGCAGCTCCGAGAAGCCGTAGGGCTTGCCCAGGTAGTCGTCCAGCCCGGCCTGGAGCCCGATGACGCGGTCCATCTCGGTGTCGCGCTTGCTCACGGCGATGATCGGCACGTCGCAGTGGTCCCGGAGGCGCCGGGTGATCTCCAGCCCGTCGAGATCGCGCAGGTCGAGGTTGAGCACCACGAGATCCGCCTCCTTCGACGCCGACATCGCGTCGTACCCTTCGCCGACGGCCTGCACCTCGTATCCATGTCGACGCAGGTCGCGAGTAAGGACCTCGGCCGCTTCCGTGTCGTCCTCAACCAATAGCAGGCGCACCTAAACGCTCCCCGTTACGTCGTTCGCTGCAGGTGAGAATTCCGCTTCGATAAGCAAAACGGGTAACCGCATACACATAACAGAAGAAAAAGAAGGTATGGGCGTGGGAAGTAGTCGGACGTGGACGTTGTCAGTTCTTGACTAAAATTAACCCACTTCATCCGAGCCGTCAACTGCATTTACATTCCGTAAAGAATCAGCAAACCAGTCAACCATGCCGCACATTCGATGGTGCCACACCGCCACGCCATCCATGGGCCGACAATCCGGACGAAGGTCGCAGGCCCGTCCCAACGGAGCGGTTCCCCCAAAAGCCGACCGCGCCCCGAACCGGTCACCGGGGCCGCTCCGCAGAAATGCCCCCACCCCGCGGAACGACGTGCACCACCCGGATCGGAACGCCGACCGCGGCCTCCCCGACCGCGAACGGTGAACTTTCACGAACCGCCGCCACCAGATGTGAGACGGATCTCGTTTGACAGGCCCCCCGTATATCCCTCCGAGATCGCGAGCGGAGAAAATACTCAGTCGCGAGCCACGCTATCAAGCGGCAATCGAGTGGCAAGAAGTCGCAACCGGAATAGGTCAGGCGACGGAAACGGCATTTTGGCATAATCCACCGCATCACCGAAACGCCGGGCCCGAGCGAATCCGCCGCCGGTAGCACCGGTCGGCGGGAAAGTAAACAGTGCGACCAGCAGGCACAGGGAGCGGCGACCGGCCGGCACCGCTCCGGGCGGCCGTTGGCTGTGGTCTACACGTTCATCGGCGCCCCGCCGTGCGACCGATCGGCCGAAAATCGATCACGAAGCGTCCGAAATGCGAGGGAAGTCGATCGGATCCGGTCGATCGACATATGCAGGAAAACTCCATCAAGGAAACGCAAACTCTACTACAGAAAATCGACACCGGGCGAACATCCCACCCTTCGGAGTTCAACCCTCGACCTACAACACCCGCTCCGTCCGGGGGCGGGACGGCGAAACACGACACGTCGGAACGGGGTCGACCATGACGCACGACTCGGAGCGCACGGCACGAGTGGGCTGCGAAGGGGTGGTGTGCCGCGGCCGGAGCGGAGTGCCCGGGCAGGCGCGGGCACTCGCCCCGGCGGGGAGCCTGCTCTGCCCGGCCTGCGTCCTCCGCCTGACCGCCGATCTGCGGCGGATGCCCCGCCTGTACGACGAGTGCGCGCGGCTGCTCGGGGGCTCCGACCGTCCGCGCGAACGCACCTCCGGCGGCGGCTCGCCGACCGGACTCCCGTTCAACACCGCGGCGGCCGAAGCGCGTTCGGCGCTCGTCTCCCTCCTGCGCTCCTGGGCCCGGCTGGTCGTCGAGGAGCGGGTGGTCGCGCCGCCCCGGGACACCGTGGCCGGCGCCGTCGCGTTCCTGGTCCGGCACGTCGAATGGCTGGCCGCCCACGACGCCGCGGGCGAGCTGACCGAGGAGGTGGCGCGCGCGGTACGCCGGGCACGGCGGGTGACCGACCCCTCCCCCGGTCGGAGCGTACGCGTCGGGACCTGCGTGGTGGCGGAGTGCGGGGGCGGGCTGACGGCCGTGGCGCGCGGCGGGCGTGACGGCGCGGTGGTCGAGGTCCGCTGCGCCGCGGTCGCCTCGCACCGCTGGTCCGGCCGGGAGTGGATGGCGCTGGGCGGCGGCGCGGTGGCGGCGCCGCGGGAGGACGGCGGGGAGCCGGCGGAGCAACCGGGGTCGGTGGGACGACCAGGGCCGGCTGAGCAGCCGGAGCCGACGGGACCGCCGGAGCGGATTGCCGACCGGGCGCAGGCCGTGCAGTGGTTGAGCCCGCGGGACGTCTCCCTGCTGTGGGGGATTCCCTCCGGCAGCGTCTACCGCCGCGCCAGCGAGCAGAAGTGGCGGCGGCGCAGCGGCAAAGGCCGCACCTTCTACTGGAAGGAGGACGTCCTGCGGTCCGTCGGAGCCGACGGGGGCGACGGGGGCGACGGGGGCGAGGAATCCTGACGCTCCGGCAGAATCGCGCGGGCACGGCCTCCTGGCCGTGCCCGCTCTCGTCGGTGTCCGTTCTCGTCGGTGTCCGTTCTCGTCGGCGTCCGTTCTCGTGGGCGCCTGCTTCCGTCGCGCGTGCGACACGGAAGTCCGCCCGGGTTTCCCGTTTCCGGCGGGAACGCGGCCCCGGCACCGGGAAATCTGCAAGCGGGCGGGCGGCGTCGCATCCGCACTCCGGCCAGGGGGAACGGCCGGGGAACGCCGGGCGACTTGACCTTTCTCTGACATCGGCCTGTCGTTCCTTCGGGAAAGCTGAATTGACATCCCCGACTTCCCCGAAGAGGATGTTCACTATCTTCCTCAGCACTGTGCCGATCGGCCGGACGGAACACGTGCCGGGCCTTTTCCGGAATGCTCCGCACAGGCGGACCGCCGTGCCGTACCGGTGACTTCGGAAGCGGCGGGGAAGCGCACGCACGGAATTCGGTCGCCGCGGCGCCGGTTCGCCCGCCGCCTCGCCCGCAGATTGTTCCGCAGGTTGTTCCGCCCACGGATCGTCCCGCCCCGGGCTGTTTCGCCCGCCGGCCGTTCCGGCCGCCTTTTCGCAGCGGCGGACGCGTGCCCGGGCCGCCCGGAAAAGCCGTCACGACGTCGTCACGGCACGTGCCATCCCGTTCCGCCGTTCCGCGTTGCGCGGTCCCGCGACGGCAGGCACCCCGGATCCGACCGTAACGACAAGGAGATGTGGATGCACAGCACGTTGATCGTGGCCCGGATGGAAACCCACTCGGCCGCGGAGGTCGCGAAGCTGTTCGGCGCGTTCGACACCACGGAGATGCCGCACCGGATGGGAACCCGGCGCCGCCAACTCTTCTCGTACCGCGGCCTGTACTTCCATCTGCAGGACTTCGACGGCGAGGACGGCGGCGAACGCATCGAGGAGGCGAAGACCGACCCCCGGTTCGTCGCCATCAGCGACGACCTGAAGCCGCTCATCACCGCCTACGACCCGGCCACCTGGCGCTCCCCCGCCGACGCCATGGCGCACCGCTTCTACCACTGGGCCGCGCGGTGAGCGCGCCGCACGGCCGGCGGGTCGTCATCACCGGAATCGGCGTCACCGCGCCGCGGGGCGTGGGCGTCAAGGACTTCTGGAGCCTGCTGACCGACGGCCGCAGCGCCACCCGCCGGATCAGCTTCTTCGACCCGTCGCCCTTCCGCTCGCAGGTCGCCGCGGAGGTCGACTTCGACGCCGAACTCCTCGGGCTGAGCAGCCAGGAGATCCGACGGATGGACCGGGCCGCGCAGTTCGCCGTGGTGACGGCGCGCGAGGCGATGGCCGACAGCGGGCTGGACTTCGGCACCCTGGACCCGCACCGCACCGGCGTGACGATCGGCAGCGCGGTCGGCGCGACCACGGGGCTGGACGAGGAGTACCGCACGGTCAGCGACAGCGGCCGGCTCGACCTCGTGGACCACACCTACGCCGTCCCGCACCTCTACAACTACCTGGTGCCCAGCTCCTTCGCCGTCGAGGTGGCGTGGGCGGTGGGCGCCGAGGGCCCGGCCACGGTGGTCTCCACCGGCTGCACCTCCGGGCTGGACGCGGTGGGCTACGCCACCGAGCTGATCCGCGAGGGCTCGGCCGACGTGATGGTGGCCGGCGCGGCGGACGCCCCCATCTCACCGATCACCGTCGCCTGCTTCGACGCGATCAAGGCGACCACCCCGCGCAACGACGACCCGGAGCACGCCTCCCGCCCCTTCGACCGGACCCGGGACGGATTCGTCCTGGGCGAGGGATCGGCCGTCTTCGTCCTGGAGGAGCTGGACAGCGCCAGGCGCCGCGGCGCGCACATCTACGCCGAGGTCGCCGGCTACGCCACCCGGTCCAACGCCTTCCACATGACGGGCCTGCGCCCCGACGGGCGGGAGATGGCCGAGGCGATCCGCGTCGCCCTCGACGAGGCCCGGCTCGACCCGCACGACGTCGACTACGTCAACGCGCACGGCTCGGGCACCTACCAGAACGACCGGCACGAGACCGCCGCCCTCAAGCGCGGCCTGGGCACGCACGCCCACCGGGTGCCCGTCAGCTCGATCAAGTCGATGGTCGGCCACTCGCTGGGCGCGATCGGCTCGATCGAGATCGCGGCGAGCGCGCTCGCGATGGAGCACCACGTGGTGCCGCCGACCGCCAACCTGCACACGCCCGACCCCGAGTGCGACCTGGACTACGTGCCGTTGACGGCACGCGACTGGCGGACCGACGCCGTGCTCACGGTGGGCAGCGGCTTCGGCGGCTTCCAGAGCGCGATGGTGCTGGCCCGTCCCGGAAGGAGCGAGACATGAGCGGCGCCGGCGTCAGAACCGTGGTGACCGGCCTCGGCGTGGCCGCCCCCAACGGGTGCGGCGTGGAGGCGTACTGGGCCGCGGTCCGCAAGGGGACCAGCGGCATCGGCCGTGTCTCGCGGTTCGACCCCGCGCAGTACCCGGCGCGGCTGGCGGGCGAGATCACCGACTTCGTCGCCGAGGACCACCTGCCGGGGCGGCTGCTGCCGCAGACCGACCGGATGACCCGGATCGCCCTGGCCAGTGCCGACTGGGCACTCGCCGACGCGGGCGTCGATCCGCGGAACCTGCCCGAGTACGGCATGGGCGTCATCACGGCCAGTTCCTCGGGCGGTTTCGAGTTCGGCCAGCGGGAGCTGCGGGCGCTGTGGAGCAAGGGCGGCCGCCATGTGAGCGCCTACCAGTCCTTCGCCTGGTTCTACGCCGTCAACAGCGGCCAGATCTCGATCCGCAACGGCATGCGCGGCCCGAGCGGCGTGGTCGTCAGCGACCAGGCGGGCGGGCTCGACGCGCTCGCCCAGGCGCGCCGCCAGATCCGCAAGGGCACCGGGCTGGTGATGTCCGGCGCCGTCGACGCCTCGATCTGCCCGTGGGGCTGGGTCGCGCAGATGGCGAGCGGCCGGCTGAGCACGAGCGAGGACCCGGAGCGGGCGTACCTGCCCTTCGACGCCGCCGCGCGCGGCCACGTGCCGGGCGAGGGCGGGGCGCTGCTGGTCCTGGAGGACCTGGAGCACGCCCGTGCCCGTCAGGCCCGGACCCCCTACGGCGAGATCGCCGGCTACGGCTCGGCCATGGACCCGCGGCCGGGCAGCGGCCGCCCGCCCACGCTGGTCAGGGCGATCGAACTGGCGCTGGCCGACGCCGGCGCGGCCCCGGAGGACATCGACGTGGTGTTCGCCGACGCGGCCGCGGTGCCCGCGCTGGACCGGATCGAGGCGGAGGCCGTCTCCCGGGTGTTCGGTCCGCGGGGCGTGCCGGTCACCGCGCCCAAGACCATGACCGGACGCCTCTACTCGGGCGCCGCGCCGCTGGACGTGGCCGCCGCGCTGCTCGCGCTGCGCGACCAGGTGATCCCGCCCTCCGTCGGGGTGACCCCCGACCCCGGGTACGCCCTGGACCTGGTGGTCGGCGCGGAGCGCGCCGCGCCGGTCCGCTCCGCCCTGGTGGTCGCCCGCGGCCACGGCGGCTTCAACTCCGCGCTGGTGGTGCGCGCCGTCCGGACGTGACGCCCAGGGGGAGGCCGGCCCGGCCGGCGGCCGGACACCGGTTCCGACGGTGCCCGCCCGACCCCGCGACGCCTCCCCGGTTCAGGGCCTGTCCGGCGGATCGTGCCGGTCGGGCTCGCGGCGTGCGATCCAGCGCATCTGACGCCGCACGCTGATCCGCCGGGGATGACCGGACAGCCCTAACCGAGGAGAAAGGACAACCCATCATGTCTGCCCACGAGTTCACCGTCGCCGACCTGAAACGCATCCTGCGGGAGGGAGCCGGCGCGGACGAGGGCGTGGATCTCGACGGAGACATCCTCGACACCGACTTCGAGTCGCTCGGCTACGACTCGCTGGCCATGCTGGAGACCGGCAGCCGCATCGAGCGCGAGTTCGGCGTCACGCTGGACGACGAGGTCCTGACCGAGGCGGAGACGCCACGCGCCCTGATCGAGGCCGTCAACCACGTGGTGGTGCGGTCCGGCGCCGTCTGATCCCCGACCGCACCGCCAGGTCGCGGTCCCGCCCCGGGTCGGCGGCAGGTCCGCCGTCCGCACCGCACCCCGGTCCGCGCCCCGGTCCGCGCCATCGCGCCCGCGCCGCAGCCCCGGCACACCGCACCCCGTGAGTCCGCAGGGCCGCACGCCCGCGGCGCCGCACCCCACAGGGCCGCACCCCCGCCCGCCGCAGGACCGTACGCCCGCACCGCCGTGCCCACGTGCCCGGCGTCGATCACCGACGAGTCAGGAGAGAGCATGACGGAGCAGCATCCGAAGGTCGCCGTCGTCACCGGCGCCACCAGCGGCATCGGCCTGGCGACCGCCAGGCTGCTGGCGCGCCGGGACCACCGCGTGTTCCTCTGCGCCCGCACGCAGGAGAGCGTGACGCGTACCGTCAAGGAACTCGTCGACGAGGGACTCGACGTCGACGGCGCGCCCTGCGACGTGCGCTCCGCGGCGGACGTCCGGCGCTTCGTGCGGCAGGCCGTCGACCGCTTCGGCCCGATCGACGTGCTGGTCAACAACGCCGGCCGGTCCGGCGGCGGGGTCACCGCCGACATCACCGACGAGCTGTGGTCCGACGTCATCGACACCAACCTCAACAGCGTCTTCCGGATGACCCGCGAGGTGCTCACCGCCGGCGGCATGCGGCGGCGCGGCAGCGCCCGCATCGTCAACATCGCCTCGACCGCCGGGAAGCAGGGCGTGGTGCTCGGCGCGCCGTACTCCGCCTCCAAGCACGGCGTCGTCGGCTTCACCAAGGCGCTCGGCAACGAGCTGGCGCCGACCGGGATCACCGTGAACGCGGTCTGCCCCGGCTACGTCGAGACGCCGATGGCACAGCGCGTCCGCCAGGGCTACGCGGCCGCCTACGACACGAGCGAGGACGCGATCCTGGAGAGGTTCCAGGCCAAGATCCCGCTCGGCCGCTACTCGACCCCCGAGGAGGTCGCGGGCCTGGTCGGCTACCTGGTCTCCGACACCGCCGCCTCCATCACCGCGCAGGCGCTGAACGTCTGCGGCGGTCTGGGCAACTTCTGACATCCGCGGGAGAAGAGGACCGATGACGAACCGCCAGGTCGAGCACGAGATCACCGTCGCCGCACCGGCCGCCGCCGTCTACCGGCTGCTGGCCGAGGTGGAGAACTGGCCCCGGATCTTCCCGCCCACCATCCACGTCGAGCACCTGGAGCGCGGCGCGGACGACGAGCGGATCAGGATCTGGGCCACCGCGAACGGCGGGGTCAAGAGCTGGACGTCCCACCGCGCGCTGGACCCGCGCACGCTGCGGATCGCCTTCCGGCAGGAGGTCTCCAGCCCGCCGGTCGCCGCGATGGGCGGCACCTGGATCGTGGAACCGCTGTCCGACGCGGCGTCCCGGGTACGGCTGCTGCACGACTACCGGGCGGTCGACGACGACCCCGAGGGCCTGGCGTGGATCGACGAGGCCGTCGACCGCAACTCCCGCAGCGAGCTGGCCGCCCTGAAGCAGAACGTCGAACGGGCCCACGCGGCCGAGGAGATCACCTTCTCCTTCGAGGACACCGTGCGGGTGCGGGGCAGGGCGGCGGACGTCTACGACTTCGTCAACGAGGCCGGCCAGTGGGCGCGGCGCCTGCCGCACGTGGCGAGCGTCCGCCTGGAGGAGGAGACCCCGGGGCTCCAGGTGCTGGAGATGGACACCCTCGCGCAGGACGGCTCCACGCACACCACCAAGTCGTACCGGGTGACCTTCCCGCACCGCGGGATCGCGTACAAGCAGGTCACCCTGCCCGCCCTGATGGCCCTGCACACCGGGTACTGGACCTTCGCCGAGGACGAGCAGGGGGTCGCCGCCACCTCGCGGCACACGGTGGTCCTCGACACCGGCAACATCGCCCGGGTGCTCGGGCCGCAGGCGAGCGTCGCCGACGCCCGGGGCTACGTCCGGCGCGCGCTGAGCACCAACAGCCGCATCACCCTCGCGCACGCGAAGGACTACGCGGAGGGCAGGCGTTGACCGGGCACGCGCGCGCGGCGGACACCGACGTGGTCGTCGTCGGCGCGGGACCGGTCGGGCTGATGCTCGCCGGGGAGCTGCGGGCCGGCGGGGCGCGGGTGACCGTACTGGAGCGGCTGGCGGCTCCGACCGGGGAGTCGCGGGCGTCGACCCTGCACGCCCGCACCATGGAGATCCTGGACGAGCGCGGGCTGCTCGACGCGTGGGGCACGGTGCCCCGCGCCGCGGGCGGCCACTTCGGCGGCATCGCCCTCGACTTCGGCGGGCTGGACAGCCGGTACGCGGGCCAGTGGAAGGTGCCGCAGACCCGTACCGAGCACCTGCTGGGCGAACGGGCGGTCCGCCTCGGCGCGGTCGTCCGGCGCGGGCACGCGCTCGTCGGCCTGCGCCAGACCGGGTCCGGGGTCGAGGCCGAGACGGAGGGTCCCGCGGGCCGGTCCCGGATCAGGGCCGCCTACCTGGTGGGGTGCGACGGCGAGGACAGCACCGTACGCCGGCTGGCGGGCTTCGCCTTCCCCGGCACGGACGCGACGCGGGAACTGCTCCGCGCCGACATCGCCGGGATCGACGTGCCCGACCGCCGGTTCGAGCGCCACGAGCACGGCCTGGCCATCGCCCACCGGCGGCCCGACGGGATCACCCGGGTGATGGTGCACCAGTTCGGGCGGGCCGCCGCCCCGCGCGCCGCGGCGCCCGGGATCGCGGAGGTCACGTCCGTGTGGGCGAAGGTCACCGGGGAGGACATCGGCGCGGGCACCCCGGTCTGGGTCGACGCGTTCGGCAACGCCCGCCGGCAGGCCGAGCGGTACCGCGCCGGCCGGGTCCTGCTCGCCGGGGACGCCGCCCACGCGCAGATGCCGGTCGGCGGCCAGGCCCTCAACCTGGGCCTCCAGGACGCCGTGAACCTGGGCTGGAAGCTCGCGGCACAGGTACGCGGCCGGGCGCCGCAGGGCCTCCTCGACAGCTACCACGACGAGCGGCACGCCGTCGGCAGCCGGGTGCTGACCAACATCGAGGCCCAGGCCACGCTGCTGCTGGGCGGCCCCGAGGTGGAGCCGCTGCGCGCGGTCGTGACCGACCTGCTCGGCCACGACGAAGTGGTCGGCCACCTGGCCGGCATGATCAGCGGCCTGGACGTGCGCTACCCCGTCGGGGACGACGGTCCGCGAGGCGGCCACCCGCTGCTCGGCGGCCGGGTCCCGCACTGGGAGCTGGCCACCGCCTCCGGCGCGTCCAGCACCACGGAACTGCTGCGCGCCGGCCGCGGCGTGCTGCTCGACCTGGCCGGCTGCCTGCCGCCCGGCGCGGGCGCCGGCTGGGCGGACCGGGTCCGCACGGTGACGGCCGCCCCGGCGCCCGCCGACGGAGCACCGTCCCGCCCCGGCACGGCGGCCGTCCCCGCGGTGCTGATCCGCCCCGACGGGCACGTCGTCTGGTGCGCCGACGGCACGGCCGGCCCGGAGGCCGCGCTGCGCCGCTGGTTCGGCGACCCGCACGCGTGACGCGGCCGCCGCGCGGGCGGGCGGCGTACGGCTGGCCGACGGGCGGCGGACCGCCGGCGGACGGTCCGGCGGACGACCCGGCAGCCGAACGGCCGGCGGTCCCGCGCGGCGGCGCCGCACCCGAACCCAGGATCTGAACAGGAGGCCCCTGATGGATGCTCCCTTCGACGCCGAGGTCGTGGTCGTCGGCGCCGGGCCGACCGGCCTCATGCTCGCCGGGGAACTGCTCCTCGCCGGAGTCCGGGTCACCGTGCTCGACCGGCTCGCCGAACCGACCACCGAGTCCCGCGGGTTGGGCTTCACCCCCAGGACCATGGAGGTGTTCGCGCAGCGCGGCCTGGTGGACCGGTTCGACGGACTGGACATCCCGCTCCAGACCACCACCCGCGGGCACTTCGGCGGGCTGCCGCTGGACTTCGGGGTGTTCCCCGAGGCCCATCCGGCCGTCGCGAACCTGCCCCAGTTCCACACCGAGTCGATGCTGCGCGGCTGGGTCGCCGAACTCGGCTGCGACCTGCGCCGCGGCCACACCGTGACGGGCCTCGCCGACACCGGCGAGGCCGTGGAGGTCACGGTCGAACGCCCCGGCGGCCCGCGGGTCCTGCGCGCCCGGTACGTGGTCGGCTGCGACGGCGGCCGCAGCACGGTGCGCGGGCTGGCCGGCTTCGCCTTCCCCGGCACGCCCGCCACCCTCGAACTCTTCCTCGCGGACGTCCGAGGCTGCGGCCTGCGGCCGCGCTTCATCGGCGAGTGGCTGCCCGGCGGGGTCGCCATGGCGGCGCCCATCGGTGACGGGATCGACCGGGTGGTGGTGTGCGAGCGCGACGCGCCCCCGCGGCGGCGCACCCGGCCTGTGGCGTACGCGGAGGTCGCGGCCGGCTGGCGGCGGCTGACCGGGGAGGACATCAGCCACGGCGAGCCGCTGTGGGTGAGCGCCTTCGGCGACGCCACCCGGCTGGCGACGGAGTACCGCAGGGGCCGGGTGCTGCTGGCCGGGGACGCCGCGCACGTCCACCTCCCGGCGGGCGGCCTCGGGATGAACACCGGTATCCAGGACGCCTTCAACCTCGGCTGGAAGCTCGCCGCGGTGGTGCGCGGCCACGCCCCGGACGCGCTGCTCGACACGTATCACGACGAACGGCACGCCGTGGGCGAGCGGCTGCTCGACACCACCCGCGCCCAGGGGCTGCTCTTCCTGGGCGGCTCGGTGATGCAGCCGCTGCGCGACGTGCTGGGCGAGCTGACGGGCCACGAGGCGGTGCACCGGCGGCTGGCCGGCACGGTCAGCGGGCTCGGCATCCGCTACCCGATGGGCCCGGGCGGCGGTGACGCACGGCAGGGCCGGCCGGGCGGCGATCCGCCGGCCGGCGGCCACCCGCTGCTCGGGCTGCGGATGCCGGACCTGGAGATCGCCGGCGGGACGGGCACCACGTCGGTCTTCGCGCTGCTGCGCGCGGCACGCGGCCTCCTGCTGGACCTCGCCCACGACGCGTCCCTGCGCCGGGCCGCCCGGCCGTGGGCCGACCGGGTCGACGTGGTGGCCGCCGAACCGGCCGCGGACTCCCCGCTGCCGCGGGTGGACGCGGTGCTGGTGCGGCCCGACGGACACGTGGCCTGGGCCGCGCCCGGCGGGCGCGAGGACCTGGCCGACGCGATGACCCGCTGGTTCGGCGCCCCGCGCGCCGCGGCGGCCTGAGGCGGAGGAGGACCCCCATGGCACGGACGGCACAGGAGGCGGACGCGCTGCGCCGGCTCGCGGACCGGATGGACGTACGGGAACTGGTCGACCGCTACCTGGCGGGGCTGGACGAGGGGCGCTTCGACGACACCTGGGCACGGTCGGTCTTCACCGAGGACGGCCGGTTCGAGGTGCCGACGGGCGGTCACGACGGCGTGGCCGGCATGGCGGAGGCCACCGCCGCGATGATCGGCAGGTGGCGGAGCACCCACCACCTGGCCGCGGGCCACCTCGTCGAGATCGACGGGGACCGGGCGCGGGTGCGGGGCAGCCTGGTCGTCACCCACCTCTACCCCCCTGGGGCGGTCGTGCGGGAGCCGGCGCCGCGGGAGTCCGGGCCGCGGAAGCCCGGGCCACGGGAGTCCGGGCTGCAGGACGCGCCCGGGCGGGTCGGAGCGCCGGACGCGCCCGGGGCGCCGGAGCCGTTCCAGGTCGGCGACCGCTTCGAGGGCGCCGCGGTGCGGACCGGCGCCGGCTGGCGCTTCGCGCGGCTCGCGTTCGAGGTGGTCTGGACCCGCGGCACCCCGCCGGGGCGCGTCGAGTTCCCCCACCCCTGACCTCTCCCGGATGACGTCCGCGACGGCCGGCATCCACGACAGCGAGGACAGCCACATGCGCATTCTCATCGCGGTCGCACCGCTGACCGCCCATCTGTACCCCAGCGTCCCGCTGGCGTGGGCGCTCCAGACCGCCGGACACGACGTACGGGTCGCGAGCAACAGCGGTCTGGTCGAGCAGATCACCGCCGCCGGCCTGACCGCGGTCGGCCTCGGCGAACGCACCCTGCCGCCCGCGCCCGTCACCGACGAGGAGCTGGACCGCTTCAGCGACGCGCTCGCCTTCGAGGCCGGCTCCGACGCCGACCAGCTCTGGCGGGCCATCCGCTTCTACCTGGTGGCCGCGCACGCCCGGTACCACCCGGACCGGGAGGGCCGGCAGGAACCGGCCGACAACCTGGTCGAGGCCGCGCGGAGCTGGCGGCCGGACCTGGTCGTCTGGGACCCGGCGTGTCCGGCGGCGTCGGTCGCCGCCCGCGTGTGCGGGGCGGCGTCGGCCCGGATGATGTGGGGCCCGGACTACCTCGGCTGGATCCGCGGACGCCTGCTGGAACGCATGGCCGACCCGGCGTCCGGGGTGCGCCCGGACACCGATCCGCTGGCGGCGAACCTGGCGCCGGTGTTCGAGCGGTACGGCCACGGCTTCTCCGAGGACCTGCTCTTCGGCGACTTCACGGTGGACCCGATCCCCTCGCGGTTGCCGAGACACCCCGGCGTGCGCCGCGTTCCGATGCGCTGGGTGCCCTACACCGGGGCGGCGCCGGTACCGCCGTGGCTGTCCCGGCCGCCGTCGCGGCCCCGGGTGTGCCTGTCGCTGGGCGTCACCGGGCGCACCGTCCAGGAGGGCCGGGACGCGCGCGTGGCGGCCGCCCTGGAGGCCGCGGCCGGCATGGACGTCGAGGTGGTCGCCACCGTCAACGCCTCGCAGCTCGGCCCGGACACGCGCGTGCCCGACAACGTGCGGCTGCACGACTACGTCCCGCTCACCCAGGTGATGCCGACCTGCTCGGCGATCGTCCACCACGGCGGGTTCGGCACGTTCTTCGCGGCGGCCGCGCACCGGGTGCCCCAGATGATCGTCACCGACGAGCTGGGCAGCTCGCTGTCCAGCTCCCGCTACCTGACGTCCAAGGGCGCCGGAGTGGCCCTGCCCGGCGACGGCCTGACCGCCGATCGGTTGGGCGAGGAGCTGTCCAGGGTGCTCACCGAGCCGTCCTTCCGCGAGGGCGCCGACGCGGTGTTCGCCGACCTGGCCTCCGCCCCCCGCCCGACCGAGATCGTGCCGGTCCTGGAGCGGATGGCCGCCCGGCACCGGAAGGGGGCCTGAGGCCGTGGACGTCGTCGAGACCACCGTGCCGGGCGCGTTCGTGTTCACGCCGCGGCAGATCCGCGACGAGCGGGGCGCGTTCTTCGAGGCGTTCCGTGACGACCAGGTCGAGGCGGCCACCGGCCGCCCGTTCCGACCGGAGCAGATCAACTACTCCGTCTCCCGGCGCAACACCCTGCGCGGCATCCACGGGGTGGCCGTACCGCCGGGGCAGGCGAAGTACGTCACCTGCGTCCGCGGGGCGCTGCGCGACATCGTGGTCGACCTGCGGGTCGGCTCCCCCACCTTCGGCGCCCACCACGTGACGTCGCTGGACGCCGGGTCCGCGCGGTGCGTGTACGTGCCGGACGGGGTGGGGCACGGATTCCTCTCGCTCACCGACGACGCCTGCATCTGCTACGTGGTCTCCACGCGGCACGTGCCCGGCACGCAGATCGACATCAACCCGCTCGACCCCGACCTCGCGCTGCCGTGGGAGTTCGACGAGCCGCCGCTGATGTCGGAGAAGGACGCGACGGCACCCGGCGTGCACGCGGCGCTCGCCGCCGGGTCGCTCGCGAACTGGCACGACGTGCGCTGAAGCCGTCCCGTGGGCCGGACGCGCCCCGAGCCGCCCCCGAACCGGACGGCCCGCGGCCGCGCGACCCGGCCGTACCACGCCCGGACGCCGGGCCGGCCTCCCCCGCACGCGGCGGCCCGTCCGGCGAAGTCCCTGGAGAAGGTGGACAACCGACATGCCCGATACGCACTTTGCGGCCGACCCGGCCCAGACCCCGGTGGGTGTCTGGACCGGCTCGGTCCGCCACGACGACCAGACCGACCCCTACACCATTTCCTTCGCACCGGACGGGACGATCGCGCTGCGCACCCCCGTCACGGTCGGCACCGGGACGTGGGTCGCCGGCCCGCCGGGGCGGTTCTCCTACGAACTCACCGAGGTCTTCACGCCGGCGAGCGGCCACGCGGGCCACCTGGAGGCCCACGTCGAGGGCCGGCTCGACGGATCGGCGCACAGCGGCACCGGCACCGCCAGGATCTACACCCCCGACGGGGTGCTGGTGCACACCACCACGGCGGAGTCCGCCGGTGAGCGGGTCGGCGACCGGCCGGCCGCCTGGCACGCCCTCGTGGGCCTGGGCGCGCCGATCCGCGGACGCACGCTCCACCGCGGCGACGACGGGTTCGACGAGGCGGTGTCCCGCCGGCCCGGCAACGGAGGGCGTCCGGAGGCGGTCGTGGTCGCCGCGGACGCCGACGACGTGGCCGCCGCGGTCCGGTTCGCCGCCGAGGCGCGCCGCGCGGTCGCGGTGGAGCCCGGCGGGCCGGCGCCCGCCGACGGCGCGGTGCTGGTGGTGACCGCGGACCTGACGGAACTGGCGGTCGATCAGCGGGCCGCGACTGCCCGGATCGGGGCGGGTCTGCGGTGGGGCGAGGTGCTCGCGGCGGCCGCCGAGCACGGTCTCGCCCCGCTGCGCGACCTGCCGGCGGACGCCGGTGCGGCGGACTACCTGACCGGGGACGCGTCCTGGGCCCGCGGCGCGGCCGCCCCCGCCTCGCACGACGTCCGCTCCCTCGAACTGGTCACCGCCGACGGCCTGGTCCGCACCACCTCGCCCACCCGGGAGCCCGACCTGTTCTGGGCGGTGCGCGGCGGCGCGAGCGGCCTCGGCGTGCTGACCGGCGCCGAGATCGGGCTGGCGCCGGCGCTCCCCGCCGACGGCGGCGAGCCCGCGGGCGCCCGGCCGGCGGCCCCGCACCCGCACCCTCACCCGAACGCGAGGCGGCTCGCCGAACTGAAGGCCGCGTACGACCCGCACGACCTGTTCCGTACCCACCACAGCACCCCGCCGTCGCCGACGGCGGGCGAGAGGGGAACCACCGGCATGCCGCTTTCCACGGACCCGCAGTCGGCGATGGCCGAACTCGTCAAACTGGCCGGAGCGCAGGCCGCCCGGGCCGACGCCGAGCGCAAGGTGAGCCCGGAGGTGATCCGGGCGGTGGTGGACGCCGGGTTCGCCCGGTGGCGGGTGCCGGCCCGCTGGGGAGGGGCCGAGCGCAGCCACGCCGAGCTGACCGCCGCGGTGGCCCGGCTGGGCGAGGAGTGCTCGTCGACCGCCTGGCTGGCCAGTGTCGCCGCCTACTCCGCCCGCTACGTGGCCTGCATGCCGGAGCAGGGCCAGGCCGACATCTGGGCGGACGGCCCCGACGTGCTGGCGGCGATCGTCTTCAAGCCGCTGGGCACGGTCGTCCCGGTGGACGGCGGGTTCCGGCTGTCCGGTTCCTGGACCTACGTCAGCGGCGTCGACCACTTCGACTGGGCCCTGCTGACCGGCCCCGGCCCCGGCCCGAGCGCGGCCGGGCAGCCGATGCGGCTGTTCGCGGTGCCGCGGCGGGACTACGCCTACGAGGACACCTGGTCCTCCCTCGGCATGCGGGCTACCGGCAGCCACACGCTCGTCCTGGACGACGTCTTCGTGCCCGAGCACCGCACCTGCCTGCGCGAGGACGCGATGCGGGGCGCGCTGGTGGGCCTGCCCGGGTACACCCAGTTGTCGAACCCCGCCGTGAGCGGGCTGATGTTCGTCTCCCCCGTGCTCGGCGCCGCGCGCGCCGCCTTGGCGGTCGCGGCGCAGTCCGTGGCGGTCGCCCCCACCGGGCCGCGGACCCACGCCGGCCAGCCCTACCAGGTGGACTTCGCCCGGGCCGCCGGGGAGATCGACGCGGCCCAACTGCTGCTGGAGCGGGCCGCCGCCGTCGCGGACGGCGACGCGGTGCCGCCGGAGCTCGCGCGCCGCAACCGCCGGGACTGCGCGCTGGCGCTCCAGATGCTGATCGGCGCGGTCGACCGGCTGCTGCGGATCGGCGGCACCCGGGCCCAGGACGACGGGCACCCGCTCCAGCGCTACTGGCGGGACGTGCGCTCGGTCTCCAGTCACGCGGTGATGCAGTTCGAGCCCGCGGGGCTCGCCTTCACCGAAGGTCTCGTCGGACAGCCCTGAAGAGGACGGCCATGATCCTGGTAACCGGAGCCACCGGCCATGTCGGCAGGCCGCTGGTGGAGGAGTTGTCGGCGGCCGGCCGGAAGGTCCGGGCGCTCAGCCGCGACCCGGCGCGGGCCGGCCTGCCCGCCGGGGTCGAGGTGGCCGCCACCTCCGACCTCCCCCTCGACGGCGTCACGTCCGTCTTCCTCGTGACGGCCGCCTTCCCGGACGGCTGCGCGGAGCCGATCGCCCGGATGAAGGCGGCCGGGGTGCGCCGCATCGTCGCCCTGTCGTCCTACTCGGTCCTCGACGACGATCCCCGGAACATGATCGGTGTCAGGCACCGCGAGCTGGAACGCCGGATCGAGGAGACCGGCGCCGAGTGGACCTTCCTGCGGCCCGCCGGGGGGTTCGCGGCGACCGCCCTGGAGTGGGCCGCGCGGATCCGCGCCGACGGCGTCGCCCGCTCGCCGTTCGCGGACGCGCGGACCGCCCCGGTGCACGAACGGGACATCGCGGCCGTGGCCGCCCGCGCGCTGCTCACCGACGACCTGGTGGGCGAGGCACCGCTGTTCAGCGGGCCGGAGTCGCTCAGCTACGCCGACCGGGCGCGGATCATCGGCGAAGTGGCCGGCCGGCCGGTCCGCTTCGAGGAGCTCACCCCCGACCAGGCCCGGCAGGAGTGGCTGCGGGCCGGTGTCCCCCCGCACGCCGTGGAGGCACGGCTGCGGATGTTCGCCCGGCTGGTCGGGCACCCGCACGAGATCTCACCGGTCGACCCCTACCTCGGCAGGCCCGGGCTGAGCTTCGCCCGGTGGGCGGCCGACCACATCGACTCGTTCCGAGAGGCGGCGTCATGATTCTGGTAACCGGTGCCCGGGGCAACGTGGGCGGCGAGTTGCTGCGGCAACTGAGCGCGGGGGGGCACGCCGTCCGCGCGCTCACCCGGGACGCGGCGCGGGCCGGGCTCCCGGCCGGTGCGGACGTGGCCGAGGGCGACTTCGGCACGGCGGGGTCGCTGGCCGCGGCGCTCGCCGGGGCGGACTCCCTGTTCCTGATGACCTCGGGCCACGAGACCGCGGTGCTCCGGGAGGCGGTGCGCGCCGGGGTACGGCGGGTGGTGCTGCTGTCCAGCATGGCCGCGACGACCCGGCCGCAGTCCCTCATCGGCAGGATGCACCGGGAGGCGGAGCTCGCCGTCGAGGCGTCCGGGGTGGAGTGGACGTTCCTGCGACCGGGCCAGTTCGCCTCCAACACGCTGGCGTGGCGGTCCCAGCTCGCGGCGGGCGACGTCGTGCGCACGCCGTTCGCGGACGTGGCCCTGCCGGCCGTCCACCCCGGCGACATCGCGGCGGTGGCCCGCACCGCGCTCACCCGGAACGGGCACGCCGGACAGGCGTACCCGCTCAGCGGGCCCGAGCCGGTCACACCCGTCGAGCAGGTGGCGGCGGTCGGCGAGGCGATCGGCCGGAAGCTGCGCCACGAGGAGATCGGCCCGGAGCAGGCCGCGGCGGCGATGGCCGCGCACATGCCGGCCCCGATCGTGGCGGCCAGCCTGGAGTTCCTCGGCAGCCCCACCCCGGAGGAGACCCGGCCGGTGCCCACCGTCGAGAAGGTGACCGGGACGCCGGCGCGGACCTTCGCGCAGTGGGCGCGCGACAACGCCGACGGATTCCGCTGACACCTGGTCACGAGGGAGGGAACGCGCGTGAGAGCACTGGTGCCCGCCGCGGCGGCCGCATCCCGGGGGGCGCGGCCATGCTGACCCAGCGCGGCTTCCGCGACGTCCTGGGATGCTTCAGCACCGGAGTGGTGCTGGTGACCGCGGACCATGACGGCGCGCCGGTCGGCATGGCGGTGAACTCCTTCACCTCCGTGTCGCTGGACCCGCCGCTGATCGCCTTCTGCGTCGCGCTGACCTCCACCACGTGGCCGCTCATCCGGGCGACCGGCGGCTTCGCGATCACCATCCTCAGCGACACGCAGGAGGACGTCTGCCGGGTCTTCTCGGCCCACGGCGCGGACCGGTTCGCCGACGGCGACTGGACCCGGACGCCCGCCGGGCGCGCCGTGACGGCCGACGGGCTCGGCTGGCTGGACTGCCGGATCAGGACGGTCCAGGTCGAAGGGGACCACGAACTGGTCATCGCCCAGGCGCTGGACTGGTCCATCGGGGCCGACGCCCGGCCGTTGATCTTCCACTCGGGCCGCTACGCCAGCCTCAGGGAGCGTTCGGATGCGGAATGACACCGCCGGCCGGCCGGCGCGCCCCTTCGCACGGCGGGCCGCGGGCCCCGCGGCCGACGCCACGACGGCCGACGCCACGACGGCCGACGCCACGACGGAACCACAGGAGGTGTCCTCATGACCGGAGTGATCGTCGCGGGCGCCGGCCCGACCGGGCTGATGCTCGCCTGCGAACTGCGACTGGCCGGGGTGGACGTCCTGGTCGTGGAGCGGCTCGCGGAGCCGAACGGCCGGTCGCGGGCCGGCGGCCTGCACGCCCGGAGCGTGGAGCTGTTCGACCAGCGCGGGATCGCGGAGCGGTTCGTCGCGGCGGGCCGGCCCGGGCCGTTCGCGCACTTCTCGTTCATCCCGCTGGACATCCGGGACCTGCCGACGCGGTTCCCGTACGCGCTGGCCATCCCCCAGGCCCAGGTCGAACGGCTGCTGGAGGAGCGGGCGGTGGAGCTGGGCGTACGGGTGCGCCGGTCCGCCGAGGTGGTCGACCTGCGCCAGGACGCCACCGGGGTGGACGTGCGGATCGCCGGTGAGCGGGGCGTCGAGTGGCTGCGCGCCGGCTACCTGGTGGGCTGCGACGGCGGCCGCGGCGCGGTGCGCAAGCTCGCCGGCATCGGGCTGTCCGGCACACCGGCCACGCTCACCGCGCTGCTCGGCGACGTGGTGCTCACCGACCCGCCCGCCGACGTGGTCTTCGGCGCCGACAGCCGCCGGGAGCACGGGTCCGTGATGATCTTCCCGGCCGACGTCCCCGGCCTGCACCGGGTGATCACCATGGAGTTCGGCAAGGTGACGGAGCGGGACTCCCCGGTGACCCTGGACACGCTGCGCCAGGCGTGCCTCGGGCTCGGGGGCACCGACTTCGGCATGCACGACCCGCACTGGCTGAGCAGCTTCAGCGACGCCGCCCGGCAGGCGGACCGGTACCGCGAGGGGCGGGTCCTGCTGGCCGGGGACGCGGCGCACGTCCACTTCCCCTCCAGCGGGCAGGGCATGAACCTGGGGCTCCAGGACGCCGTCAACCTCGGCTGGAAGCTCGCCGCGGTCGCCCGCGGGCAGGCCCCGGACGAGCTGCTGGACAGTTACGGCGCCGAGCGGCGCCCGGCCGTCGAGCGGATGCTCGACAGCACCCGGGCGCAGACCGCCCTGTGGCGCCCGGACGCCCAGATCGAGGCGCTGCGCGGGGTGTTCGGCGCCCTGGTCGGCTCCGAGGAGGTCAACCGCGCGCTGGGCGGCACCTGCACCCAGCTCGACGTCCGCTACCCCCTGGGCGACGGTTCGCCGGCCCTCGGCCGCCGGATGCCCGACCTCGACATCACGTCGCCCTCCGGGCACACCCGCGTCTTCGAGTCGCTGCACGCGGGGCGCCCGGTCCTGCTCGACCTCGGCGGCCGGCCGGGCCTCAGGGCCGCCCTTGAGGGCTGGACGGACCGGGTGGACCTGGTCGAGGCGCGGTGCGAGGACGACTTCTGGAGCTACCCGGTGATCGGCGACGTCCCGGCCGCCACGGCCGTGCTGATCCGCCCGGACGGCCACGTCGCCTGGGTCGCGCCCGCCGCGCCCGCCGCGGACGCCGTCGCGTCGGACGCCTCCGCCGCGTCCCTCGGGTCCGCGCTCACCCGGTGGTTCGGCCCCGCCCGCGGCCACTGACCCGTACCTGTACCCGTTCCCGTTCCCGTATCCGTATCCGTATCCGTACCAGGAGACCCGCCGCGACCGGCCCGCGCGCCGGGACGTGCACAGACCGGCACCGCCCACGTTGATCGGAGAATCGCGTGTCCAAGGACGAACTGACGCCCTCCCAGGAAGCCCCCGCGCTGCCCCCGGAGTTCGCCACGCTGATGCGGCTCGGCGACCTGGTGACCCCGATGGCGCTGCGGGTGGCCGCCCGCCTGCGGCTGGTCGACCACCTGCGCGGCGGCGTCCACGACGTCGAGTCGCTCGCGAAGGCGACCGGCTCCCACCAGCAGGCCCTCGGCCGGCTGATCCGCCACCTGGTCGCCGTCGAGGTGCTGGAGGAGTCCGAGCCGGGCCACTACACGCCCACCGCGCTCGGCGAACTGCTGGCCCACGACCACCCGGTGACCCAGGTGGGATGGCTGGACCCGACCCACATGATCGGGCGCGCGGACCTCGCGCTCATCCACCTCTTCGAAGCCGTCCGCGACGGCCGCCCCGTCTACGAGCGGCAGTACGGCAAGGAGTTCTGGGAGGACGTCTCGGCGGACCCGGTGCTCAGCGCCACCTTCTACGACCTGATGGCGCACGGCCAGAAGCACATCTTCGGCCTGGCGGTCGCGCAGCACGACTGGAGCGGCGCACGCCACCTGCTCGACGTGGGCGGCGGCGACGGGGACCTGATCGCCACCCTCCTCGCGGCGGAACCCGGCATCCGCGGCACGCTGGTGGAGCTGCCCGGTCCGGCGGCCCGGGCGCGGACGAAGTTCGAGGAGGCCGGGCTGGCCGGCCGGGCCGAGGTGGTGGCGGGCAGCTTCTTCGACCCGCTGCCGGTGACGGCCGACGTGATCGCGCTGTCCTTCGTCCTGCACAACTGGTCGGACCAGGACGCGGTGCGGATCCTGCGCAACTGCGCGCAGGCGCTGGAGCCCGGCGGGTCCCTGCTGCTCATCGAGTGCGCCGAGCAGTCGCCGTCGGCGCCGGACCCGGCCTTCACCAGCGGCGACCTGCGGATGATGGTCTACTTCGAGGGGCGCGAACGCACCCACGACCAGTGGCGGGAGCTCGCGACCGCGGCCGGCATGAGGATCGACTCGGTGTCCGGCGCGCTCGCGTACGGCGCCCGCGTGCTCACCCTCGTGAAGGCGTCCTCCTGACCGGCCGTCACCTCCACCGTCACCTCCATCTCGCGGTGCGCTCGCCCGGCACCGCCGGGCCGCACCGGCCACGCACACCAACCAGCCGGACCGCGGGACCGCGCCCCCGCGGCCGGATCGCGCACCGGCGCGGCGGAAGGGGAACCACTGTGGCGCACGACGAGGTCCGGGCGGCAGCCGCGGACGACCGCGGACACGTCATCCGACTCGTGTTCGGAAACCTGGCGGCGCGTGCCCTGCACGCGGCCGTCGAGCTGAGGATCGTCGAGCTGATCGGGGACGGGCAGCGGTCCGCCGCCGACCTCGCCGCGCGGGCCGGCACGGACCCGCAGTCCACGCTGCGGCTGCTGCGCGCGCTGACCGCCCTGGGCCTGCTCCGCGAGCCCGTACCGGGCACCTTCTCGGCCACGCCGGCCGGCGCGCTCCTCGACCCGGGCGCCCCGGGCTCGATGGCCGCGCTGGTGCTCTCCTCCGCGACCATGGAGCAGATGATGCGGCCCGGTTGGGACTACCTGGCCGACAGCGTCCGCACCGGGGACACCTCGTTCGAGAAGGTCTTCGACAAGGACTTCTTCAGCCACCTGCGGGACCACCCGGAGCGCTCCGCGCGCTTCAACGAGGCGATGAGCCAGGCCACCCGCAGCACCGCCGCGGTGCTGCCGGGCTCCTTCGACTTCGGCCGCTTCGGCACGGTCGCCGACGTCGGGGGCGGCGACGGCACCCTGCTCGCCGCCGTCCTGCGGGAGCACACCTCGCTGACCGGCATCCTCCACGACACCGAGGAGGGCCTCGCGCAGGCGCCGGAGACGCTGCGGCGCGACGGGCTCGCGGACCGCTGCTCCCTGGTGCCGGGGGACTTCTTCACGTCGGTGCCCGAAGGCGCCGACGTCTATCTCGTCAAGAGCATCCTGCACGACTGGCCGGACGACCGGTGCGCCACGATCCTCGGCCACTGCCGCGAGGTGCTGCCGGCCGGCGGGCGGGTGCTGATCGTGGAACCCGTGCTGGCGGAGGCGGTCGATCCCGGCGCCGTGGGGCTCTACCTCGGCGACCTCAACATGCTGGTGAACTGGGGCGGCCGGGAGCGCACCCGGACGGAGTTCGACGCGGTGTGCCACCGGGCGGGCCTGGAGATCGTGTCGGTGACGCCCCTCGCGGGCCCCGGCTTCTCCCTGATCGAGGCACGGGCCGTCTGACCGCGGGCACCTCCCCTTTCCCCGCCTTCGCGCCCCCGCATTCCGGTCGGCACGATAAACCGGAGGACCGATCCGGGAATTCCCATTTCCCCGACCGGCACCGGCCGTTGGCGTAAGGCGATCGGAGTTTCTCGGCTCCTTGACAGCCAATGGGCCGGGCTGACAGGGTCCGGGCGTCGGTCCGGCCCCG
This sequence comes from Streptomyces sp. SN-593, assembly GCF_016756395.1. NCBI lineage: Bacteria > Bacillati > Actinomycetota > Actinomycetes > Kitasatosporales > Streptomycetaceae > Actinacidiphila > Actinacidiphila reveromycinica. Next base: position 2,537,562 of record NZ_AP018365.1, read on the forward strand.
CTCGGAGCCGGACCGATCGGCCCGGGAAATCGCGACGCATATTACGGAGTCACTCCATGACAGCACCTCTCGACCGCGCCCCGCTTTCGGTCGGCGAACTCGACCCCGCACGGTACGGACAGGTCATCGGGCCCGGCGACGCCGGATACGACGCGGCACGCACCGTCTACGCCGGCGACGTCGACCGCAGGCCCGCCGTCGTCCTGCGCCCCGGCGACGCCGAGCAGGTCGCGCACGTCGTCGCCCTGGCGCGGGAGACCGGTCTGGAACTGGCCGTCCGCGGCGGCGGCCACAGCGCGGCCGGGCACAGCGTGTGCGAGGGCGGCATCGTCCTGGACCTGGCAGGCATGCGGGGACTGGAGATCGACGCCGAGGCCCGTACCGCCTGGGCCGAGGCCGGCGTCTTAGCCGGCGAGTACACCGAGGCCGCCGCGCGGCACGGGCTCGCGACCGGGTTCGGCGACAGCGCCGCGGTCGGGGTCGCGGGCATCACGCTGGGCGGCGGCATCGGCTACCTGACCCGCAAGCACGGCATGACCGCCGACGACCTGCTGGCCGCGGAGATCGTCACGGCCGACGGGGCGCTGCTGTCGGTGGACGAGCGGCACCACCCGGACCTGTTCTGGGCGATCCGCGGCGGTGGCGGCAACTTCGGGGTGGCGACCCGGCTGAAGCTGCGGCTGCACGAACTCGACGGCGTGTACGGCGGGATGATGGTCACCCCGGTGACCCCGGAGATCCTCGAAGCCTTCGTCGCCGAGGCCGAGGCCGCCCCCGACGAACTGTCCACCATCGTGAACGTGTGGACCGCGCCCCGGTTCCCCTTCATCCCGAAGGAGTACCACGGCAGGCCGGTCATCCTCGCGATGCTGTGCTACGCCGGCCCCGCCGAGGAGGGGGAGAAGGTCGTCGACCGGTTCCGGGCGATCGTGCCGCCGCTGGCCGACCTGGTGAAGGCCATGCCGTACCCCGGGATGTTCCCGCCGGTGAACCCCGACGAGCACCCGATCTCCGCGGCGCGCAACATGTTCATCGACCGGGTCGACAGGGCCACCGCCGAGACCATCGTGGAGCGGATCAGCACCTCGACCGCGCGGATGGCCTCGGCGCAACTGCGGGTGCTCGGCGGCGCCTTGGCGCGGGTCCCGTCCGAGGCCACCGCCTTCGCCCACCGGCGCAGCCGGATCATGGCCCACCTGGCCGCCGTCCACACCGGCGAGCCCGACGTGCACGAGGCGTGGGTCGAGGAGTTCGCGGCCGCCATCCGGCAGTCGGACTCCGGCTCCTACGCCAACTTCGTGGCGGCCGCGGACGCGGAACAGGTCCAAAACGCGATGTATCCCGGCGCCACGTGGGAACGGCTCACCCGGGTCAAGGCGGAATACGACCCGTCCAACCTGTTCCGCTCCAACCACAACATTCCGCCGGCGACCGCGCGCGGGTAATCAGGAACCGGAGGGAACGGAAAGGAAAGGGGAAGGAACGGCAGGATCGGGCGCGGGCGAAAAGGGGCGGCGGTCATACACCGACGGCTTTCGACGCCCGCCGGAAACGTGCCCGGCACGTGAGATCGAGCGGTCCTCCGAAGGCCGCGGTTCCCCTCAGTCAGCCCCCGCCCGTGCCGGCGGGGGCTCCGTCATGTCCGCGCGAGGCCCGCCCGTCCCGTCGGCGGGCCCGGGCTTTCCCGCGTGGGGCGTCCGGCCGGCCCGAACGCCCCTCGGCCGGCTCCACGGCACGAACACACGAACCCGAGAGGACCTCTCGATGAAGGCTCTGGTGCTCGCAGGCGGCTCCGGTACCCGCCTGCGGCCGTTCAGTTACTCGATGCCCAAACAGCTCATCCCCATCGCGAACACCCCCGTCCTGGTGCACGTGCTGCGGGGTGTCCGGGACCTGGGGGTGACCGAGGCCGGCGTCGTCGTCGGCGACCGCGGGCCCGAGATCGAGGCCGTGCTCGGCGACGGCTCCCGGTTCGGGCTGCGCATCACCTACATCCCCCAGGACGCGCCGCGCGGCCTGGCCCACGCGGTGTCCGTCGCCCGCGGCTTCCTCGGCGACGACGACTTCGTGATGTACCTGGGCGACAACATGCTGCCCGACGGGATCACCGGCATCGCCGAGCAGTTCGCCGCCCACCGCCCGGCCGCCCAGGTCGTCGTCCACAAGGTGCCCGACCCGCGCTCCTTCGGGGTCGCCGAACTCGGCCCCGACGGCGAGGTGCTGGCCCTGGCGGAGAAGCCGGCGCACCCGCGCAGCGACATGGCGCTCATCGGCGTGTACTTCTTCACACCGGCCATCCACGAGGCGGTGCGGGCCATCGGGCCCAGCGCCCGGGGCGAGTTGGAGATCACCGACGCGATCCAGTGGCTGGTCTCCTCAGGCGCGGACGTCCGGGCCGGCCAGTACGACGGGTACTGGAAGGACACCGGCGAGGTCGAGGGCGTCCTGGAGTGCAACAGCCGCCTGCTCGACCGCCTGGGACGGCGCGTCGGCGGCCACGTCGACGACGCCAGCGTCCTGGTCGGCCGGGTCGTGGTCGAGGCGGGGGCGCGCGTGCTGCGGTCCCTGGTCCAGGGTCCGGCGATCATCGGCGCCGGCACCGTCGTGGAGGACAGCCACGTGGGCCCGTACACCTCGATCGGGCGGAACTGCGTGGTCGCTGGCAGCCGGCTGGAGAGCTCCATGGCCCTGGACGGGGCGAAGGTCACCGGCGTCCTCGGCCTGCGCGACTCGCTGATCGGGCGGGCCGCCCTGGTCGGCACCACCGGCGCCGGCGCGGACCACCACTGCCTGGTCGTCGGGGACCACACCCGGGTGGAGGTGGCGGCATGAGAATCCTGGTCACCGGAGCGGCCGGCTTCATCGGCTCCCACTTCGTCCGCGAACTGCTCGCCGACGCCTACGCCGGGTGGGCGGGCGCCCACGTCACCGCCCTGGACAAGCTGACCTACGCCGGCAACCGGGACAACCTGCCCGCCGCGCACGAGCGGCTGGCGTTCGTCCACGGCGACGTCTGCGACCGCGACCTGCTCGCCGAACTCCTGCCGGGCCACGACGCGGTGGTCCACTTCGCGGCCGAGTCCCACGTCGACCGCTCCCTGGAGCACGCCGGCGCCTTCTTCCGCACGAACGTCCTGGGCACCCAGACCCTGCTGGACGCCGTGCTGGACAGCGACGTGGAACGCGTCGTGCACGTGTCCACCGACGAGGTGTACGGCTCGATCGAGGAGGGCTCCTGGACCGAGGAGTGCCCGCTGGCGCCCAACTCGCCGTACGCCGCCTCGAAGGCCGGCGCGGACCTGGTCGCGCGGGCCTACTGGCGCACCCACGGCGTGGACCTGTCCGTCACGCGCTGCTCCAACAACTACGGCCCCTTCCAGCACCCCGAGAAGCTCATCCCGCGGTTCGTCACGAACCTGCTGGAGGGCCGCCGGGTCCCGCTGTACGGCGACGGGCGCAACGTCCGCGAGTGGCTGCACGTGGACGACCACTGCCGCGGCGTCCACCTGGTGCTCAACCACGGCCAGCCCGGCGAGGTCTACCACATCGGCGGCGGCAACGCGTACACGAACCTCGCGCTGACCGAGGCGCTGCTCGACCTGACCGGCGCCGGCGAGGAGATGGTCCGCCGCGTGCCGGACCGCAGGGGGCACGACCTGCGGTACTCGATCGACGATTCGAAGATCCGCGAGCAGCTCGGCTACGCCCCGCGGACGGACTTCGCGACCGGTCTGGCCGAGACGGTCGCCTGGTACCGGGACAACCCGGACTGGTGGAAGGCCGCCGCGCACGGCGAGAGCCCCGCGCCCGGCGAGAACCCCGCGGACGGGGCGCGCCATGAGGACGGGGCGCGCCATGCGGTCTGACGCCCGCCCGGTGGCCGGGCTGCGCGTGGTCGTCCTGGGCGGTACCGGATTCGTCGGCCGCCACGTCGTCGAGGGCTTCGCCGCGCTCGGCGCGAGCGTGCTGCCGGTCTCCCGCACCGGCGGGCACGCCGGCGCGCGGGTGCGCCCGCCGCTGCGCCTCGACCTGCTCGCGGCGACGCCCGGGCGCATCGCCGGGATGCTCGGCGAGGCCGGCGCCGACGTGGTGGTCAACGCGGCCGGCCAGGTCTGGCGGTCGGACGAGGAGCAGATGGCGGCGGGCAACGCCGCGCTGGTCGAGCGCCTCCTCACCGCGCTCGCCTCGATGCCCGGCGATCCGCCGCGGCTCGTCCAGCTCGGCACCGTCCACGAGTACGGGGCCGGCGCGCCGGACGCCGGCACCGGTGAGGACCACCCGCCCGCCCCGGTCACCGCCTACGGGCGGACCAAGCTGCTGGGCACCCGGGCCGTGCTGGGCGCCGTACAGGAGCGGGGCGTGGACGCGGTGGTGCTCCGGCTCGCCAACGTGATCGGGTCCGGGGTGCCGGAGGGCAGCCTCTTCGGCCGGGTCGCGGCCCACCTCGGCGCGGCCGCGCACGCCGTCCGACGCGGCGGGCGGGCCGCCGAGTTGCGGCTCCCGCCGCTGCGCGCCGCCCGCGACCTGGTGGACGCGCGCGACGCCGCCGCGGCGGTGCTGGCCGCGGCCACGGCGCCGGGGGCGGCCGTCACGGGCCGGGTGGTCAACGTGGGCCGCGGCGAGGCGGTCCCGATGCGCGGGCTGATCGACCGGATGGTCGCGCTGAGCGGCATCCGGGTCCCGGTCGTCGAGGAACCGCTGTCCCCGTCCTCGCGCACCGACGTCGCCTGGCAGCGGCTGGAGATCGCGCGCGCCGGGCGGTTGCTGGGCTGGCGCCCGCGCCGGGACCTCGACGACTCGCTGCGCGACCTGCTCGCGCCCGTACTGCCGCCGGACCGGCCACCGCTCGGCGGCACGGTCCACGCACCGCACCCGGAGGAGGAGTCACCGTGAGCGACCGCAAGGAACGGATACTCGAGGACGTCCGCCGGCACCACCAGGAGGTCTCCCCGGAACGGGAGTTCGTGCCCGGCACGACGGAGATCTGGCCGTCCGGCGCGGTGCTGGACGAGACGGACCGCGCGGCCCTGGTGGAGGCCGCGCTGGACATGCGCATCGCGGCCGGGCGCAGCGCCCGCTCGTTCGAGTCCTCCTTCGCCCGGCGGATGGGGCGCCGCAAGGCCCACCTGACCAACTCCGGTTCGTCGGCGAACCTGCTGGCCGTGTCGGCGCTGACCTCGCACGTCCTGGGGGACCGCCGGCTGCGGCCGGGCGACGAGGTGATCACCGTCGCGGCGGGCTTCCCGACCACCGTCAACCCGATCCTGCAGAACGGCCTCGTGCCGGTCTTCGTGGACGTGGACCTCGCCACCTGCAACACGACGGCCGACCGGGTGGCCGCCGCGATCGGGCCGAGGACGCGGGCGATCATCGTCGCGCACGCGCTGGGCAACCCGTTCCCCGTCACCGAGATCGCCCGACTCGCCGAGGAACACGGCCTGTTCCTGATCGAGGACAACTGCGACGCGGTCGGCTCGCGGTACGACGGGAAGCTGACCGGCTCCTTCGGCGCCATGGCCACCGTCAGCTTCTACCCGGCGCACCACCTCACGATGGGCGAGGGCGGCTGCGTGCTGACCTCGGACCTGGGCCTGGCCCGGATCGTGGAGTCGCTGCGGGACTGGGGCCGGGACTGTTGGTGCGAGCCCGGCGAGAACGACAAGTGCCTCAAGCGCTTCTCGTACCAGATGGGCACCCTGCCTGCCGGGTACGACCACAAGTACATCTTCTCCCACGTCGGCTACAACCTGAAGGCGACCGACATCCAGGCGGCGCTGGGCCTGAGCCAGTTGGCCAGGCTCGACGACTTCATCGCGGCCCGGAAGCGCAACTGGCGGCGGCTGCGGGACAGTCTGGACGGGGTGCCCGGCCTGCTGCTGCCCGAGGCCACCCCGCGCTCCGACCCGAGCTGGTTCGGCTTCGTGCTCACCGTCGATCCCCGGGCGGCGTACAGCCGCGCCGAGCTGGTGGCCTTCCTCGAAGCCCGCAAGATCGGCACCCGCCGGCTGTTCGCCGGCAACCTCACCCGGCACCCGGCCTACATCGGGCGGCCGTTCCGGGTGGTGGGCGGGCTGGAGAACAGCGACGTCATCGCCGACCACACCTTCTGGATCGGGGTCTACCCGGCGCTCACCGACGAGATGTTGGACTACGTCTCCGCCTCGATCAAGGAGTTCGCGGCCTCGCACGGCTGAGCCGGCCGGCCGTCCGGAGCAGCCGCCCGCACCGACCGTCCCGAGCGGGCAGCCGCCCGCGTCCCACCGCCCCCGCGCCGCCGCGTCCGACCGCCGGGACCCGGCGCACCGAACCCAGGGAGACCCCTGATGCTTTCCCCGCCCCTCCGTCCCCCGCTCCAGGCGCGTGTGGACGCGCGCCTGCGCTCCCGCATCGCGCTGTCCGCCGCGGCCGAGGAAGGCGTCCAGTTGCGCACCGGGGACTTCGCCGCCTGGCTGGCCGAGCGCGGCCGGGCCACCGACTTCCGCGTGGAGCGCATCCCGTTCGCGGAGCTGGACGGCTGGTCGTTCGACGAGCGCACCGGCAACCTCGGCCACCGCAGCGGCCGCTTCTTCACCGTCGAGGGACTGCACGTCACGGAGGAGGCCGGCCCCTTCGGGGACGGCCCCTACGCCGACTGGTACCAGCCCATCATCAAGCAGCCCGAGGTCGGCATCCTCGGCATCCTCGTCAAGGAGTTCGACGGGGTGCCGCACTTCCTGATGCAGGCCAAGATGGAGCCGGGCAACCCGAACCTGCTCCAGCTCTCCCCCACCGTCCAGGCCACCCGCAGCAACTACACCAAGGCCCACAAGGGCGCGGACGTGAAGTACATCGAGTACTTCGCCGGTCCGCGCCGCGGCCGCGTCATCGCCGACGTGCTCCAGTCCGAGCACGGCTCGTGGTTCTACCGGAAGTCCAACCGGAACATGATCGTCGAGGCCACCGGCGACGTGCCGCTGCTCGACGACTTCTGCTGGCTCACCCTCGGCCAGATCAGCGCGCTGCTGCACCGGGACAACGTGGTGAACATGGACTCGCGCACCGTGCTGTCCTGCCTGCCGCACCCGGACACCGCGGCGCGCGCGCTGCTCAGCGACATCGAGCTGTCCTCCTGGATCACCGGGGAGCGCGCCCGGCACGACGTGCGCACCGAGCGGGTCCCGCTGGCCTCCGTCCCCCGGTGGAAGCGCGGCGAGAGCACCATCGAGCACGAGGACGGCCGCTACTTCCGGGTCGTGGCGGTGTCGGTGCGGGCGGGCAACCGCGAGGTCACCGGATGGACCCAGCCGCTCTTCGAACCGGTGGGCCAGGGCGTCACCGCCTTCCTGTCCCGCGCGTTCGACGGCGTGCGCCACGTCCTGGTGGCCGCCCGCGTCGAGGGCGGCTTCCTCGACACCATCGAGCTGGGCCCCACGGTGCAGTGCACCCCGGACAACTACGCCCACCTCGCCCCGCCGGACCGGCCGCTGTTCCTCGACACGGTGCTGCGCGCGCCCGCGGACCGCATCCGCTACGAGGCGATCCACTCCGAGGAGGGCGGGCGCTTCCTCAACGCGGAGAGCCGCTACCTGATCGTGGACGCGGACGAGTCCGACGCGCCGCAGGACCCGCCGCCCGGCTTCGCCTGGGTCACCCCGGCGCAGCTCACCTCGCTGGTCCGCCACGGCCACTACCTCAACGTCCAGGGCCGCAGCCTGCTGGCGCGCCTCAACGCGGCCGAGCCGGCCGGCCGGTGAGCACACCGGTGCGCATCGGGGTGCTCGGCTGCGCGGACATCGCGGTGCGCCGGATGCTCCCCGGTTTCGCGGCCGGTCCGGACACCGAGGTCGTCGCCGTCGCCAGCCGGCGGCTGGCGGCGGCGGAGCGGGTCGCGGAGCGCTTCGGCGGCCGCGCGGTGCGCGGCTACGCCGGGCTGCTGGAACTCGACGAGGTGGACGCGGTCTACGTGCCGCTGCCCGCCTCGCTGCACGACCGGTGGGCCGAGGCCGCGCTCGACGCCGGCAAGCACGTGCTCGCGGAGAAGCCCCTCACCGCGAGCGCCGCCCGCACCGGGCGGCTGCTGGACCTGGCCCGGGACCGCGGGCTGGCGCTGATGGAGAACGTCCTGTTCGTCCACCACCGGCGGCACGCGGCGGTACGGCGCCTGGTGGCCGACGGCGCGATCGGCGAACTGCGTTCGCTGCACGCCGCGTTCAGCATTCCCGCGCTGCCGGACACCGACATCCGCTACCGGCCCGAACTGGGCGGCGGCGCGCTGGCCGACGTCGGCGTCTACCCGCTGCGCGCGGCCCTGCACTTTCTCGGCCCCGGGCTGGAGGTCGCCGGGGCGGTGCTCGCCCGGGAGGACGGCCGCGAGGTCGAGACGTCCGGCGCCGCCCTCCTGCGCACCCGCGAGGGCCCGACCGCGCAGGTCGCCTTCGGCATCGGGCAGGCGTACCTGTCCCGGTACGAACTGCGGGGCAGCACCGGGCGGATCACGGTGGACCGCGCGTTCACCCCGCCCGCCGACCTCGTCCCGGTGATCGGGCTGCACCGGGGCGGACAGCGGGAGGAGATCCGGCTCGCCCCGCACGACCAGGTGGCCGCCGCAATCGCCGCCTTCGCCGCCGCGGTGCGCGCCGGCTCCGCCCCGGCCGAGGAGACGCTGCGCCAGGCCCGGCTGCTGGACGACGTCCGCGCGCACGCCGCGTGACCCGCCCCCGCCCGCGCGGGGTCCGGCCAGGGTGCGCACCGCGCGGTACCGGAGCGCCGACCCTCCCCCGCCCGCGCGGGGGTCCGTACGCCCTGCCCCGCCCGGGCGCAGGACCCGCCCCGCCCGCGGACGCGGGCCCGTACACCCCGCCCCGACCGCGGGCGACTGGCGAAACGGCCGGCGCCCCGTGGTCCGGCCACCGAGGAAAGACCGCTGCCCTGAGGATTCGGAGACGGCACCCGATGCGTGACCACACCGAGAGCGACCTGACAGTCCAGACCACGTCCGGACCGGCCCACGGCTTCCTGGACCGGGGCACGCCGAACTGGCGCGGCGTGCCCTACGGCCGGATCGAGCGGCGGTTCCGGCCACCGGTCCCCGCCGAGCCGGCCGGGCGGATCACCGCGCACCACTGGGGCCCCGTCAGCTGGCAGTTGCCGATCCAGCTCGGCACGACCTGGGCCCTCGTCCCTCTTGACGACGTCGAGGACGAGCAGTGCCTGAACCTGAACATCTGGTCCACCGGCTCACCCCGCGACGAGCCCCGCCCGGTCCTGGTGTGGCTGCACGCCGGCGGCCGGGTGTACGGCAGCGGCCGCACCTGGGTCGACCCGTGGCACCTCGCCGCCCGCCAGGGCGCGGTCGTGGTGACCGCCAACTACCGCCTGGGCCCGTGGGGATGGCTCTACCTGGGCGGCCACGACCCGGCCTTCAAGGACAGCGCGAACCTCGCGATCCTCGACCAGGTCCTGCTGCTGCGCTGGGTACGGGAGAACATCGCCGGGTTCGGCGGCGACCCGGCCAACGTCACGCTGTTCGGCATGTCCTCGGGCGGTTCCGACGTGGCGACGCTGCTGGCCACGCCCTCCGCCCGCGGGCTGTTCCACCAGGCGGCGGTCTACAGCGGCAACGCCGAGGCCCCGATCCCCCGGGAGGAGGCCGTCCGCTTCGCCGGGGAGTTCCTCGCCGCGGCCGGTCCGCTGGCGAGCACCCCGGAGGACCTGGTGCGGCTGCCGAACGCGGGGCTGCGGCACATCCACCGCAAGCTGCTCGAACAGGGCGCCACCGTCCGCTACGGCCCGGTCGTCGACGGCGACGTGCTGCCCGAGCAGCCGCTCGACGCGATCGGCGCGCCGCGCGGGACCGGCGGGCCGGACGTGCCGGTCCTGGTGTCGGTGACCTCGGACGAGGCGGGGCTGTACGCCGGTTTCGGCGAGGCGGCGGTCGACCGCACCTACGACATGCTGGTCGGCGGCGACCCGTCCCTCGACCAGGACGAGAAGATCAGGAGGATCTCCCGGACGTGCTTCTGGGAGCCCGCCGACCGGCTGGTGCGCGCGGTGCACCGTTCCGGGGGCAGCGTGTGGGCGCAGGAGTTCGCCTACGCCCCGACCACCTCGCACTTCGCGCGGACGAACCCGCACCTCGCGTCGCGTCCCGTGCACGGCACCGACACCGCGGCGCTGTTCGCCGACCCGGAGGGCACCGACGGCACCGCGGCCGACCGGATCGTCGCCGCCCGGGAGCAGGACGCGCTCATGGCGCTCGCCAGGCACGGACGCCCGCGCTGGGAGCCGTGGACCCCGCAGCGGCCGGTCACGCACCGGATCGCGGCACCCCGCTGATGCCCCGCACCCCACCGTCCCCCTCACCGTTCCCCCCGCCGGCGGCTCCCCCGCACGCGGCCCCGCGGACGCCGGCCGCGCCGCGCGCCGGGGAACCGGAAGGAGCCGAAGGAAAGATGCCGAGCAACGACCCCACGCACGCCGCCGCGACCGGCACCGTGACCGACCCCGCGCACGGCGCCGCGACCGACGCCGTCACCGACCCCACGCACGGCGCCGCGACCGACGCCGTCACCGACCCCACGCACGGCGCCGCGACCGCCGCCGTCACCACCGCACTCCTGGCCGGGATCGCCCGGGGGGTGCGCACCGTCGACCTGGGCCAACCGCTGTTCACCGGGATGCCGTGCTCGCCCAACCACCCCGGCTTCCGGATGGCGCTGACCCGCCGGCACGGCGACACCCTCCGCCCGGACGGCGGCTCCGCGAGCAGCGAGCTGATCGTCACCGGCGGGCACGTCGGCACGCACATCGACGCCCTCGCGCACGTCAGCCACGACGGCAGGCTGCACGGCGGCGTGGACGCGGCCGCGGCCCAGGCGGGCGGCTCCTTCGCCCGCCACGGCGCGGAGCACATCCCGCCGCTGGTCACCCGGGCCGTGCTGCTCGACGTGGCGGCCGTCCACGGCGTCGACGTGCTTCCGGCCGGATACGGCGTCACCCGGCAGGACCTGGCCGACGCGGCGGAACGCGCCGGCGTGCTGCCCGGGCCGGGCGACGTCGCCCTGGTGCGCACCGGGTGGGCCCGCACCTTCGCGGACCCGGTGGCCTACCTCGGGCACGCCTCCGGGGTGCCGGGCGTCACCGTGGAGGCCGCCGGATGGCTGGCGGCGCGCGCCGTCGCGGCCACCGGCGCGGACACGACGGCCTACGAGCAGATCCCGGCGGGCGACGGCCACCGGGTACTGCCGGTGCACCGGCTGCTGCTGGTGGAGCACGGCATCTACCTGATGGAGCACCTGAACCTGGAGCAGGCCGCGGCCGAGGGCCTGACCGAGTTCGTGATCGTGGTGGCCCCGCTGCGCATCGTCGGCGGCACCGGCTCCCCGATCCGGCCGGTCGCGGTGGTGGGCGCGTGAGCGCGACCCCCGCCGAGCGCCTGGCCGCGCTGGCCGCGCGCGTGCGCCGCGACGGCCTGCCGGCCCGGCTGCGCGACGACGTCGCCGGCCGGGTCCTGGACCTGCTGGGCAACTGCCTCGCGGCGCTGCCCGAACTGCCGGCCAGGGCGACCACCGCCGCGGTGCGGGAGTGGGGCGGCGCGCCGGACGCCACCGCCGTCGGGTCGGCCACCCGGCTGCCCGCCCCCTCGGCCGCACTGGTCAACGGCACGCTCGCGCACAGCATGGACTTCGACGACACCCACCTCCCGTCGGTGCTGCACCCGTCGGCCGCGGTGGTGCCGGCCGCGCTCGCCGTCGCCGAGGTGACCGGCGCCCGCGGTCCGGCGTTCCTGGACGCGGCGGCCGTCGGCATCGAGGTGACCTGCCGGCTGGGCATGGCCGGCTACGACGCCGAGCACGCGAACTCGGTGTTCTTCGACCGCGGGCAGCACGCGACCGCGATCTGCGGCACCGTCGGAGCGGCGGTGGCCGCCGGCATGCTGCGCGGGCTGACGGCCGATCAGCTGACCTCGGCGATCGGCATCGCGAGCAGCATGAGCTCCGGCATCATCGAGGCCAACCGCACCGGCGGCACCGTCAAGCGGGTGCACTGCGGCTGGGCGGCGCACGCGGGCGTGGTCGCCGCGGACCTGGCGCGGCACGGCCTGACCGGCCCGCCCACCGTGCTGGAGGGGCGGTTCGGGCTGCTGCGGGCGTTCTGCGGCGAGCGGTTCGCCCTCGACGCGGTCACCGAGGGGCTCGGCGAGCGGTGGGAGATCGACCGGATCTTCTACAAGCCGTACCCCTGCAACCACTTCACCCACGCGGGGGTGGACGCCGCCCTGCGGATACGCCGCTCCGGCGCCGATCCCGGGGCCGTCACCGGGATCGTCCTGGGCGTGCCCGAGCCGGTGCTGCGCACCATCGGCGAGCCGGCCGAGGAGAAGCGCCGGCCCCGCTCCGGCTACCACGCCGCCTTCAGCGGCCCCTACACCATCGCCGCGGCGCTGCTCGGCGGCGGCGGTCTCGGGCTGGGCCACGACGACTTCACCGACCGCGCGGTGGCCGACCCCGCGCGGCTGGCGCTGGCGGACAAGGTGCGGGTGGAGGCCGACGCCGAGTGCACCGCGGCCTTCCCGCACCAGTTCCCCGCGGTGCTCACCGTGCGGATGGCCGACGGGACGGTGCTGCGCGAGCGGGTCAGGAACAACCGCGGCGGCCCGGCCGACCCGCTGTCGCCCGACGAGCTGACCGCGAAGTTCCGGTCGAACGCGCGGCGCGCGGTGGACGGGGAAGCGGCCGCGGAACTCGCCCGCCGGGTGTGGCGGCTGACCTCCGACGGCCGGCCCGCACAGGTCGCCGAGGCGCTGCGCGACCACGCCCCCCGGCACTGAGCCCCGGCCCGCGCCGGGCGTCACGGCGGACAGGGCGGTGGGCGGTCACGGCAGTCACGGCGGTCACGGCGGTCACGCGTGACTCGGCCGCCAGGGCCGCCCGGCCGCCACGCGGAGCCGTCACGCGGAGCCGTCACGCGGAGCCGTCACGCAGACAAGCGGAACACGACGACGAGAAGGGTCACCGTGCCAGACACCCCCCTGCCCTTGGCCGGGCTATCGGTCATCGACGCGTCCACGCTGTTCGCCGGACCGTTCGCGGCGCGCGTCCTCGGCGACTTCGGCGCCGACGTCATCAAGATCGAGCAACCGGGCGGGGATCCGCTCCGCCGGTACGGCCACACGTACAACGACGTGCCGTTGCTGTGGAAGACCCTCAGCAGGAACAAGAAGAGCGTCGTCCTGGACCTGCACGAGCGCCGGGACGCGGAGCGCTTCGTCCGCCTTGCCGCGCGGGCGGACGTCGTCATCGAGAACTTCCGGCCGGGCACGCTCGAACGGTGGGGCCTGGGTCCGGACCGGCTCACCGAGGCCAACCCGCGGCTGGTCCTCGCCCGGGTGACCGCCTTCGGGCAGGACGGCCCCTACGCGCGCCGGCCCGGTTTCGGCACCCTCGCGGAGGCCATGAGCGGCCTGGCGGCGATGTCCGGCGAGCCGGACGGCCCGCCGATGCTGCCGGCGTTCCCGCTCGGCGACGCGGTGGCCGGCCTGCACACCGCGCTCGCGGTGCTGATCGCGCTCCGGGGCCGCGACCGCACCGGCGCCGGCCAGACCGCCGACGTCGCGATCACCGAAACCCTCATCGGGGCGCTGGGAGCCCAGATCACCGTCTACGACAAGCTGGGCGTCAAGCCGGCCCGGGTGGGGAACGGCTCGCACAACAGCGCGCCGAGGAACGTCTACCGGTGCGCGGACGGACGCTGGGTGGCCGTGTCGGCCCCCGCGCACTCGGTGGCCGAACGCGTCGTCCGGCTCGTCGGCCGTCCGGACCTGTGCGCGCGGCCCTGGTTCGCCGACGGCGCCGGCCGGGCCCGGCACCACGACCTCATCGACGACGCGGTCGGCCGGTGGATCTCCGCCCGCGACCGGGACGAGGTCCTCGAGGCGTTCGAGCGGGCCGAGGCGTCGGTGGCGCCCGTCTACGAGATCGACGACGTGCTCGCCGACCCGCAGGTGCGGGCGCGCGGCGTCGCGGTCGACGTGCCCGACGCCGAACTCGGCACCGTCCGCATGCCGGGCCTGCCGTTCCGCCTCTCGGCCACACCGGGGCGGATCCGATGGAGCGGCCCGCGCCTCGGCGAACACACCGACGAGGTGCTCCACAGCATCGACGGGGCCGGGGCGGCGGGCCCGCCGGCACGGAACGGACGGTCATGAGCCTCCTCCCCCACAAGCACGCGGTCTTCCGAAGCTGCCTGTACGTGCCCGGCAACCAGCCGGACCGGATCGCCCGCGCCTACGCCTCCGGCGCCGACGCGGTGATCCTCGACCTCGAGGACGCCGTCCCCGCGCCGCAGAAGGCCGCGGCGCGGGACATCGTCGCCGCCATCACCGCGGCTCCGGTGCCCAAGCCGACGTACGTGCGGGTGAACTCCGCCGAGTCCGGGCTGTGCGACGCCGACGTGCGCGCGGTGGCCGGCGAGGGCCTGGCCGGGGTGCGGCTGGCCAAGGCCGGCTCGCCCGACGACGTGCGGCGTGCGGCGTACCTGCTCCGGCAGGCCGGCAGCGCCGCGGTCGTCCACGTGCTGATCGAGTCGGCCGCCGCCCTGGAGAACGCCTACGCGCTGGCGACGGCGTCCCCCTCGGTCGGCATGCTCGGCCTCGGCGAGTCGGACCTGCGGGCCGACCTCGGCGCCGCGCCGGAGAGCCCGACGATGGACGCCGCCCGGGCCCGGGTGATCGTCGCCTCCCGCGCGGCCGGCCTGCCGAGCCCCTGCCAGAGCGTGTACCCCGAGCCCCGCGATCCGCACGGCCTGCTGGTCACCAGCCGGCACGGCCGCGGCCTCGGCTTCATCGGCCGGATGGCGATCCACCCGGCGCAGATCCCGATCATCCACGACGTGTACACCCCGACCCCCGACGAGATCGACGACGCCCGCTCGATCTGCGAGGCGGCCCGGATCGCGGCGGAGGCCGACCGGTCGATCGTCATCACCCCCAGCGGACGCATGGTCGGGCCGCCCGCGGTCGCGCGGGCGAAGCAGGTGCTCCAACTGGCCAGAACCCTCAACCTCATCGAGATCGCGTGACCGGACCGACCAGCGGTGCGGCGACCCGGAACACGGCGGCGGAAGCGGACGGAGACACCTGATGACGAGCACCACGACCGACCGGCGGTGGGACATCCTGGACCCGGCCGCCGACCCGGACGACCCCGAGGCGTACCTGCGGGCCGCCCTGGAGTGGCACTTCGGCGAGGAGACCGGCTCTCCGTTCTGGCTCCGGCGGGCCAGGAGCCTGGACTTCTCCCCGCTGCGGGACGTGCGCACCTACGACGACCTCGCCCTGTTCCCCAACGTCGCGGACGAGCTGCGCGACGTGCCCGTGCAGGACCTGGTCCCCCGCGGCTACGGCCCGCGGCCCCCGGCGCCCCGGGTCTTCGAGACCGGCGGCACGACGGGCGCGCCCAAGCGCGTGATCATGATGCCGGACTGGCTGGAGGCCTCGATCGACCGCATGCTGGCCGGCCCGCAGTTCGCCGGGCGCCCGCCGTCCAACATCCTCATCGCGGCGCCGACGGGCCCGCACAAGATCGGCTGCATGTACGACTACGCCGTCGCACGGCAGAACACCGTCAAGTTCGCCGTCGACCTCGACCCGCGCTGGGTGAAGAAGCTGATCGGCCGGGGCATGGCCGACGAGGCGGCGGCCTACGTCGAGCACGTCCTCGACCAGATCGAGCACGTGCTGGCGAGCCAGGACGTCGGGCTGCTGGTCACCACCCCGCCGCTGCTCGGCGCCTGCGCACGGCGGCCCCGGCTGGCGGCGCTGATCGACGAGAAGGTCGAGCTGGTGTTCTGGGGCGGGGCGCACATGGACGTGGACCAGCGCTTCCGGCTGATGTACGAGTCCTTCCCGAACGTCCGGATGACCAGCCGGTACAACAGCGCGCTGATCCTGGACGGCGCCCGGGAGCGGCCCGGGACCGGCCCGGGCGAGGAGGTCGTCTACGACACGCGCAGCCCCGTCGTCACCTTCCGCGTGGTCGACCCCGCCACCCGCGCACCGGTGGAGTACGGCCGGCGCGGCCAGGTCGTCATGAACCACCTGAGCAAGGGCTGGTTCCTGCCGAACAACCTGGAGCGGGACACCGCCATCCGGATCGAGGCGCCGGCCGGGCACGTCGGCGACTCGGTGGCCGGACCGCGGCCGGTCCAGGAGTTCGGAGGGGAGCGCGTGATCGAGGGGATCTACTGAGCCGGTCGCCGGGGGGCGCCGCGCGTGCCCGGACCGGGTGGCGCGGTCCGCGCCGGCGCCGGACTCGTCCGATCGGGGTACCCGGGTCCGGGCGGGCCCCGCTCCGCCCCGCCGGCGCCTCCCGGGCCGCCACGGCAGGGCCCGGCGGACGGGTCCTCGCAGGTGGGCCCGCCGGGGCGGGGTGCGGCGGGGTGGGGCGGGTGGGACTCGAACCCACGACCGACGGATTATGAGTCCGCTGCTCTAACCGGCTGAGCTACCGCCCCGTACGGCGTGCCGTGCGCGCCGTCTGCCGCAGCATAGCCGCTCATACGATCTGTCGCCCTCGCGGGTGTACGGACGCATCGTCAGGTGGACGGGGCGCGGGCCGAACTGACGGCCCGGAGGCGGCCGGAGACGAAAAAGGACCCCGAAGGGTCCTGATCCCGCGCTCCCCCGACTGGACTCGAACCAGTAACCTGCCGGTTAACAGCCGGCTGCTCTGCCAATTGAGCTACAGGGGATCAGCTCCCCCGACTGGACTCGAACCAGTAACCTGCCGGTTAACAGCCGGCTGCTCTGCCAATTGAGCTACAGGGGATCGCGCTGCGTGCGCCGAATGCACCCACAGGGATCTCCCCGGCGGGCGCACGGTCGGTGCGACACATACATTAGCGCAAGCGGGGGGGTGCTCCGCCAACCGCTTGCGGGGGGTTGTCCCCCACGACGCAGGGTAGGCGTCCAGGAGTCCCGCAGAATCTGAGTGAGGAAGGGTGGAGCCATGCGCTACCGGCTGACGTTCATCACCGGAGCCCTGGTCGGTTTCGTGCTCGGCGCCCGCGCCGGACGCGAGCGGTACGAACAGCTGCGCGAGACCGCCCGGAAGTTCGCGCAGAACCCGGCGGTGCGGAACACCGCGGAATCCGCGGTGCAGCAGGGCCGCACCGCGGCGGGCAAGGCCAAGGAGACGGTCACCGCCAAGGTCGGCGACCGGATGCCCGACGCCCTCGCCGGGAGGATCCGGGCGAGCCGCAACGGCAACACCCCCGACAGCGACTGGGGCACCTCGAACACCTGACCCGCCCCGAGGGCCCGTCCCACCCTCCGCGAGGCCGCCCGCGCCGACAGGCCGGGCGGCTTGGCGCGCACCCGATCCGGAGGAGGCGCGCGCGCCGGGCCCGCCGTACGGCATCATCAGCGCATGGGGAAAGTCGCCGGCATAGACAGCTCGACCACGGGCACCACCATCGTCGTGTGCGACACGGACACCGGGGCCGTGCTGCGCCAGGGCCACGCCCCGCACCCCCTCGACGACGACGGCGCGAAGCCCACCGAGACCGACCCCGAGGCGTGGCTGCTGTCGCTGGGCGAGGCGGCGTCCGGCGGCGTGCTGGAAGGCGTGCAGGCGATCGGCATCGCCGGACAGCAGCACGGCCTGCTGGCCCTGGACGCCGGCGGCGTGACGGTGCGCCCGGCGCTGCTGCGCGGCGACAAGCGGGCCCAGGTGCAGGCCGCGGAACTGGTGGAGGAGCTGGGCGGACCGGCCGGCTGGGCCGAGGCCGTCGGCGCGGTGCCGCAGGCGTCCTACCCCGTGGCCAAGCTGCGCTGGCTGGCCCAGCACGAACCGGCCGCCGCCAAGCGCGTCGCCGAGGTGCTGCTCCCGCACGACTGGCTGGTCTGGCAGCTACTGGGCCGCCCCGAGCGCCGCACGACCGACCGCGGCGACGTCTCCGGCACCGGCTACTGGTCGGCGGCCACCGGCGAGTACCGCCCGGACCTGGTGGAACGCGCGCTGGGCCACAGCGCCCGGCTGCCCGACGTGCTCGCACCCGCCGAACCGGCCGGCCAGACCCCCGAGGGCCTGCTGATCTCGGCCGGCACCGGCGACGCGATGGCCGCCGCGCTGGGCCTGGGCCTGGGCCCGGGCGACGCGGTGGTCTCGCTCGGCGCCGGCGGCACCGTCTTCGCCGTCCACCCGCAGGCGCTGCGGGACCCCACCGGCACCGTCACCTCGTACGCCGACGCGACCGGCAACCACCTGCCGCTGCTCCAGGTCCGCAACGCCGTGCGCACCCTGCGCGGCACCGCCGAACTGCTCGGCACGGACCTGCCGGGCCTGTCCGAGCTGGCGCTCACCTCGACGCCGGGCGCGTACGGACTGGTGCTGCTGCCGTACCTGGAGGGCGAGCGCACTCCCGACCTGCCGCACACCGCGGGCACGCTCAGCGGGCTGCGGCGGGACTCGATGAAGCCGGAGCACCTGGCGCGGGCGGCGTTCGAGGGGATGCTGTGCGCGCTCGCCGACGCGCTGGACGTGCTGCGCGGCAAGGGCGTCGAGGTGCGCCGGGTGTTCCTGCTGGGCCCGTCCGCCGAGCTGCCCGCGGTGCAGCGCATCGCGCCGCCGCTGTTCGGCGTGCCGGTGGTGGTGCCGCAGGCCGGGGAGTACGCGGCGCTGGGCGCCGCCCGGCAGGCAGCCTGGTCGCTCGGCGCGGTCCTCGGTTCGCGGACCGAGGACGGCCCGCCGCACTGGCCCCTGGAGGGCGCCCGGCACTTCGAGCCCGGCGAGGACGCGGCCGTGGGCGGCGCGGTCCGCCAGCAGTACACGTCGGTACGCGAGCACACGCACCCGGGCGCCTTCGACGCGCTGCGCTGAGGCACCGGGCACGGGCCGGGCGACCGGGCCGACCGCACGGGCCGTGACCGGGCCGGGCGGCCGGGCCAGGCGACCACCCGGGCGACCGGCCCGGATGAAGGCCCCACGGCCGGCCCGGGTGACCGCCCGGACGGCCGGCCCGGGTAACGGCCTGCCCGCGAGCCGGCAAACTCCCCGCTATTCCGGTGCGCCGGCGGCATGGCGGACGATACGTTGGCCGGTCGCTCAACCCCCCGGCGCGGCCGCGGCGTCCTAGCGGTCGGCGTCCCAGCCCGTGCCCTGCCCGCGTCCCCGCTCGTGCCCTGCCCGAGGCAACCCGAGGTAACCCGAGGTAACTGATTGTGCTGATCCGACTCCTGCGCTCCCACCTGAGACCGTACAAACGTCCCATCGTGACGCTGATCACGCTCCAGCTGCTGTCCACGATCGGCGCCCTCTACCTGCCGACCCTGAACGCCGACATCATCGACAACGGCGTGGTCAAGGGTGACACCGGGTACATCCTCGGGCTGGGCGGGGTCATGCTCGGCGTGACCGTGGTGCAGATGACGTGCGCGATCGGCGCGGTCTACTTCGGCGCCAGGACCGCGATGTCCGTCGGCCGCGACCTGCGCAGGTCCGTCTTCACCCAGGTGCAGAGCTTCTCCGCGCGCGAGGTCGGCCAGTTCGGGGCGCCGTCGCTGATCACCCGCAGCACCAACGACGTGCAGCAGGTCCAGATGCTGGTGCTGATGAGCTTCACGCTGATGGTGACCGCGCCGATCATGTGCGTGGGCGGCATCATCATGGCGCTCGGCCAGGACGTGCCGCTGTCCGCGCTGCTGCTCGTCGTGGTCCCGGTGCTCGGTGTCTCGGTGAGCCTGATCGTCCGCAGGATGCGCCCGCTCTTCCGCACCATGCAGAAGCGCGTCGACTCCGTGAACCGGGTGCTGCGCGAGCAGATCACCGGGATCCGGGTGATCCGCGCGTTCGTCAAGGACGGCTACGAGCGGCAGCGCTTCGGGGCCGCCAACGACGAGCTGACCGCGGTGTCACTGTCCACCGGGCGGCTGATGGCGCTGATGTTCCCGACCGTGATGGCGATCGTGAACGTCTCCAGCGTGGCCGTGCTCTGGTTCGGCGCGCACCGGATCGACAGCGGCGGTATGAAGATCGGCGCGCTCACCGCGTTCCTGACCTACCTGATGCAGATCCTGATGTCGGTCATGATGGCCACCTTCATGTTCATGATGGTGCCGCGCGCCGAGGTGTGCGCCGAGCGGATCCAGGAGGTGCTCGGCACCGAGTCCAGCGTGGTGCGGCCGGCCGCGCCGGTCACCACCCTGCGCCGGCACGGCCACCTCGAACTGCGCGGCGCGACCTTCGCCTACCCCGGCGCCGAGGCCGCGGTGCTGCGCGACGTCGACCTGGAGGCCCTGCCCGGGCAGACCACCGCGGTGATCGGCTCCACCGGCAGCGGCAAGTCCACCCTCCTCGGCCTGATCCCGCGGTTGTACGACGCGACCGCCGGCCGGGTACTGGTCGACGGCGAGGACGTGTCCCGGCTCGACCCCGCGCTCCTGGCCGAGACCGTCGGCCTGGTACCGCAGAAGCCCTACCTGTTCTCCGGGACCGTGGCGAGCAACCTGCGCTACGGCAAGCCCGACGCCACCGACGAGGAGCTGTGGCACGCGCTGAGGGTCGCGCAGGCCGAGGACTTCGTCCGGAAGCTGGAAGGAGGTCTGGAGGCGCCGATCGCGCAGGGCGGCGGCAACGTCTCCGGCGGCCAGCGGCAGCGGTTGGCGATCGCCCGCTGCCTGGTGCGGCGCCCCGAGATCTACCTCTTCGACGACTCCTTCTCCGCGCTGGACTACGCCACCGACGCGGCGCTGCGCCGCGCGCTGGCGGAGGAGACCGCCGAGGCCACCGTGGTGATCGTCGCCCAACGGGTCTCCACGATCCGCGACGCGCACCGCATCGTGGTCCTCGACGAGGGCCGCGTGGTCGGCACCGGCACCCACAGCGAGCTGATGCGCGACAACGAGACCTACCGGGAGATCGTGCTGTCCCAGCTCACCGAGCAGGAGGCGGCGGCGTGAGTTTCCTGAGTCAACCTCTATGCCGCCAGGGGGGCGTCGGCGGTCGTGTTGATCTTGTTGTTGGCTTGGTGGATGTCGGGGTCGTAGCAGGTGCCGGTGCGCCAGCAGGCCCACATCACCCGGAGCCAGGATCGGGCGAGGATTCGGACGGCGTGGGGGTGCCGCTTTTTGCGGGCCCGGGCGTCGTCGTAGATCTTGGCGGCCCACTGGCTGCCGTGTCGGCTGTTGTCGGCGAAGGTCGTGAGCGCGACGCGGGCTCTGCGGTTGGTCGCGAAGCGGAAAGCGACTGTGCGGGACTTGCCCGAGGCGCGGGTCACGGGGACGACGCCGGCTTCGGCGATCAGCTGTTCGCAGGTCTGGGCGCGTTCCAGGAGCGGGCCGATCTCGCCGATGACCTGGCCGAGGCTGATCGTGCCGATGCGCGGCAGGGTGGCGAACAGCGGCGCGTAAGGGTGCGTGGCGGTGGCCTCGGTGATGGCCTTGTCCAGGGCGCGGATGGTCGCGCGTATGCCGTGCACGAGCTGGACCTGGACACGGATGAGGTGCTCGACGACCGTCTCGCTGAGGCGGGAGGCGGCTGTGGGGGCCGAGCGCAGGCGTTCGATGAGGACGCTGCCGGGCTTCTTGCCGGAGTAGCCACGGCGTTTGCACCAGGTTTCCAGGCGCCCCGCGGTGAGCTTGGCGGCGGAGGCCGGGGTCGGGTAGCGCTCCAGGAAGGCCTGGGCGATGTCGCTGTCGAGCTTGCCGAAGACTGCCTTGCCGCCGGGCCAGTGTTCGTCCAGGAGCGCGGCGAGTTGGTTGACGGCGGCGATGCGGGCCTCGATGTGGTCGGCGCGCTGGCGGGTGAGGGCCTGCAGGTCGAGAGTGGCCGGCTCGGTGGGCTCCAGCCGGGGCAGCAGGTGGCCGTCGGTGCGCAGGTAGTCGGCGAGTTTCATGCTGTCGCCGGCGTCGGTCTTGGCTTTGGAAGCGCCCCAGCGTGCCCGCATCGCGTGAAAGGCGTTCGGGTGCACCGGCACCACCGGGTGCCCGGCGGCCAGGAGCCGGTCGACGGCCAGGCCCCTGGTGGTCTCGATGGCGACCGGCAGGTCGGCGGGATCTGCGTGCTTGCGCAGCCGGGCCAGGGTCTTGGCGAACCCTTCCTCGGTGTGGGTCGGTTCCCACCGGTCGATGCGTTTGCCGGTGTCGTCCATGACCGTCACGTCGTGCGTTTCGGTCGCCCAGTCCCATCCGATGAACACGTGCGTCGTACTCCTGTACCGCTGGCGGAGCACCTGCCCGGTGGTGAGGTCGTCTGCCGGGAGCTCATTAATCGGCCCTCTGCGGGGCGTGTCCCTGAAGCCGATCAGACGGCCTCGGCCCGGCAGGGCTGGCAGAACTCACGCTGGCCGTCGAACGGCTCGCGACGATGGCCATGCACCCGCCGGGACCGAGAGGTCACAACCCTACCGAAGAGGGCTGCAGAAGGGATGGTCCTCTAATGAGCGACGGTGTGAGCGGGCGCGCGAACGGCAGCCCGAACGGCCACGCGAACGGCAGTGGCGGCGACCCGAAGGGCAGCGGCCCGAACGGGAGCGGTGCCGGCGCAGGAGCCGGAGCAGGTGCCGGGGCGGGTGCCCCGGGCGGCGACCGGCTGGCCAAGGCGCCGACACGGCGCGGACCCTCACCGGTGGCCGGGCCGGGAGGGGGCCGCTTCATCGGCGGCGGCCCGATCGAGCGGTCCATGGACTTCAAGGGCTCCCTGAAGCGGCTGATCGGCCTGATGCGGCCGGACCGGGCCTGGACGTACCTGGTGCTGGTGCTCGGCACCGCGAGCGCCGGGCTGGCGGTGACCGGGCCCCGTATCCTCGGCCACGCCACCGACCTGGTCTTCGCCGGCGTGATCGGCCGGCAGACCCGCGGCGCCGACAAGCAGCAGGTGCTCGACACGCTGCGCGCGCACGGGAACGGCAAGGTCGCCGACCTGCTGTCGGGCATCGACTTCACCCCCGGCCAGGGCATGGACTTCGGCGCGATCGGCAACGTGCTGCTGCTCGCGCTGTGCGTGTACCTCGGCGCGTCGCTGTTCAGCGTGATGCAGATGCGCACCGCGACGAAGGTGATCAACCGCGCGGTGTACCGGCTGCGCCGCGACGTGGAGGACAAGCTCTCCCGGCTGCCGCTGGCGTACTTCGACCAGCAGCCGCGCGGCGAGGTGCTCAGCCGGGTCACGAACGACATCGACAACATCGGCCAGACCATGCAGCAGACCCTGGGTCAGCTCGTGAACGCGCTGCTGACCATCATCGGCGTGCTGGCGATGATGTTCTGGATCTCCTGGCTGCTGGCACTGGTCGCGCTCGTCACCATGCCGGTCACGCTGCTGGTCGCCACCCGGGTCGGCAAACGGGCGCAGCCGCAGTTCGTCAAGCAGTGGAAGACCACCGGCCAGTTGAACGCGCACATCGAGGAGATGTACACCGGGCACTCCCTGGTGAAGGTCTTCGGCCGGGCGGAGGAGTCCGCGGCGGTCTTCGAGGAGCACAACGAGGCGCTCTTCCGCTCGGGCTTCCGGGCGCAGTTCATCTCCGGCACGATCCAGCCGCTGCTGACGTTCATCGGCAACCTCAACTACGTCCTGGTGGCGGTGGTCGGCGGGCTGCGGGTCGCGACGGGCGCGCTGTCGGTCGGCGACGTGCAGGCGTTCATCCAGTACTCACGGCAGTTCAGCCAGCCGCTCACCCAGGTCGCGAGCATGTCGAACCTGATCCAGTCCGGGGTGGCCTCGGCCGAGCGGGTCTTCGAACTCCTCGACGCCGAGGAGCAGTCGGACGACCCGGCGCGGCCGGCGCGCCCGCCGGAGACGCGCGGCCGGGTCGCGATGGAGGAGGTCTCCTTCCGCTACGTGCCGGACAAGCCGCTGATCGACGGCCTGTCGCTGGCGGTGGAGCCCGGCCACACGGTGGCGATCGTCGGACCGACCGGGGCGGGCAAGACCACCCTGGTGAACCTGCTGATGCGGTTCTACGAGGTCTCCGGCGGCCGGATCACCCTGGACGGCACGGACATCGCCGCGATGTCCCGGGAGGAGCTGCGCTCCTCGATCGGCATGGTGCTCCAGGACACCTGGCTGTTCGGCGGGACCATAGCCGAGAACATCGGCTACGGCCACGAGGGCGCCACCCGGGAGCGGATCGAGGAGGCGGCCCGCGCCGCGCACGCCGACCGCTTCATCCGCACCCTGCCGGACGGCTACGACACGGTCATCGACGACGAGGGCACCGGCGTCAGCGCCGGCGAGAAGCAGCTCATCACGATCGCGCGGGCGTTCCTCTCCGACCCGGTGATCCTCGTGCTCGACGAGGCGACCAGCTCGGTGGACACCCGCACGGAGGTGCTCATCCAGCGCGCGATGGCGCGGCTCAGCCACGGCCGTACCAGCTTCGTCATCGCGCACCGGCTGTCCACGATCCGCGACGCCGACGTCATCCTCGTCATGGAGTCGGGCGCGATCGTCGAACAGGGCACCCACGACGAACTGCTCGCCGAGGACGGGGCCTACGCCCGGCTGTACTCGGCGCAGTTCGCACAGGCGGTCGCCGAGGTCGACTGAGCGGCCGCCGCCGGGGCCGACCGGACACGGCGCCGCCCCCTCGCGTGTCGGGACGCGAGGGGGCGGCGGTGTGCGCGCGCCGTCAGCGGTTGACGCTCTGGATCTCCTGCACGGTGACCTCCTGCGGGGTGCCGAACGTGCCGCTCGGCAGAGCCTTCGGCGTGGCCTGGCCGGTGCCGGTCCAGCTGATCTTCCACGTCACGGTCGCCGTCAGCCGGTACGAACCGCCGTCGGTGGACTTCAGGTAGGTCACCCCGCACGGCGGGTCGCCCTTCGCACCGTCGGTGTACTGCACGCCCAAGGTGCCGTCCTTGCCGGCCACGCAGGTGCCGGAGGAGGGGAAGAGCTGCGCGTCCGAGGTCCCCGGGTCGATGTGCAGGCTCACCGGGGTCGCGGTCGTGGTGGCCTCGACGCCGTAGTCCGGGAGGTAGGCGCGCACCGACACCGGGTGGAAGTCCGCGCCGTCCATCCACACCCACGTCGGCAGGTTGACCGTCTGCGTCCCCGCGGGGTTGGTCTGCGCGGTGCCCTGCGGGATGAGGATCTGGCGGTAGGCCAGTTCGGCGAGGATCTCCGGGGTGACCGCGTTCTTGTGCTCGGGCGGCGGAGCCTGGCCGATGGGGACCCAGAAGGGTTCGTCGGTGCAGGAGTTCGCCCCGGGCAGGCCGCCGTTCTCCGGCGGGGAGTAGCCCTGCCAGAAATACCCCTTGCCCTGCTGGTCGAGGTTGAAGTCCTTGTACGGCTTGCCGTTGACGTACCGGTCCTTCTCCTTGCTCTTCCACTCCTCGCTGGGCGAGTCCTCCGACCACACCTGCTCCGACTCCGCCTTCATCTCCTTCGGGGAGTAGGTCGGCTGGTACCAGCAGGCAGGCGGCGACCAGTTCCCGACGGGCGTCAGCGGACCGACGCTCGTGCCGCCGCCTGACGTACCGTTCTTGGACTTGTCGTACTGCACTCCGACGGTCGCGGAGATGGATGGGCCGCTGCCGGGGTCCTTCGTGTTGGCCTGACCTGCCGCATCTGTCGTTCCGCCCAACCCCGCATAGGCAACACCTGGTGTCAGGGCGAGGAGAAGCCCGGCACACGCAGCAATTCCCCTCCCCACCCGCGGACTTACGGTTGGCATTGCTTGTCCCCCCTGTAGGACGTCACATTGTCGGTCTGCCAGACACCTTGCGCGTTCTTCTTGAGGTCCGTGTTGTACAGCACGTAGTCGAGAGAACTCCCCGCAGTGTGTTCGACCTCGCCGGTCTTCCGGTCCTTCGGGAACGCCTTGCTCTCGTCCGAGCAGTAGATCACCGCCGCGTCGTTCGAACTCAGCAGGGTCACCTTGCGGTCGAAGAACAGCACCGTCCCCGTCCACGACTTCCCCTTGTCCAGGAAGCCGCGAATGTACGGAAGCGCCTTCTGGTAACCCAGGCCCACTCCGTAGAAGGGCAGCGCCTTCGTCTTCGTGGTCCCCTGGAAGACCGCGTCGTCCATCGCTTCGACCCAGTGGGCGTTGTCCGCGAGGATCGCGTCCTTCGCCGCGTCTCCCGTGCTCTGGTCCTCGAACACGTCATGCGCGTCCGAAGGGAACGTGATCGTCGGGCGGTCGGCTGCCGCGGACGAGGTGGAAGGCGAGGCGGACGCCGCCGCGGACGTGGACGGCGAACCGCTCGGCGACTGCTGGATCTTGTCCGCCGAGTCCGAGCCACCGCCGCAGGCGGTCAGCAGCAAGGCGGTGGACGTCGTCACGCAGACGGCAACGAGTGCGATCGGTGCGCGCATGGTCAACAGGCTCCCGTTCGTTCGACGGACGCCGTCGAACCGGACCCCACGCACCCACGCACATGCGCCCCGCCCGCGGCCCCCTGGCACTTGGTCCCCACATTACCCAACCCCGCGGCGGCCGGACACCGGCTTCCCGTGCGGAAGGAGGGTCAGTCGAGGTAACCGCGCAACTGCTCCGCGAAGGTGTGGTCGCGCAGCTTCGCCAGGGTCCTGGACTCGATCTGGCGGATGCGCTCCCGGGTGACGCCGAAGATCGCGCCGATCTCCTCCAACGTGCGGGGCCGCCCGTCGGTCAGGCCGTACCGGAGCTGGACCACCCGGCGTTCGCGCTCGCCGAGCGTGGACAGCACCGCCTCCAGGTGCTCGCGCAGCAGCAGGAAGGCGGCCGACTCGACGGGGGACGCCGCGTCGCGGTCCTCGATGAGGTCGCCGAACGCCACCTCCTCCTCGCCGACCGGCGCGTGCAGGGAGACCGGTTCCTGCGCCAGCCGGAGCACCTCGCCGACCCGCGCCCGCGGCAGCTCCAGTTGGGCGGCCACCTCCTCCAGGGTCGGCTCGCTGCCGCGTTCCTGGACCAGCCGGCGCTGTACCCGCACCACGCGGTTGATCAGCTCGACGACGTGCACGGGCACCCGGATCGTCCGGGCCTGGTCCGCCAGCGCCCGGGACATCGCCTGGCGGATCCACCAGGTCGCGTAGGTGGAGAACTTGTAGCCGCGCGCGTAGTCGAACTTCTCGACCGCGCGGATCAGGCCGAGGTTGCCCTCCTGGACCAGGTCGAGCATGGTCAGGCCGCGCCCGATGTAACGTTTCCCCACCGAGACCACCAGGCGCAGGTTCGCCTCGATCAGCCGCCGCTTGGCCATCCGGCCCATGACCACCAACCGGTCCAGGTCCACCGCGAGCTGCGAGTCCAGGTCCGGGAACGCGGCCAGCCGCTCCTCCGCGAACAGGCCCGCCTCGACCCGCCGGGCCAGGTCGACCTCCTCCGCGGCGGTCAGCAGCGGGATGCGGCCGATCTCGCGCAGGTACTGGCGGAAGAGGTCGGCCGACGGCCCGGCGGAGAGGTCCGCGCGGTGGAGGGGCGGCTCGACGCCCGGTGCGTCCGCCCGCTCGTCCCCCGGCTCGCCCGGCCCCGCCTCCCGCTCCGCGGCCGGGGCCTCGATCGCGCGCAGTTCCTCCGCCGGGGGCTCCCGCGCCACCACCTCGGCGAGGGCAGGGGGAATCGGCTCGTCGGGCGTGATCTGGACCTGGGCGTGTGTCCGCACGGAAGCGACCTCCGCGGTGAGCGCGTCGTCGGGCTCAATAGAGGGCTCGGCACCGGGACCCCAGTGTGACCCAAGGGGCCGCCCGCCACGAGGGGCGCGCGGCGCCTTTTTCACGCCATGTCACCGCGTGTCCGCCGGCGGTCACGGGTGCCGCCGGCGGCCGCCCTCCTCCGGGACGCGCCGGGACGCGCCGGGAAGCACCGGGGCACGTGACGGCCGCGCACCACCCGTGGCATCTGCCGCGCGGGGGGTCAGAGCGCGGCGGCTCCGTTGACGCGCAGGCGCTGGGCGTACTGCTGGAGCGCCCACAACTCGTTGGCCGCCGCGGCGGCCTCGGGCGCGTCCGAGGGGACGCCCTGCGCGGCCAGCCGGGCGCCGGTGGCGTGGACCTGCGCCACCCGGCGGTCCACCGCGAGCAGCCGCACCCGTACCAGCACCTCGCCCGCGTAGACCTCGGGGACCTTGTGCATGACCGGTTCGACGGCCAGTTCGGTGACCATGCCGCGGACCGTGTCGTCGGGCGCGGCCTCGCGCACCCGCAGCAGGTAGTCCGCGTCGGCGTACTCCGCGCCGCCGGCCTCCGCGATGGCGCGGCGCACCGCGGCGTACGGCGCACCGGTGAACTCGTCCTCGCCGTACGCGTCGAAGGCCGGGGAGACCAGGGCGGGGAACTGGAGCGCGAGCTTGAGCAGTTCGCGCTCCACGCGGTGCGCGGGGCTGCGCAGGTCGAGCCGCGGGCCGGCCGGCGGGCGCCGGTCGCCGTCCCGCTGGCCGGCGGGACCGGCCGGTCCGCCGCCGCGCGCCGCGCCGCCGTACGGCCCGCGCGCGGGACCGCGGCCCGGGTCCTGGCCGGGACCGGAGGCGCCGCTCGCCGCGCGGGC
Organism: Streptomyces sp. SN-593; assembly: GCF_016756395.1. Taxonomy (NCBI): domain Bacteria; kingdom Bacillati; phylum Actinomycetota; class Actinomycetes; order Kitasatosporales; family Streptomycetaceae; genus Actinacidiphila; species Actinacidiphila reveromycinica. Next base: position 2,566,008 of record NZ_AP018365.1, read on the forward strand.
CCGGGACATCGCCCGCACCCGGCGGATCATGCTCTGCTCCTCCGCCTGCGTGGAGATCCCGGCCATCCCGACCAGCCGGATCGCGTAACGGTCGCGCAGCGCCTGGTTCTTGATCGCCGCGACCACCGGCACGGCGGCGTCCACGGCGGCGACCCGGCCCTCGTCGGTGTCGAGGTTGTAGCGGCCGACGATCGAGCGGAGCGCGAACGCGAAGAGCGGGGTGCGGCCGTCGATCAGCCGCTGGATCGCCGGATCGCCCTCGGCCAGGCGCAGTTCGCACGGGTCCATGCCGCCCGGGGTGATCGCGATCGACGTCTCGGCGGCGAACTTCTGGTCGTCCTCGAAGGCGCGCAGCGCGGCCTTCTGCCCGGCCTCGTCGCCGTCGAAGGTGAAGACCACCTCGGAGGTGGAGTTGTCCATCAGCAGCCGGCGCAGGATCTTGATGTGCTCCCCGGCGAACGCGGTGCCGCAGGTGGCGATCGCGGTGGTCACGCCGGCGAGGTGGCAGGCCATCACGTCGGTGTACCCCTCGACGACGACCGCGCGGCCGGTCCTGGCGATCTCCTTCTTGGCGAGGTCGATCCCGTACAGCACCTGGGACTTGCGGTACAGCGGCGTCTCGGGCGTGTTGAGGTACTTCGGGCCCTGGTCGTCCTCGCGCAGCTTGCGGGCGCCGAAGCCGATCACCTCGCCGGTGATGTCCCGGATCGGCCAGATCAGCCGGCCGCGGAACCGGTCGATCGCGCCGCCCCGGCGGCTCTCGGAGGCGAGCCCGGAGGTGATCAGCTCCTTGTCGCTGAAGCCCTTCCCGCGCAGGTACCGCACCAGGTGGTCCCAGCCGGCCGGGGCGTACCCGACGCCGAAGTGCTCGGCCGCGGCCTGGTCGAAGCCGCGTCCGGCGAGGAACTTCCGCCCGATCTCCGCCTCGGCCGAGCCCAGTTGCTCCACGTAGAACGCGGCGGCCGCGCGGTGCGCCTCCACCAGCCGGATACGCTCGCCCTGCTGCCGCCCCGGTACGTGGCTGCCCTCCTCGTACCGCAGCGTGATCCCGACCCGCGCGGCCAGCCGCTCCACGGCCTCGGTGAAGGAGAGGTGGTCCACCTTCATCACGAAGCCGAGCGTGTCCCCGCCCTCCCCGCAACCGAAACAGTGGTAGAGGCCCTTGGAGGGGCTGACCTGGAAGGAGGGGGACTTCTCGTCGTGGAAGGGGCACAGGCCCTTGAGGTTGCCGCCGCCGGCGTTCTTGAGCTGGAGGTAGTCGGAGACGACGGCGTCGATCGGGACGGCGTCACGTACCGCCTTCACGTCGTCGTCCCTGATCCGTCCCGCCACGGGGGTAGTTTACGGCCAGGGACGGACAGGTCCGGGGCGCGGTGCCGGGTGGACGCATTGACCCGGTGGGCGGGGCGGTCTAGCGTCCTCGGTATTGGTTAGGAATCCTTACTGTTCCGCGAGGAGTCGCCGCCCTATGCCCTCCAGCCGTGTGGGGACGGCCGCCCGCCGGGCGGCGTCGAGCAAGATCGCGACCGCCGTCGCGTGCGGGCTGACCGCGGCGGGGCTGCTGGCCGCGCTGTCGCTGACCGGCTCCGACGCCGGCGCGGCGGCCACCCCTCGCGGGCTGGTCCGGGTGAACCAGGTCGGGTACGCGGCGCAGGGTGCCAAGGAGGCGTTCCTGCTCGCCGCCTCCCCGGTGAAGGGCGCGACGTGGCGGCTGGTCGGGGCGGGGGGCCGCACGGTCGCGTCGGGCCGCACCGGCGGGAGCCTGGGCGGGTGGAACGCCGCCTACCGGGCGGTGTACGGCATCGACTTCGGCACGGTCCGCGCCCCCGGCCGCTACCACCTGGTGGTCGGGGGCGGCGCGACCGGCACCTCCCCGGCGTTCACCATCGGCACCCCGACGGCCGTCTTCGGGCGGCCGGCCGCCGACACCACCGCCTTCTTCCAGGCCCAGCGCGACGGCGCCGGCACCGTCCCCGGGCAGCTCGGCCGCGAGCCCTCGCACCTGAACGACACGCACGCCTCCGTCTACGCCTGGCCGTCCTTCACCGACCCCGACGAGAGCGACACGATCGAGGCCGCGCCGAAGAGGACCGGCGGCCCGGTGGACGTGTCGGGCGGCTGGTTCGACGCGGGCGACTACCTGAAGTTCACCGAGACCACCTCCTACGCGGTCGCCGCGCTGGAGGTCGCGGGCCGGGACGGGGGCGGCGGGCCCGACTCCCCGCCGGGTGCCGAGGCCCGGTACGGCCTGGACTGGCTGGACAAGATGTGGGACGGCGCCACCGGGACCCTCTACATCCAGGTCGGCCTGGGCTCGGGCACCCAGGACGGCGGCGTCGTCGGCGACCACGACGTGTGGCGGCTGCCGCAGGCGGACGACACCGACGACGCGCACCCCTTCCTCCAGGACCGCCCGGTCTTCGCGGCGGGCGCGCCCGGCAGCCGGATCAGCCCGAACCAGGCCGGCCGGCTCGCCGCCGACTTCGCGCTGGCCGCGCAGTCCTACGCGGCGACCGACCGCGCCAAGGCCCGCGGCTACCTCGCGACGGCCGCGCGGATCTACGCCCTGGCCGACACCCACCCGGGCACCCTGGTCACCACGGTCCCCGCGAGCTACTACCCGGAGACCAGTTGGCAGGACGACCTCGCCTTCGGCGGCGCCGAACTCGCGCTGGCCGCCCAGCAATTGCACGATCCGCGGGCCGACGGCTGGCTGGCGCAGGGCGCGGCGTGGGCGAAGGGCCACCAGAGCGAGGCCGGCACCGACACGCTGAACATGTACGACACGAGCGCGCTCGCCGACCTCGACCTGGCCCGCGCGATCCGGACGGCCGGCCGCTCCGGTACGGGCCTGGCGGTCACCGCGCGGCAGCTCACCGGCTACGTCCGGGCCCAACTCGCCACCGGCCGGGCCCGCGCGCAGGCCGACCCCTTCCACGCGGGCGCGGTCTACGACGACTTCGACGCCGACTCGCACACGCTGGGACTCGTGGCGACCGCCCGCCTGTACGCGGCCACCACCGGCGACCACACCTTCGACCGGTTCGCCGTCGACCAACTCGACTGGGTGCTGGGCGCGAACGCCTGGGGCACGTCGTTCGTCGTCGGCGAGGGCAGCACCTTCCCCCGCTGCACCGCGGGCCAACTCGGCAACCTGGCGGGCGGTTCCGACGGCCGGCCGCCCCTGGAGGTGGGCGCGGTCGTCAACGGCCCCAACGGCTCAGACCAGTTCGAGGGCGGCCTCGGCGACTACCTCGACGGCATGCGGCGCTGCCCGGCCGGCGGCGACTCCTTCGCGCGCTTCACCGGCCACGGCAGCACCTACGCCGACGACGTGCGCTCGTGGCAGAGTTCGGAGCCGGCGCTCGACATGGACGCCTCCGGCGTCCTCGCGTTCACCCTGTCCGCGCGGGGGTAGCCCGGCCCGGGGGGAGCCCCGCCCGCGGCGCCGTCGCCCGGGGAGCCGTCGCCCGGGGTCAGGTGCCAGGTGCCAGGGGTCAGGTGCCAGGTGCCAGGTGCCAGGGATCAGGGATCAGGGATCAGGGGTCAGGGCCGGCCCGGCGGGGTCACCCCAGGTCCTTGGTCACGAAGACGTAGTGGGGCCCGCTCGGCGCCAGTTGGAACTCCTCGCCCGTGGCGGTGAACCCGAAGTGCTCGTAGAAGCCGCGCGCGGAGGTGCGGCCGTTGCACCAGACGACCTGGGCGCCCCGGGCGGCGGACTCCCGCATCCCGGCCCGCAGCGCGGCGGCGCCGTATCCCGCGCCGCGCAGGTGGGGGGCGCTGCCCATGCCGCGGAAGCGGTACGCGGGCGCGGCCTCGCCCGGGAGGGGGTCGGCGAAGAAGGTGACGCACGCCCGGACCACGCCCTCCTCGTCGTAGGCGGCTATGTGGAAGGTGTCGTCGCGCGCGTCCTCCGGATAGACGGCGGCCTCGCGCGGCATGCCGGTCCGGAGCACCTCCCAGCGCAGCGCGAAGATCTCCTCGACGGGTACGACGGCGGTGCGCATGCGGTACGTCCTCAGCGTTCGTTCCTGGTCAGTCCAGGAACGAGGCTAGCGGCACGGCCGGATCGGACAGTGCCTCGGGGTCGACCGGACGGCCGTCGCGGATCAGGTTCTGGACGGGTTCGGTGACGTCCCACACGTTCACGTTCATCCCGGCGAGCAACCGCCCCTCGCGCAGCCAGAACGCGATGAACTGGCGCTTGCCGACGTCGCCGCGGCAGACCACCTGGTCGTACGTCCCGGGCGCGGCGTGCCCGGAGAACTCCATGCCGAGGTCGTACTGGTCGGAGAAGAAGTACGGAACGCGGTCGTAGCTGACCTGCCGGCCGAGCATGGCGCGGGCCGCGGCGGGGCCGCCGTTGAGCGCGTTCGCCCAGTGCTCGACCCGCAGCCGCCCCCCGAGCAGGGGGTTCTCCGCGTTGGCGACGTCGCCGGCCGCGAAGATGTCGGGGTCGGAGGTGCGCAGCGAGGCGTCCACGGCGATGCCGCCGCCCTGCGCGCGGTCGGCGAGGACGAGCCCGGCGGCCTCGGCGAGCGCGGTGCGGGGGGCGGCGCCGATCGCGGCGAGCACGTCGTGCGCGGGGTGCTCGGTGCCGTCGTCGGTGACGGCCGCCAGCACCATGCCGTCCTGGCCGGTGATCTCGGTGAGCCGGCTGCCGAAGTGGAAGCGCACGCCGTGCTCGGTGTGCAGGTCGGTGAAGACCGAGCCGATCTCCGGGCCGAGCACGCCGTGCAGCGCGGTCGGCTCGGGCTCGACCACGGTGACCTCGGCGCCGTAGCCGCGGGCGGCGGCGGCCACCTCCAGGCCGATCCAGCCGGCGCCGGCGATCACCAGGTGGCCGTTCTCCCGGCCGAGGCTGGTCAGCACGTGTTTCAGGCGCTCGGCGTGGGCGAGCCGGCGCAGGTGGTGCACCCCGGCGAGGTCGGTGCCGGGGATGTCCAGGCGGCGCGGCTCGGCTCCCGTCGCGAGCAGGAGCTTGTCGTACTGGAGTACGGTGCCGTCGCCCAGGCCGACGGTGCGCGCGGCGCGGTCGAGGTGCACCACGGGCTGGCCGAGGTGGAGTTCGACGTCGTGCTCGGCGTACCAGGCGGCGGGCTCCACGAACACGGAGTCGCGTTCGGCGCTGCCGTTGAGGAAGCCCTTGGAGAGGGGTGGGCGCTCGTAGGGGTGGTCGCGCTCGTCGCCGATCAGTATCACCCGGCCGGTGAAACCCTCGGCGCGCAACGTCTCCGCGGCCTTCGCCCCGGCGAGGCCGGCTCCGACGATCACGAAGGTCTGGTGCGCGTCCACCACAGTGTGCCTCCCCGGCGGGTAGTCCGTTGCCCTGCTGAGCGTCCCGCACGGCGGCCCGGACGGGAAGGGTGCCGCGCCGGTCCGTCCCCGCCCGTGATCATCCCACGGTGCCCCCGACCCCCCCGGCTGCCCCCGCCCCCGCAGCCCCGGGACCACCCCGGTGCAGGGCTCCCCCGGCAGCGCCCGAGGGTGCCCCTGCGGTGCGGGCCTCCTGACGGCCGGGGCGGTGACGTGCGTTGCCGAACGGCTGTCGGGAGCCGAATCGGGCCCGCTGCCGCCCCCGCTGAGCACGAGCAGCACCAGGACTAGGACCAGGAGCATCAGCCCGCCGCCCCGCACGCGGCTGCGGCAACGGGGCAGCAATCCGGCGATGGTGTGACCGGACACGGACGCCGTCCGCACGGACGTAGCCAGGCACGTGTGTCGTCGGCTCAGCCTGCGCCGAGTGGGCTCGTGAGGCGGAAGCGAGGAGGACCTACGCGTAGGTCCGACGCCCGGGTTCCGCCTCTTCGGACCTGGGAGGACGACATCGGGCTCACTACGCCATGGGATCGTCGAGGTCGACGGCGGTGTAGTCGAGCAGTTCCACCAGGAGCTGGCCCCCGAGAAGCCAAGGGATGCGGGGGTCGGCGAGCTGGAGGGTCCGGGCGTCGTAGGGACGAGGACCGGTGGGTTCGGCGAGGTAAAGGGCGCCACGCACGCTGAAGGGCCTGAACCTGCGGACCCGCAAAGCGACCTGCCGGGTTCGCAGATGGGGGCAGGCGCGTATCGAGAGGTGGGCGCAAGGGCGGCAGATCGGAGGGTGGGCGGTGATTTCGCCTGCGGGGAGCAACTCGGCGAGGTGGGCGTCGACGAGCCAGAGCAAGCCGTCCGGTCGACGGTCGGCGGGGCCTCCGCATACCTGGCAGCGCAACCCGCTCATGCACAGCCGCTGCCGAAGGCTGTGGACCCTACCGAACTGCGGTACTCCCCGGCCGGGCTGGGAGGGTGCGCGCTCCCACAGGACACCGTGCGCGTCGCGGTCGAAGCTGCGCTCGTCGGCGTAGGAGATCCCGCGCCGGCCCCGGCGGAACACCACAGGCATCGGCCCCCGCTCCTCACCACTCCACCGTGCGATGAACGGGACCGGAACGCGCGCAGCGCGCTGACCCAGGCCGCCGAGCGGAACATCCTCCGACGCCGACTCCTGTGAGCCCCGGCCATGCGGGTCCGTCGTCATCGCACCGCACCTTCGCGCCGGTCCGGGCTCGGGACAACCTGGGCACGACGCACCGAGCGGCACGTCTCGGCAAACCGTCCGGAGACCGAGATCACAGCCTTGCGGACGCTCCACTTGGAGCGGGGAAAGGCGATCTCGAACCAGACGACCTTGCCGCCAGGCCGCAACTCCGTACCCCACCGGGTGGACAGCGCCTCGACCAGCACCAGCCCCCGCCCGCCCTCCGCCTCGGACAACGCACTACACGGCACGGGCAGCACCGGATGCGTATCGGAGACCTCCACCCGCACCCGCGCCTCGCTCCACCGCACCACGACCACGCACACGGCCCGCGAATACCGCACGGCGTTCGTGAGCACCTCGGCGGTCAGCAGCTCAAGATCGCCCCACGACTCCGCCGACAACGGCAGCCCCCGCCCCCGCAGTCCTCCCACCACCGCCCGCCGCGCCACCACCACGTCCGCCGGGTCCGGTTGCACCAAGAGCGTCGCGGAGGCTTCGTCGCGCCATGACGCGCGCGGTACTTCCCCCAAGCCACCGTGCGGCGGAGCCGCACGCGCATAACCACGACCGGACATACCGATCCCACCCGCCCTTTCACAGATGAACACGAGGCACAGCACTCCCCTGAGCGCCGGATGGCACACCGCCATGTGACACAGACTGGACCGGTGGACCGGTCCAGTCAAGAGTGAACCATCCCCGCGGCCATGAACGTTGGGCATGCTGCGCGGTCCCGCCCCCGCCGCTACATCGAGTAGGTGTTCCTCTGTTCCCAGAAGGCCCCAGGCGTGACGCCCTCCTCGCAGACCAGCGGGTTCCCGTCGTGGTCGTACGCGACATGGAGCGTCACGGCCACCGCGGCCGGCAACTCCAAGCGGAGTTGGCGCGCCTCCTCGTCCGTGGCGAGCCGCACCGTCGTGACGTCGGTGCCCTCCGCCGGGTGACGGCCGGTCTGCAGCCTGACGTGCCTCGTGGTTCCCTCGGCGATCGGTGCGTCCTGCTCCAGGCGGGGCGCCCGGTCGGCGACGTCCGGCGGGAACCATGCATCGACGTAGCTGTGCGGGGTCCCGTCGGGCAACTGCATCAGCCGGGAGCGGCGAAGCGCCACCTCGCCGTCGGACAGGCTCAGGGCTGTGGAGATGCGGGCCGGAGGAGTCACGCGTTCAGGACGGCCGACCCGAGTGAAGGGCATGCCGCCGGTCACCCGCGGGTCCCCTGCTTTCCGATTCCCCGCAGGACGTCCGATGGCCGTGTCGGCCACGACGAAGCCGGAGCCCTGCCGGGCCTCGACCACGCCGTCATTGCGCAGGACGTCCATGGCCTTGACCACGGTGGCGCGCGAGACCCGCCACTGCTCTGCGAGATCCCGGCCCGACGGGAGCATCGCACCGGGCGGAAACTCGCCGCTCGCCATCCGGATCCGCAGGGATTCCGCGATCTCCTCGTATTTCAGTATCGCCATGGCTCCTCGTGGGGTCGTCGGAAGGACTTCTGGACCGGTCCACCGGTGCAGAGGATACTGCCGGGATGGCGTTCCCCGAACTGGCACCCGAGGTCACCACCTTCTACACCCACCACTTCGACGAAGGGGGCCGATTGACGTCCTCCGCCGACGGGAGGTTGGAACTGCTGCGCACGCAGGAACTGCTGCGGCGCTTCCTGCCGAAGGCGCCCGCGCGCGTGCTCGATGTCGGGGGCGGGACGGGCGTGCACGCGCGGTGGCTGGTGGACGACGGCTACGAGGTGCGGCTCGTGGACCCGGTGGCGCGGCACGTGGAGCAGGCCCGCGAGATCTGCCCGGCCGATCTCGGTGACGCCCGCAGCCTCGTGGCCGAGGACTCGTCGTACGACGTCGTGACGCTGCTGGGCCCGCTCTACCACCTGCCCGAGCGCGGGGACCGCCTACAGGCACTTCGCGAAGCCGTCCGCGTCACCCGCCCCGGCGGCCTCGTCGCGGCCGCGGCGATCAACCGCTACTCCTCCCTCTTCGAACACACCGCCCTGGCCCACCTGCACACCGACCGCCTGCGGGCCTCGATCACCGACATCCTCGCCACCGCCACCTACGACGGCCGACGCGGCTTCACCGTCTCCTACTTCCACCGGGCGGAAGAACTCGCGGCAGAAGCGCAGGCCGCAGGACTCGAGAACATCCAGGTGTTCGGCGTCGAAGGCCCCACCTGGTCCCTGCTCAAGGCCGTCGAACAGTCCTCGGGCACCTCACCGAGTGAAGACCTCTTCCAGTCCGCCCTGACCGCCGCCCGCCTCGCCGAGCCCTATCCCGAACTCCTCGCCGCCAGCTCCCACCTGTTGGCCGTAGGGACGACGGCCGGTTGACCGGGCCGGCCCTCGGCTGCCGTCGGGTCGACCGCGGCTCGGCATCCCTTGGCGGGGCATGCCCGAGGCCGTCAGGCCGCTCGCCCGTCGATAACCCGACGTCGCGGAGATCACGTGCTGGCGGTTGCCAGGGGAAGCGGGTCCGGCTGTTCACACCAACCGCCTCCTCGGAGTGCTGTCTGCATGTGGCGCACTGATTCCAGACCACGGCCCGGGTGGGTGGGGTTACCGGCGGAGACGGTGCGTCGCGGCCGCGTCCGTGAGCGACGCGATCTGGTCGACGACCGCGCGCCGGCGACCCGCCTCGTCCCCGGCCCCCTCGAAAATCGCCCGGAACTGCGGATCCAACCCCTCCGGCGCCCCCGCGAGCAGCGTCTCCGCGAGTTCCCCGATCACCACCCGCTGCTCGGCGCGCCGCCGCTCCTGCGCCGCGCGCTGCATGACGTACCGGTCGGCGACCGCCTTGAGGACGGCGCACTCGAGCCGCTGCTCGCGCGGCACGACCAGCTCCGCGCCGTAGCGGGTCAGCCGCGCGGTGCCGTGGCGCCTGCGTGTCGCGGACTCCGCGGCGAGGCAGAACCGCCCGATGAGCTGGGACGCCGCGTCCTTCAGCCGTGCCTGCCCGAGCGCGGAGTCGTCGTGGCGGTGCGGCCACCAGGGCTGCGCGAGGAGCCGGTCGAGGGCCTCCGCCAGTTCCTCGGGCGAGGTGTCCGGCGGGGCGTAGCGGCCACGGGCGCAGGCGAAGACGTCGGCCCGCTCGGCCCCGGAGGACAGCGCGCGCGGGTCGATGTGCCCGGCCTGGAGCCCGTCCTCCACGTCGTGCACGGAGTACGCGACGTCGTCGGCCCAGTCCATCACCTGCGCCTCGAAGCAGGTCCGCCCCTCGGGCGCGCCCTCGCGCAGCCACGCGAAGACCGGCAGGTCGTCCGGGTAGACCCCGAACTTGCGGGACCGCGGGTCCGTGGGGTGTCCGCCGCGCGGCCACGGGTACTTCGTGGCCGCGTCGAGCGCCGCGCGGGTGAGGTTGAGGCCGACGCTGAGGAGCGCGGGCTCGCCGGTCACGGGGTCGGTGCCCTGGGTGAACCGCTTGGGTTCGATCCGCGTCAGCAGCCGCAGGCTCTGCGCGTTGCCCTCGAAGCCGCCGCACTCCGCGGCGAACTCCGCGAGCACCATCTCGCCGTTGTGCCCGAACGGCGGGTGGCCGAGGTCGTGCGCGAGGCAGGCCGTCTCCACGAGGTCCGGATCGCAGCCCAGGGCGGCGCCCAGCTCGCGGCCGACCTGCGCGCACTCCAGGGAGTGGGTGAGCCGGGTGCGCGGGCTGGTGTCGGTGTCCGCGGTGCCGCCCGCCTCCGGATCGACGACCTGCGTCTTCCCGGCCAGGCGGCGCAGCGCCGCGGAGTGCAGCACCCGGGCCCGGTCCCGCTGGAAGGCGGTGCGCCCGGGCCGCTTGTCCGGCTCGGGGACGTAGCGCTCGACGTCGGCGTCGGTGTATCCGCCCGACCGGCGTGCGTCCGGCCGCTCGGCGCCTGGCTGGTTCGCGTCCATACCGACGACGTTAACCGGCCGGAGCGCCCGTCATCCGCCGTGAGTCGATGGTCGTACGAAAGGGCCGACGGGGACGCGTGCCGATACGGGGGCCGGTCCGTCCACGCGCGGGGCTCGGGTCAGGTCCGGCCCCCGGCTCGGGGCGGGTCCGTGCGCCCGCGGGCCCGGGTCAGGTGCGAACGCCCCCGGGCGTGCGGCGCGGCAGACCGGCGCACGCCTCGTCGTAGCGGCGCAGCACCAGTTCGGCCATGGCCGGATGGGCGCCCAGCGGCGCGGAGACGATCCAGGGCGCCGCGGCCGCGCTCTGCGCGGCGAACCGCCCGGGCGCGGTGAAGCACGACGCCACGGCGATCCGGCGCAGGCCCCGCGCCGCGAGCCCGTCCACGGCCTGGGACACCGTGGGGCGCGCGGCCGAGGCGTAGGCGGGGACGACCGGCACCCCGCCGAGCCGGGCGGACAGCAGCGCGGCCGTGCGTTCGGTGTCGCGGGTGGCCTCCGGGTCGCGGGAGCCGGCCGCGGCCAGCACCACGGCCTGGCCGTCGTCGGTCCAGCCGGCTTGCGCGAGCCGGTCGTGCAGGGCACGTGCGAGCAGCGGGTGCGGCCCGAGCGCCGGGGCGACCGCTCCGCGCAGGTGGGCGGCGTCGGCGAGCGCCCGCGGCAGGTCGTGCTTGACGTGGTACCCGCGGCCGAGCAGCAGCGGTACGACGACGGCCTCGCCGGCGAGCCCGGCCAGCACGTCGCCGACCAGCGGCCGGTCGATCTCCACGTACCCGATCCGCACGTCGGTCCCGGGGCGCGACGCGCGCACCCGGGCGACCAGTTCGGCGAGGGTGCGGGCGGCCCGCGGGTCCCGGCTGCCGTGCCCGACCGCCACGAGGGCCGGGGGGCGCCGGACCCGCGCGGTGGCCGTCCGGGACCCGGACGGCGCGCGGCCCGCCGGGCCCGGGGGGCCGCCGCGGGCGGTCGCAGCGGCCGGTGCCGGGGGTGCGGCCGCGGGCGGGGCCGGGGCCGGGGCGCCCGGGGGCGCGGCGGCCGGCCCGGGGCGCCGGGGCCGCGCCGTGTGGTCCGACCGCTCCGCGCGGTCCCCGCGATCCTTGCGGTCCGACTGCTCTGTCCGCTCCGTCCGCTCCGTCCGCTCCGTGCGGTTCCTGCGGCTCATCCGGTCCGTCCCCTGGTCCGCTCGCCCTGCCGGGTCCGCCCGCTCGCCCACGTCATACCCGCGATCCTGCGCACCGGCTGTGTCGGCGCCGTTGCGACCGGATGCCGACGGGTGACGGTCCGCTCACCCGCGCGCGGCGGGCGCTGTGAGCCGGTTCGGTGGTCCATATCTCCGCTTTTACCCGATACGCGGCCGTGCAGCCGTCCCGGTCGGCCCCGTCATCCCGGCCGTCGCCCCGACCGGTTCACCGACCGCCACCCCGACCGGCTCCGTCGACCGACTTCCGGCCCCCTGCGCCCTCACCCGCGCCGATCCGGCCGCGGGCGCGGGGCACCCGGCCCGGGCGCGGGAGTGCCGGCCGCGGCGTCGTCGAAGGTACGGCGTGCCTGCTCGACACGTCCGAGGTTCGCCTCCGACCACTCGGCGAGCGTCGAGAAGAGCGGCGCGAGGCTGCTGCCGAGGTCGCTGATCTCGTACTCCACGCGCGGCGGCACCTCGGGGTGGTAGGTGCGGACCACCAGGCCGTCCCGCTCCATCTGCCGCAGCCGCTGGGTGAGCACCTTCGGCGTGATGGTGCCGATGAGCCGCTGGAGTTCCACGAACCGCTGCCGCCCGTGCGCGTGGAGCGCCCAGAGGATCGGCGTGGTCCAGCGGCTGAAGACGATGTCGACCACGGGCGCGATCGGGCACGCCTGCGCCGGGCCCACCGGCTCCGCCCCGCCACCGGGTCCCACGTCCCTCCGCCGCGCCACCGCCGTCACGCTCCCTCCGGGATAGTCGCTTTCCTCTAGGTACCTACTTTCCTTCGGATGTTAGCTTCCCTGACGAGTCGGCGCCGCGCCGACCTGGCCCCCACGGCCTGGTCCCGCCCGGTCGTACGGCGGCGCGCCCCGCGCCCCCGTACACCCCGCGCCCTCTCCCCTCCCCCGTTCCCTTCCAACCCACTTCCAGGAGTACGCATGATCGTGGTGACCGGAGCCACCGGAAACATCGGACGGCCGCTGGTGGCGGCCCTCGTGGCGGCCGGCGAGCAGGTGCGGGCGGTATCCCGCAACCCGGTGACGGACGAACTCCCCGACAGCGTGGACCACTTGGCGGCCGACCTCGCCGAACCCGGCAGCATGAGCCGGGCGGTGGACGGCGCCGACGCGCTGTTCCTTCTGGTGGCGGGCGAGTTGGCCAACGGCAGCGGCGATCCGGCGCGCGTCCTCCGGGCGGCGGAGGCCGGCGGGGTGCGTCGGGTGGTCCTGGTGTCGTCGCAGATCGTCGGCACCCGTCCCGACGGCACCTCGCACGCCGGGCTGCGCGCGTTCGAAGCGGCGGTCCGCGCCTGCGGTCTGCCGTGGACGATCCTGCGCCCGAGCGGCCTGGCGAGCAACGCGTACGGCTGGATCGACGGTGTCCGCGCGAGCCGGACGGTCGCGGCGCCCTTCGGTGACGTCGCGCTGCCCGTGGTCGATCCCGCCGACGTCTCGGCGGTGGCGGCCGCGGCGCTGCGCGAGGACGGGCACGCGGGCCGCACCTACGAGGTGACGGGCCCGGCCCCGATCAGCCCGCGCGAGCAGGCCGTGGCACTCGGGGCCGCGATCGGCACGGAGTTGCGCTTCGTGGAGCTGACCCGGGAGCAGGCCCGGTCCGAGATGGCGCGGTTCATGCCCGCCGACGTGGCGGACGGCACCCTCGCGCTGCTGGGCGACCCGCTCCCGTCGGAGCGGCGGGTCAGTCCCGACGCCGAGCGGGTGCTCGGCCGGGCGCCGGGCGACTTCGCCGGCTGGGCCGCGCGCCACGCGGCGCCCTTCGGCGCAAGGACGGCCGGCTGAGGGCCCTCCCCGGAGGGGGAAGCCCGCGCGTGGGGCCGACGGAGGTCCACCAGGTCTTCCCGGCGCGCGACTTGGGCCCCGAAGACCTCTTCGCGCCCCTCGGCCCCCTGCCGTTCCGCCCGCCCGGTACCGAGCGGGAGCGATTGTCGGTGGTGGCTTCTACTGTGATCCACCTCGCAGGCGAACGTGCTGGAGGGGACCGGGGATGGGCTGGATCGAGGCGGCGGGCGGCTATGCCGTGACGCTGGAGGGCACGCGGGTGGTGTGCCGCAACGCCGCTGGACGGACGTTGAAGCAGGTGCCGGGCAAGCTGCGGACGGACCCGGAGGTGGTGCGGCTCCAGCAACTGGTGGAGTGGCTGGAGCGGCACGAGCGGGAGTGCCTGGCGGAGGTGGACGGCTGGCTGGTGCGCTCGCTGCCGGTGCCGGCCGCCCTGATCGCCCGGGTCTGGCCCGACGCGGCCTGGCGGGCGGCGCTGCGGGACCTCGTGGTGGCGCCGGTCGGCGCGGACGGCGGTCCCGACCTGGCCCGCGCCGGCTTCCTGCGGGACGCCGACCCCGAGCGCGGCATCGGCGTGGTGGACCTCGACGGCGACTCGGTGCGGCTGGCCGCGCCCGCCGTCCTGGTGCCGCACCCCGTGCTGCTCACCGACCCCGCCGACCTGGACGAACTCCGGGAGTTCGCCGCCGAGTTGGAAGTGCGGCAGAGCATCGGCCAGTTGTTCCGCGAGGTGTGGCGGCGCGGCGAGGAGATCGACGGCACGGCCACCGCGCTCGACACGTACGCGGGCGGCAGGTTCGCGCAGTTGCGGCACGCCACCGCTCGGGCCACGCAACTCGGCTACCGGGTGCGCGGCGGTCAGGCGGTCTGCCAGGTCGTTGCGGCCGGGCGGCCGGTGGAGGCGGCGCTGTGGCTCGGCGCGGACTACCCCGAAGCCGAGGCCGTCACCGGGGAGTTGGTGTGGCGCGACGGCGGGGGCGCCCGGCTGCGGCTGTCCGAGGTGGACGCCGTCGCGTGGTCCGAGGGGCACCGGATGGCGTCTGCACTGTACGCGGGCCGTGTCGTGCCCGAGGAGAACGAAGAGGGCGTGGAGGGGAAGCGATGAACGACGGGGATCTGCTGGCCGCGGGGGCGGTGCTGCCGCTCGACGGGCAGCCGGGCACGGGGGCCGGCACGCGTCAGGGGTCCGGCCGGGCTCCGGCGTCCGGCGCGGCTCCGACATCGGGCGCGGCTCCGGCGTCCGGCGGGGAGCGGCCGGGCGGCACGACCGACGTCCTGGTCGCCCGTGCCTACGCGCACCCGGTCCTGGACGGCCGCACCGTGGTGCGGCTGGTCCCCGAGGCGCTGGGCGAGGCGGAGGACCTGTCCCTCGAATACCTGGGCTTCGCCCCGGGGTTCGCCGCCGAGGCGGACGCGGCGGAGACGACCGCGGCGGACGCGGGCGACGGCGCGCAGCCCGCTGACGACGGGGCCTCGGCGGACGCGGGCGACGGCACGGCCGGCACCGGGACGGCCGGGGAGCCGGCGGCCGCCGGCACCGCCGTACCCGTCGGCCGGGTGCTGCGTCAGTCCCTCGGCTTCCCCGCCTGGGCCCTGGTGCACGACCCGGCCAACGCCCGCCACGCGCTCGCCGTGGTCAAGGAGATGGAGCGGCTGACCCGGCTCGCGGCCACCCGGCCCGGCCACGCGAAGGACGGCTTCTCCGAGATCGGCGAGCGCCTGGACCGCTCGGTGCCGCACTTCCTGCCCACGTACTACGAGGAGGTGGCGCGGATCTTCCTCGCCGCCGAGTCCACGGGCTACGCGTCCTC
The DNA here is from genome assembly GCF_016756395.1 of Streptomyces sp. SN-593. Taxonomy (NCBI): domain Bacteria; kingdom Bacillati; phylum Actinomycetota; class Actinomycetes; order Kitasatosporales; family Streptomycetaceae; genus Actinacidiphila; species Actinacidiphila reveromycinica. The sequence goes on from NZ_AP018365.1 coordinate 2,581,200, forward strand.
CTACTTCGGCAAGGCGCGGGAGGCCGAGCGGCGGCACGCCCTGGAGATCGACGAGGAGCGGCTGCGCGAGGTCTTCCTGGAGTTCGCCTCGGCCGGGGCGCTGTCCGGGAAGACGCTGCGCGAGCAGGCCCGCGGGCTGTCCGAACGCCTCTCCCCCGAGACCGCGTTCACCCAGTTCCGGCTGCTGTGCGTGGAACGCGCCACCGCCGGACTGCCGCCGCACGCCGGGCTGGTGGAGGACCTGCGCCGCCTGGCCAAGGCCGCCGGGCTCGACGCCCCCGCCGAAGAGGCTTCCCTGGTCGGCGAGTTGCTCGGCACCAGCGCGATCGACCGCGCCGGGGTGTCGTTCTGGAAGTCCGCCCGCACCGCGCTGCTGACCGCCGCCCGCGACAGCCGTGCCGCCCGGGCCCGGCTGCTGCGGCTGTTCCCGGCCGAGGCGACCAACATGTCCGACGGGCGGGCCGCGATCGACACGATGTGGCTGGAACTGCTGGAGCACTCGGGCGCGTTCGCGCTGCTCGCCGAGGGTCCGGGCCGCCCGCCCGGCGCCGATGCCCCGGACCCGCGAGGGCGGGCGGCGACGGGCGCGGAGACGGGCGCGGGCAAGGGCGCGGGCGCGGAGGCGGAGGCGGACGCCGACGTACCGGGGGCCGCCTGGTGGTTCGGCCAGTGGGCGCAGTTCCGCCGGCGCGGCTACCGCCGCCGCGAGGAGCGGCTCGCGGCCGAACTGGAGCTGGTGGAGCGGTTCGCGCCGCAGCTCGCCCGCGAGGGCGTGCGGGTGCGGCTGACCGCCGAGCGCGGCCACCGCGAGGTCTCCCCCGACCTGCTCGACGTGTGCCTGGCCGCCGGCGTGCCGGTCGCCGACCCGCACGACGGCGTCGTCATCGACCTGGCCGACTGGCTGGCCGACGACCGCCCCGGCCGCCGCGACCTGGCCGCCGTCGCCGCCGACCCGCGGTTCGCGCCGCTGCTGCGCTCCGGCGTCGAGCAGGCCGCGAGCCGCGCCGACGGGACGGAGAACCTGCGGACGCTGGCGGCGCACCCCGTGCTGTCCGCGGCCGTGGCCGGCTGGCTGGCCGACCGCGCCGACGACCTGGACCGGCCGCTCGGACTCCCCCTGCTCGACCGTCAGTTGAGCCGCCTGGCGCAGTTCGGCGACCCTCGCGTGCTCGCCACCGCGCCCGCCGCCGTGGACCGGCTCACCTCGTTCGACGTGGCCCCCGTGCTGGCCCGCACGCTGCGCGCCGGCGTCATGGACGAGCTGGGCTGGCCCGCCCTCGACGCCTACGTCGCACGGCACCTGGACCTGACCGCAGGCGGCCAGTGGTTCGAACTCGACGACGCCTGGCCCGCGTTGATCGTGGCCCACGGCACCCACGTGGCCGCCGTCGGCCCCGACGCGGTGCTCGACGAGCGCACCCTGCCGCTGCCCGCGCCGAACCCGTACTCCTGGATGCGGCCCACCGTGCGCTTCGTCGACGGCCAGTGGCTGATCGTGTCGGGATACGGCGACGAGCGGCGCGCGGCCTGGTCCGGCCGGCCCGCCGACACCTTCCGCCCGGGCGGTGACCCCTCCTCGCCGTACCGCGGTTCGGGGTCGGTGTCGCTCGCGCTGGCCGGCGGCGGCCGCTGGTTCGGTTCCCGGCCGGTGCTGCCGGGCGACACCTCGTTCGCCGCGCGCCGCCCGGTCGCGTCGGACGGGATCTCCCACTGGGTGCTGTACGAACGCCACTGGCACGAGTACGACCCGGCGGGCGCGGTCCGCGGCCGCGCGTCCCTGCCGGCGTTCTTCGACAGCGCCCTCGCCGAGGACGGCGCGGGCACGCGGCTGGAGGAGTCCTCCTCCTACCTGTTGCCGCTCCAACCCGGCCTGGAGGGAACGCCGTTCGGCAGCAAGGACGGCATGCTCGGCTGGTGGGTGCGGCGCGACGAGGCCACGGCCACGTGCACCGCGGGCTCGGTGGACGGCAGCCGCAGCCCGGCGACGTCCGGCGGCGCCACCCCGCTGCCGCCGCTGCGCCTGCCGGGCGGCGCCGCACTGCACCCGACCGTCCGCGGCTCCTGGACCCAGACGGTCACCCTGTACGGCGCGGACGGCGTCGAGTGGGGCAGCGTGGACACCTACGGCCGCGGCGGGCACTTCGCCAGCGGCACCGACCTCGTGCCGCCGCTGTGGTACTGGCACGCGCTGCGCCCCCGCGACGAGGCCGGCTCCGCGCTGCTGCGCGACGTCACCGACGCGCAGGCCGCCGCGCTGCTGGCCGCGGTGCCGGACGAGAAGTCCGACGCGGCCGCGGCCGTCCGCGAGGTGCTGCCGGGCATCAGCGACCCGCGGCTGGTCAAGGGCGTCGCCTCGGTCGTCGGCATGGCGGCCGCTGCGGCCCGTCGCATCGCGCTGCTCGGCGAGCGCCGTAGCCGGCCGGCCCAGGACCCGTCCGCGACGGCCGAGCACGCGGGCGACACCGTCCTGGGCGAGGCGATGCGCGGGCTGATCGACCCGGTCCATGTCGGCGGCTACCCCGGCGGGGGCGCCAACCGGCAGACGTTCACGGCGATGGACACGCTCCGCACGCTGAACGCGGTCACCGCGGGCACCCGACCGGAGCGCCCGGCACCGCCGGCCGAGAAGGACGGACGTTTCCCCTTCGGCGACACCTACCACCGGCGTCGCAGCATCGACTGGCTCACGCTCGCCGGCGCCGGCGTCACCGCGGCCGTGGCCCGCGCCGCCGCGCCGGGTACGCCGGCCGAACAGCGCGCCGCGCTGCTGGAGTTCCTGCGCACCGCGCTCGGGCTGGACGCCGAGGGCGTGAACGGCGACGGGGCGACCGGTGCGCAGGGAACCGGGGCGAGCGTGCTCGCCGACCCGCGCGGCCGGCTCCGGCTGGTGGACATCACCGGCAAGAAGGCGCCGAACAGGATCGGCCAGGTGATGTGCAGCGGCGGGCGTTCGCTGCTGGTGGTCGCCTTCTGGCGCGACGAGGACCAGGACGAGGAACAGACCTGGAAGGCCGTCGAGTTCGCCCCCGACGGAAGGTTCGGGGCGTGGGAGGGCTTCACGCTCGTCGAGGACCGCGTGCTGGGGACCCCGGCCCCCGCCGGACCCGGCGGGACGCCCGCCGAGTCCGCCGCGACGGCGGCCCTGCTCGCCGGGATCGCCGCGCGCGGCCCGGTGCCCTACCGGCCGGAGGCCGCCGCGCGCTTCGCCGAACGCACCGGCGCGGACGTGTCGTTGGCCGCACTGCTGCTGCTCGGCCTGCCGGGGCTGGGCGGGTACGGCAAGTGGGGGCTGCCGCCTGCGGAGGTCCTGGAGCTGGCGGAGCTGCGGCCGAACCGCGCCCTCACCGCGCGGGACGCGCTGCGCCGGCTCACGACCGCCGACCGGGTCCGGCTGCTCGCCGCGCTGGTGCCCGCCGACCCGTCCGCGGTCGACCGCCTGTGGACGGACGGCTTCGACCCGGACGCGCTCGCCGACGCGTGGCTGTCGGTGCGCGGCGGCCGCCGTCCGGTGCCGATCGAACTGGTCGAACGTGCCGAGCGGGAGGGCGACTTCGGCGGCTGGATCGAGACGGTCGTCAACTCCGAGGCCGACCCGGCGCTGGTCGGCCGGACCCGGCAGCGGCTCGACGCGGACGGCCACCTGTGTGCCGACGACCCGCGGGCCGTGCTCGACGGGAACGAACTGTGGCGCTACACCGGCGCGCTGCGCTGGCTGGCGTACCGGCTGCCGTACGGCCACCCGTTGCGCCCGTCGCTGCGCGACACGCTGGCCGCGCTGCGCGCGCGGCTCGCCGACGAGAACCTCCTGCTGGACCCCAACCTCACCTGGAGCAGCGAGGGCAAGCCGGTCGCGCCGGCGCTGCGCGAGGCGTACGGCCTGCCGGAGACGGGCGGCGAGGACGCGGACGGCCTGGTGCGGGTCGGACCCGCGATCGTGCTCACCCCGTCGCGGCGCGGCGCGAAGTACGAGGACGTGTGGCTGCGTTCGGCCGCGGTGGTGCCCGGGGCGTCGCCGGAGGGCGGTCCCGACCACCCCGCGCTCGTCCTGCTCGCCGGGTTCGGCGGACCCTCCAACCCGTACACTCAGGCGCTGCGGGACGTGCTGGGCGAGGACCTGGCGGCCGCCGTGGCCGCCGACGGGCCGGCCGGCGCCGCGCAGGATCCGACCCACAGCGTCCCGGAACTGACCGAGCAGGTCGCGCGGCACCTGGGCCTGTCGCCGGACGCGGCCGCGCTGTACCTGATGCTGCTCGCGCTGCCCGATCCGACGGACCGCAACGTGACGGTGTGGACCGGCTGGAAGCCCGCCCGGACGAAGCGGGCCAGGGCCGAACTGGCGGGCACCGACCTGGTGGTGGAGGCGAAGCGGGCGCGGGCCGGGCGCTCGCTGTTCCTGCCCGGCGGCTGGCTGGAGGCCAAGGCGCCGGCGCTGCCGATGGAGTCGTGGAAGCAGCCGCTGTTCCGCGCCGGCCAGTTGGAGATCACCGCCCAGCCCATACCCGAGCTGCCGGTGCCCGAGCTGTTCCGGCGGGCGTGGCAGCGGGTGCTGGACGGAGACCCGCCGGCCTTCGAGGAGTTCGTGCAGCGCCGGACCGGACGGGGCCGACGGTGAGCGCCGCGGAGAAGGGGCCCGGCATGGGCACGGGGGCAGGCCCGGCGGATGGTGAACGAACGGATGAGGGGGACGGGTTGGGCGCGCAGCCGGCGCGGCGGCAGATCGAACTGGCCGAGGACAGGTACGCCGAGGAACTGGAGTTCCTGGCCCGTTGGGACCGCGGTCCGCGCCCGCCCGGGTGGCGGCTGACCCCGAGGGCCGTGGTCGTCTTCGTCTGCGGCTCGGGCGGCGAGACGCTGCGGGCGGAGGCCGAACTCCCTGAGGGGACAGGCCAGTCGGCGCCGGCGGACGGCGGGAAGGCCCCGGCGGACGGCGGCAAGGCGCCCGCGGACGGGGGGTCGGCGCGCGCCGGGTCGGCCGGGGAAGGGCCCCGCGAGCTGGTGGTGGCCCGCAAGTTCGTCGGCGACCGGGCGCTGGTGGAGCGGTGCGTGGTCACCCTCGCCGGGGAGCGCGGCCTGCTGCTGGTGGGCGAACCCGGCACCGCCAAGTCGATGCTGTCGGAGCTGCTGTCGGCCGCCGTGTGCGGCACCAGCGGCCTGACCGTCCAGGGCACCGCCGGCACCACCGAGGACCAGGTCCGCTACGGCTGGAACTACGCGGCGCTGCTCGCCAACGGCCCCAGCCGGGCGGCCCTCGTGCCCTCCCCCGTGCTCACCGCGATGACCCGCGGGGCGGTGGCCAGGATCGAGGAGATCACCCGCTGCCTGCCGGAGGTGCAGGACGCGCTGGTCTCGATCCTGTCCGAACGGCGCATGGCCGTACCCGAGTTGGCCGGCACGGCGGACGGGGCGGACGGCACGGTCCACGCCGTGCCCGGGTTCACGGTCATCGCCACCGCCAACCTCCGCGACCGCGGCGTCTCGGAGATGTCCGCGGCCCTCAAGCGCCGCTTCAACTTCGAGACGGTCGGGCCGATCGGCGACCTCGACACCGAGACCGCCCTGGTCCGCGCCCAGGCCACGGCCGCCCTCGCCCGCGGCGGTGCCGGCTTCGCCGTCGACCAGGCCGTGCTGGAGGCCCTGGTCACCGCCTTCCGCGACCTGCGGGGCGGCCGCAGCGCGGAGGGCTGGGAGGTGGAGCGGCCGTCCACGGTGATGAGCACCGCCGAGGCGGTCCACGTCGCCACCTCGATGGGCCTGGCCGCGGCCTACCTGCCCGACGGGCGGGACCCGCTGCGCACCCTGCCCGGGCACCTGCTCGGCACCGTGCGCAAGGACGACCCGGCCGACCACGCCCGGCTGCTCGGGTACTGGGACGGGCCGGTCCGCCGCCGCGCCGAGCAGGGCGCGCCGCTGTGGCGGACCCTGTGGGAGCTGCGCGATGCGCTCGGCTGAGGACACGGCGCCCGCGGCGGGCACGGTACGGACGCCCGGGTCCGCAGCGGCCGACCGCGCGCCCCTCGCGGGCGGCGTGGCCGGCGGGGCCCGCGGGGCCGGAACCGCGCGAGGCGCGGCTCGGACGGCGGCCGGGCCCACCGTGGCCGGCGGAGGCGGTACGTCGGCCGCGACCGGCGGGGCCGAGGGCGCCGGCGAGGGCCGCGCCCCGCACGACGACCCTGGCAGGGGTCTCGGCACGGGTGGCGGCCCCGACGCGCACGGCGCCACCCGAACGGGTGACGGCCTCGGTACGGGTGGCGGCCTCGGTACGGGTGACGGTCCGGCCGGGGACCGGCGCCTCGGACGGAGCGAGGTCGAGGCCGAGTCGGCGGCGCTCGCCGGGTGCCGGGAGCCGTACCTGATCGGGGTCAGGCACCACTCCCCGGCGCTGGCCGCCGCCGTGCCGGAACTGCTGGCGGAGGCGGCGCCCGACGTGCTCTTCGTCGAGTTGCCCGAGGAGTTCGGGCGCTGGCTGCCGCATCTGGCCGACCCCGAGGTGCTGCCGCCGGTGGCGCTGGCCGGGCACGGGCCGCGCGGGCTGGTGTTCCTGCCGTTCGCGGAGTTCTCGCCGGAACTCGCGGCGCTGCGCTGGGCGCGGGCGGCCGGGGTGCCGGTGGTGGCGTTCGACCTGCCGGTCGGGGCGCCCGAGGAAGACGGCCCGCGCCGCGGAGGGGGCGGCGCGGGCACCCACGGCCGGCCGGATCGGCCCGGTCTCGCGGACGCGATGCGGGACCGGGCCGGCGGCCGCGCCGAGGACGACCTCTGGGACCGCCTGGTCGAGTCGGCGGCACCCGGCGGCTCGCCGGAGGCACTGCGGCGCGCCGCCCTCCTGGTCGGCTGGGCGCTGCGCCACGACGCGGCCGCAGAGGACCGCCTGGACCCGCACGACCTGCGGCGCGAGGCCCACATGCGGCGCGTCATGGCGGAGCACGGGGCGGTGCGGCCGGCGGCGCTGGTGGGCGCGTTCCACGCGCCGGCCCTGCTCCCGGCGGCCTCCGGCGCGCCGGGGCGCCCGGCCGTCGGCGCGGACCTCGTTTCGGCGCCCCGGGCGGGCTCCGGGGCGGCGCCGGAACCCGGAACCGCGCCCTCCGACCGGCCCGGGCCCGTACCCGACAGCGACACCGGTACCGGCAGCGGCAGCGGCAGCGGCGCCGACAGGGCGCGCCGGGACCGGGCCGGCGGAGGCGGCGGGGCCGGGGAGACCGCCGTGACCACCTCGCTCGTCCCCTACACGTTCGCGCTGCTGGACGAGCGGTCCGGGTACCCCGCCGGAATCCGCGACCCGCAGTGGCAGCAGGGCGTGGTGGAGGCGGCGGGCGACCCGCGGCGGCTGGACGAGCTGCTGGTGGCCACGGCGGTACGGATCTGCGCCGCCGTACGCGCCGCCGGCCACCCGTGCGGACCGCCCGACGCCCGGGAGACGGTGCGCCACGCACGCGACCTGGCCACCTTGCGGGGCCGACCCGCCGCCGGACGGGCGGAGTTGCTGGAGGCGGCGCAGACCGTCCTCACGCAGGGCCAACTGCTCGGCCGGGGACGGGTGGTGGCGCAGGCGCTGGAATCGGTGCTGGTCGGCACCCGGCACGGCAGGCTCGCGCCGGGCACCCCGCGCTCCGGGCTCGGCCCCGCCGTGGAGGCGCTGCTCGCCGAACTGCGGCTGCCCGCGCCGGGGTCGCCAGAGCAGCGCGAGGTGCGGCTCGATCCGCACCGGTCACCGCTGGACCGGCGGCGGGAGGTGGCGCTGCGCAGGCTGGCGGTGTGCCGCGTGCCGTACGGCGAGGTGGTCCGCGGCGGGGGCACGCCGCTCGGGCCACCCGGGTCCTCGACGGCTCCCGGGCCCGCGGGCGGCGGCAGCGGGGCAGCGGAGACCGGCGAGGGCACGATCGGCGTGCGCTGGACCGTCGGGTGGACCCCGGCGACGGCGGCGATGCTGGACGCCGTCGCCGCCCACGGCAGCGACCTGGCGCAGGCCGCGGCCGGGCTGCTGCGGCAGCGCTCGCTGGCCGAGCGGCGGCGCGGCGGCCCGACGGCCGCGGAGGTGCTGGCCGGTTTCGAGGAGGCGGCGCTGTGCGGGCTGCCCGACGCCGCGGCCGACCGGCTCGCGGAGACCGCCGACGTGCTCCCGGCCACCGGAACCCTGCCCGAACTCCTCGCCGGGACACGGCTGCTGGACCGTGTCGCGGCCGGACTGCTGCCCGGGCTGCCCGACGGCTGGGAGCAGGCACGGATCGCCGACGCGCTCGCCGCCCTCACCACGGCGGGCGTCCGCGCGCTGGACGGGCTCGCCGGGTCCGACGACCCGGACGACGCCCGCGCGCTCGCCGAACTCGCCACCCGCGGCGGTTCCCCGGGGTTGCGGGTCCGCGACGCCCTTACCCGGCTGGCCGCCGAGGGCAGCCCGCTGATCAGGGGGGCGTCCGCCGCGACCCGGGTCCTGGTCGACGACATGACGCCCGCCGCGTTCGGCACGGCGCTGGCCGCCCGCACGCACGGCGCGACCAGTCCCGAACTGCGCCTGGACCTCGGCGCGTTCCTCGCCGGAGCGCTCACCGCCGCCGGGCCGCTGCTCGAATCGGGACCGTTGCTGGCGCCGGTCGCGGAACTCGTCGCGGAACTGCCGGACCGCGCCTTCCTCACCCGGCTGCCCGCGCTGCGGCACGGCTTCGACGCCCTGTCCCCCGCCGCCCGCGGGCGCCTGCTCGCCGCGGTCCGCGCCCATCCGTCCGCGCCGGGCGCGCGGGGTTCCGCGGTGCCCGACCCGCACGCCCTGGCCCGCCACACGGCGGCGGACCTCGCCGGGCGCGAAGTGCTGGCGGCACGCGGGCTGTTGGGAGTGCTCGACGAGGAGGGCGCCGCGGCAGCGTCCGCACCGGGGCATGAGGGCGCCGCGCCGCCGTCGCCCGAACCGCACGCGACAGCGAGCCCCGCGGGCACCGAACCCGGGACCCCCGCGGTGCCCGCAGCCGCACCCACACCCGCTGCCGCACCCGCACCCGCACCCGACGGCATCTCCGCCGACGTCCGCTGGCAACTGCTGCTCGGACAGGTGGAGGACGCAGGAGCCGGCCGCGCCGGGCGGATCGCCACCGCGCTCGACGAGCTGTACGGTTCCGGGCACGGCGAGGGCGCGGCGAGCGTGCCCCACACGTCCGGCGGCGGCCAGGAGCCTCCCTACCCCGACATCCGGTCCTGGGGCGAGGAGTTGGCGGACCTGTTCGGCGCGGACGTGCGCGAGGAGGTGCTCTCCGCGGCGGCCACGGCCGGCCGGCTGGACGCGGCGCTGGCCATCGACCCGGCCTCGGCCCGGCCCTCGGTCGACCTGCTGCGGACCGTGCTGTCCTACGCGGGCGGCCTGCCCGAGGGCCGACTCGCCCGGCTGCGGCCCCTCGTGGCCCGTATCGTGGCCGAGTTGACGCGTGCGCTCGCGGTCCGGATGCGGCCGGCGCTGACCGGTCTGACCCACCCGAGGCCCACCCGGCGCCCGGGCGGGCCGCTGGACCTGGCCCGCACGCTGCGGGCCAACCTCGCCACGGCCGAACGCGATCCGGTCACCGGCGCGGTCGGCGTACGGCCCGAGCGGCCCGTCTTCCGCACCCGGGCCCGCGCTTCGGCGGACTGGCGGATCGTGCTGGTCGTCGACGTGTCCGGGTCGATGGAGGCGTCCACGGTCTGGGCCGCGCTCACCGCGGCCGTGCTCGCCGGGGTGCCCGCGCTCACCACGCACTTCGTGGCCTTCTCGACGGAGGTCCTCGACCTCACCGACCACGTCGCCGACCCGCTGTCCCTCCTGCTCGAAGTGCGCGTGGGCGGCGGCACGTCCATCGCCCGCGGGCTGCGGCACGCCCGCACCCTCGTCACGGTGCCCTCGCGCACCCTCGTGGTCCTCGTCAGCGACTTCGAGGAGGGCGGCCCGGTCGGCCCGCTCCTGACGGAGGTGCGGGCACTGGTCGACGCCGGCTGCCGCGTGCTCGGCTGCGCCTCCCTGGACGACGCCGGGCGGCCCCGCTACTCCACGGGTGTCGCCGGTCAACTCGTCGGCGCGGGCATGCCCGTGGCGGCGCTCGGCCCCCTCCAACTCGCCTCGTGGATCGGCGAACAGGTGCGAGCCCGCTGAGTGCGCCGCCCGGGTGCCCTCTCCGCGCCCGGGCGGCCACACGGGGCGCGGACGACTCGCCGGCCCACCGGGGGCGCCGGCCGTCCGCCGATCGGCCCGCGCCGGCCCGCATCGGCCCGCGTCGGGCGGCACCCGGACCGCGTTCGCCCCCCGGTCGCCCCGTTCGCCCGTGTTCGCCCCCGGAGCCGGCGCATCCGCATCCGCACCCGCTCCGGCCTCCCGCCGAGGGCTCCCCGACCATCCCGGGAGGCCACGCCGTACGGAAGCCGCCGACCGCGTCCCTGCCTCCCGCACTCGCCTGGCCCGGCGGACCCGGCGGTCCGCGGCCGGGGGGCCGGGTGGCCGGGCCGGGCGGGGTTGTCGTACCCCTGGGGCAGGATGGCGTCGGTAGCGGGGCGGAGTGCTGCGAGGGGAAGGCGCGGGATGGAGACGGGTGCGGGGTTGCCGCCGGTCACGGCGGGTGCGGCGGCGGACGCGCTGGCGGATCTGCCGCCGAGGCTGCGCAAGCGGCTCGACGGCGCGGTGGCGAAGGCGGCCGGGTGGCCGGCGACCCGCGCGGAGGGCACCGTGCGGGTCGCGGTGGACGCGGACACCACGGTCGTGCTCACCCTCACCGCGCACGGCACCGTGGCCCGCGCGGCCGCGGTGAGCTGTGACTGCCTGCTCGCTCCGGCCTGCCTGCACAGGGCCGCCGTCCTCGCGGCGGCGCCCCTGGCGGAAGAGGAGGACGACGAGGAGGGCGCCCCGGCGGAAGAGGGGGAGCCCGCACGCGAACCGGCGCCCGGCAGCGAAAGCGGCAGCGGCACGGATCCGCGCACCGCCCCAGGCCCGCACCCGGCGCCCGATTTTCACGGGCACGGACACGCCCCCGGCTCCGGCTCCGGCCCGGACACGCCCCAGGCCCCGGCGTCCGTGCCACGACCGCCGCACACGCCCCCGCCCTCGGCCCCACCCCCGCCGGACCCCGCGGCGCGGCAGGCCGCCCGCGCGTTGTGGGCCGCCGGGGTCGCAGCCCTCCGCGAGGGTGCCGTCGCCTCCACGCTCCCGCGCACCGGCCTGCTGCACGCCACCCGGTCCGCGCGCCTCGCCGGCCTGCACCGCCCCTCCGCCGCCGCGGTCCGCGTCGCCCGCCGCCTCGGCGAGGCCCGCGCGGCCGAACCGTCCTTCCGGCTGGCCGCGTTGGTGGACGACCTGGCCGAACTGCTCGACCTGGCGCGTACCGTGCGGGACGCCGACCCGGACGACGCGGCGGCCCGTTCCGCAGCGCACCGGGCCGCGGGCGAGGCCCGCCGGACCTACCGCCCGAGCGGATCGCTGCGGCTGTACGGCCTGTTCACCGAGCCGGTGGTGACCGCGTCGGGCTACGCGGGCGCGCGGACGTTCGCCCTGGAGACGGGCGGCGCGCTGCGCACCGTGGCCGTGGTCGCGCCGGGGCCGCCGGACCGGGCCAGGCAGGCCGCTGGCGCCCGGGTGCCCGGTGGAGCAGCCCTCAGCCTGCGCGAACTCGGCCGCGGGGCCGGCCTGCTGGCCACCGGCGCGACGCTGACCGAGGACGGCCGGATCGGGGGCGGCGCCGCGCTGCGCACCGTCACCGCGGCCGGCGCGGACTGGTCCGCGGACCCGCTCGACGCGCTGTGGCGCCCGGCGCCCGCGCAGCAGGTCCGGACGGCACTCGCCCACCATGCCACCGACGCCGACCGACGGCCGGCCGGCTCCGACCTGCTCTTCCTCGAAGGAACCGTGGCCGAGCGGGGCGGGCGGCCCGTGCTCCTGCCGGACGACGGCCCGCCGGTGCCGCTCCACGCGCCCGACGAGCGGCCGGAGTTGGCATACGCGGACAACCTGCGGCGGCTCGCCGAGCGTCCCGGCGGCCGGGTCCGGCTGATCGGGCGGCTGGCCCCCGACCGGCCGTCGGGGGTGGACGCGCTGGCGCTGGCGACCGCCGCCGGCGACCGCTACGACCTCGGCCTCGACCGGCTCCCGCCCGGCCCGCCCGGCGCCGACGGGCGGGCCGCCCTCCCGGCGGACGCGCCGCTCGCTCCGCCCCCGGTCGAGTGGGAACTGCTGAGCCGCGCGGTGGCCCGTACGGTGGCGGGCGGCCGCGCGGTGGCCGCCGCCGCGGTCGATCCGGAGCTGCCGGGGAGACTGGTGGCCGCGGGACTGCCCACGGCCGCGGCGTGCGCGCGGGCGCTGGCCGCCGCGACCCGGGCCCGCCGGCCGGACCCGCTGGGTGCGATGCTGCCCGCCGACCCGGACGCCTTCGCCACCGCCTGGCTCGCCGCGGCGCTCTACACGGGCGCCGCGGCACGGGAGTTCACCGCAACCGCGTGGGCCGGACGAACGTCCCTCAGCGTGTAGGGCCCGTCCGGCGGATGCGGGTCCTGCCCGCCACGCGCCCGGCGCGGTCCGCCGGACACGCCTCAGGGCCGGGCGGGCGGCGGGGCGCGGGTGCGCGCGTCGCGTGGACGAGGGCGCCGAGGGCAACCAGGGCAACCAGGGCAACGATCCAGGGGGTACGGAATGCGGGAGCGGACCAGTCGGGCGGGTGCCCGGGCGGCCGGGGCGGCCCGAGGCGCCGGGGCCCGCGTGTTCCGTCCGCGCGCGCCGAGGACCTCCCGGACCGCGGCTGCCGCCCGGAACACGGGAACCGTCCGCGCCGCCGGGGCCCGGCGGGCCGCGCCCGACCCGCACCTCCCGCTGACCCGCGACGGCCTGCTCGTGCCGGACGGCTCGCGCCACCCGCTCCTGCTCCGCCTGCCCCGCCTGCCCCGCACCCGTCACGCCCGGCGCCGCCTGCTGCGCTGCGCCGTGGCGCTGTGCGTGCTCGCGCTGCTGCCCTCCGCCTGGCTGCGGCTGACCCAGGACGGCCGGGTGCGCTCCGAGCGGGACGTGCCGAGCGAGCCGGTCGCCGTGGTGTTCGGCGCCGGGCTGTCCGACGGCGCCCCGTCGGCCTACCTCGCGCACCGCCTCGACGCGGCGGTGCGGCTCTACGACACGGGCAAGGTGCGGGTGATCCTCGCCACCGGTGACAACAGCCGCCCGTCGTACGACGAACCGGCCGCGATGCGCGCGTACCTGGTCGCGCACGGCGTGCCCGGCTCCCAGGTGGTGCTGGACTACGCGGGGTTCGACACCTGGGACTCCTGCGACCGGGCCCGGCGGATCTTCGGCGTGGACCGCGCGGTGCTGGTCACGCAGGACTTCCACATCGACCGGGCGCTGGCGCTGTGCGGGGCCGCCGGGATCGACGCGTACGGCGTCGGCGTCGACGAGAGGCACGACGCCACGTGGTACGCGAGCGGGACGCGGGAGGTGCTGGCCGCGGACAAGGCCGCGCTCGACGTCGTCCTCAAGCCGGACCCGCAGTTCCTCGGGCGGCACGAGCCCGGGGTGGCCCGCGCGCTCGCCGCCCTGCCCAGGCCGTAGCACCGGCACCGGACGCCGCGGGCTCCCCGGCATGATCGCCGGGGCCAGCCCTTAGCATGGCCGTCACGGCGCCCGCCGGCCGCCACCGACCCGAGGGAGCACGCCATGCCGTCCGCCCGGCAGCACATCTACCGGACCGAGCTCGTCTGGACCGGCAACCTCGGCACCGGCACGGACTCGTACCGGTCCTACCGGCGCACCCACGAGGTCACGGCGCCCGGTACGCCCGTCATCGCCGGGTCCTCCGACCCCCACTTCCGCGGTGACGCCGACCGGTGGAACCCCGAGCAGATGCTGCTCGCGGCGCTCTCCCAGTGCCACATGCTCGCCTACCTGCACCTGTGCGCGGTCAACGGCGTCGTGGTGACCGGCTACACCGACCGCGCCGAGGGCACCATGACCGAGACGGCCGACGGCGGCGGCCACTTCACCGAGGCCGTCCTCCGCCCCGAGGTGGAGGTCGCCGCCCCCGACATGGTGGAGAAGGCCCGGTCCCTCCACAGCCGCGCCCACGAACTCTGCTTCATCGCCCGCTCCGTCAACTTCCCCGTCCGCCACATTCCCTCCGTCACCACCCCCGCCTGACCCTCCCCGCCCCGCCGCCACCGTCCGCCCCACCGTCCGCTCGGCCGTCCGCCCCACCGTCCGCCCCGCCTCCACCGTCCGCCCGGCCGTCCGGCACGTCGAGCGCGCCGACCGTGAGCACTCCGTGCCCGGACCCGCCGCCCGCAGGACCGCTCCGCTCCCACAGCCGGGTGACGCCCGCCGCCGCCCGGGCGATCGCGGCGCCGTCCAGTTCCGCCCGGAACCCCGCGACGCCCGCCTCCCGCCACGATCCCGACAGCAGCACCCGCCCGCGCGCCGGCAGCGGGGCGACCCACAGGTGCGCGTCCCACGCGACCGCGCTTCCGCTGCCGCTGAGCTGCTGCACGGCGAGGGGCGTTCGCCCGCCTCCTTCCACGGCCGCTCGCCGCGCCGAGATGCCGCCGGCGCGGCCGCCGGCCTCGTACCGAACGTCCAGCCGCAACCCGTCGTCGCCGTCCCACACGCTGCTGGGCACCGCCTTTCCGTCCGTCATCCGCACCGGGTCCCTCGGCACCCGCCGGATCACCCGCAACGCGCACACGAACCCGGCCGAGTAGACCCTCAGCGCGCCCATCCAGGCACCGGCGTCCGCCGTGGCGAACAGCACCGCGTCGCCCGCCGCGGGCACCGGCAGCTCTCCCTCGCGTTCCATCCGTCCACGGTCCCACGCACCCCGGGCAGGGGCACCGGCGTTCTCGGACAGGCCGCCGATCACGGGGGCGCGGCGGGCTCGGAGGGGGCTCACACGGGCGGGGTGGGGGGGATGAGGGCAGCGTTGCCGGGGGGTAATCGGCGGGATGTGCCCGGGTAACAGCGGGCCCGCACGCTTGCGGCATGGAGAACCGAACCGAGACGCGCCCGACGATCGTGCTGGTCGGCCACGGCATGGTCGGGCAGCGCTTCCTGGAGGCCCTGGCCGACCGAGGGCTCACCGCGAGCGCGCGGGTGGTCGTGCTGTGCGAGGAGCCGCGCGCGGCCTACGACCGCGTGCATCTGACGTCGTACTTCTCCGAGGGCACCGCCCCGGAGGACCTCGGCCTGGTCGAGGACGGCTTCATGGCCCGGCACGGCATCGAGCTGCGGCTGGGCGACCCGGCGGTGGCCGTGGACCGCGACGCGCGTACGGTGACGGCCCGTTCGGGGCTGGTGGTGGCGTACGACACGCTGGTGCTGGCCACCGGCTCGTACCCGTTCGTGCCGCCGGTGCCGGGCCGCGACGCCGAGGGCTGCTTCGTCTACCGCACCATCGAGGACCTGCTCGCGATCGAGGCGTACGCGGCGGGCGCGCGGACCGGCACCGTGGTCGGTGGCGGGCTGCTCGGCCTGGAGGCGGCGGGCGCGCTGAAGGGCCTCGGCCTGGACACGCACGTCGTGGAGTTCGCACCGCGCCTGATGCCGGTGCAGGTGGACGAGGGGGGCGGCCGCGCCCTGCGGCGCAGCGTCGAGCAGTTGGGCGTGGCGGTGCACACCGGCATCGGCACCCAGGAGATCGTCCCCGGCCCGGACGGCCGGGTGGGCGCGATGGCCCTGTCCGACGGCTCGACGCTGCCCACCGACATGGTGGTGTTCTCCGCCGGGGTGCGGCCGCGCGACGACCTGGCCCGCGCGTGCGGCCTGCCGGTCGGCGAGCGCGGCGGCATCGTGGTCGACGCGTCCTGCCGCACCGCGGACCCTTCCGTGTACGCGATCGGCGAGTGCGCGCTGGCGGCCGACGGCCGTGTCTACGGGCTGGTCGCGCCCGGCTACGAGATGGCCGAGACGGCGGCGGCCAGGATCGCGGGCGGGGCGGCCGCGTTCACCGGCGCGGACACCTCCGCGAAGCTGAAGCTGCTCGGCGTGGAGGTGGCGAGCTTCGGCGACGCGCACGGCGCCGCCGACGGCTGCCTGGACGTGGTGTACTCCGACCCGCGGGCCGGGGTGTACCGCAAGCTGGTGGTCGCCGAGGACGGCACCCTGCTCGGCGGGGTGCTGGTGGGCGACGCCGAGTCCTACGGGCTGCTGCGCCCGTTGACCGGCACGGTGCCGCCGGTGGCGGCCGAGCACCTGGTGCTCCCGGCGAGCGCGGGCGCGTCCGCGGGCGCCGCCGGGCTGGGCGTCTCCGCGCTGCCGGACGGCGCGGTGGTCTGCTCCTGCCACAACGTGTCGAAGGGCACCGTGCGCGCGGCCGTCACCGACCACTCCTGCGCCTCGGTGCCGGACGTGAAGAAGTGCACCAGGGCCGGCACCGGCTGCGGTAGCTGCGTCAAGGTGCTCGGGCAGATCGTCGGCGCCGAACTGGCCGCCAACGGCGTCGAGGTGGACACCGGCCTGTGCCGCTGCTTCCCGCAGACCCGCACCGAGCTGTACGAGATCGTGCGCGCGCTGCGGATCACCTCCTACCGCCGGCTCCTGGACGCGCACGGCCGTCCGGAGGCGCGCGGCGGCGAGGGCTGCGAGGAGTGCAAGCCCGCGGTCGCCTCGATCCTCGCGTCGCTGGCGCCGGTGATCGGGGCGAGCGGCCACGTGCTCGACGGCGAGCAGGCCGCGTTGCAGGACACCAACGACCGCTTCCTGGCCAACATGCAGAAGAACGGCTCCTACTCGATCGTGCCGCGTGTCCCGGGCGGCGAGATCAGCCCGGAGAAGCTGATCGTGATCGGCGAGGTGGCACGGGACTTCGGCCTCTACACGAAGATCACCGGGGGCCAGCGGATCGACCTGTTCGGTGCCCGCGTCGAGCAGCTCCCGGTGATCTGGGCGCGGCTGGTGGACGCCGGCTTCGAGTCGGGGCACGCCTACGGCAAGGCGCTGCGTACCGTGAAGTCCTGTGTGGGGCAGAGCTGGTGCCGCTTCGGCGTGCAGGACAGCGTGCGGATGGCGATCGACCTGGAGCTGCGCTACCGCGGGCTGCGCTCCCCGCACAAGCTCAAGTCGGCGGTGTCGGGGTGCGCCCGGGAGTGCGCGGAGGCGCAGTCGAAGGACTTCGGGGTGATCGCCACCGCCTCCGGCTGGAACCTCTACGTCGGCGGCAACGGCGGGGCGACCCCGCGCCACGCGGACCTGCTCGCGAAGGACCTGTCGGACGCCGAACTGGTGCGGCTGATCGACCGGTTCCTGATGTTCTACATCCGCACCGCGGACCGGCTGGAGCGCACCAGCGTGTGGCTGGAGCGCATACCGGGCGGCCTGGACCACGTGCGGGACGTGGTGGTGCACGACACGCTGGGCATCTGCGCGGAGCTGGAGGCGCTGATGGCCGAGCACGTGGCGCACTACCGCGACGAGTGGGCGGACACCGTCAACGACCCCGAGCGACTGCGCCGGTTCGTGTCGTTCGTCAACGCGCCCGGTACCCCCGACCCCACGGTCCGCTTCGTGCCGGAGCGCGACCAGATCAAGCCCGAGCCGGTGCTGCTGGCCCTGACCGAGACGGTGACCGTATGAGTGCCCCGACCGACCTGACCGACCTGACCGGCCCGCCCGCCGTGACCGCCCCGGCCGGGTCCGCCACCGAGGAGCGCCCGGCGGGCGACCTCCCCGGCGGCTCGGCGACCGTCGAACTACGGTCCCCCGGCGGCTGGTTCGCGGTCTGCCCGCTCGACGCGCTGGAACCCGGGCGCGGGGTGGCGGTGCTGCTGCCCGACGGCGCGCAGGCCGCCCTCTTCCGGCTGCGCGACGGCGGCCTGTACGCGATCGGCAACGTGGACCCGTTCACGGGTGCGGGCGTGCTCAGCCACGGCCTGGTCGGTTCGACGGTGCCCGGCAACCGCCCGTACGTCGCCTCGCCGCTGCTCAAGCAGCGGTTCGACCTGGCGGACGGGCGGTGCCTGGACGACGACGCGGTGTCCGTGGCCAGTTACCCGGTGCGGGTCAACTGACGGTGCACGCCGTGCCGTTGAGCGTGGCGCCGGAGGGCTTCGGGTCCGAGCCCGACCAGTCGGCGTTGAAGCCGAACGACACGCTGCCGCCGGCCGCGACGGCCCCGTCGTAGGACAGGTTGGTGGCGCTGACCGTGCCGCCGCTCTGCGTGACCGTGGCGTTCCACGCCTGGGTGACGGTCCTGCTGCCACCGGGGTAGGTCAGCACGACCGTCCAGCCGTTCAGCGCCGACGCGCTGGTCACCGTGACGTTGGCGGTCACACCGGTGTTCCACTCGTTGGCGGTGTAGGAGACCGCGCAGGTCCCGCCGCCCGGGGGCGAGGTCGGCGGACTGGTCGTCCCGCCGCCGCCCAGCGCGGTCTGGATCGCGTAGTAGGCGGGCTTGGGCTGGTAGTTCGTGTCGTACGGGGTGGCCGCGCCCTGCCCGGGGAAGGTGCTCGGGACCCACGAGGTGGCGTCGTTGAAGCCCCACACCGTGATGCCCTGGCAGCGCGTGACGCCCAGGCAGTCGTTCACGACCTTGGTGTAGTCGGCGGCCTGCTGCTGGAGGTTCGCGGCGCTGGCCGGGGTGGCCATCCGCACGTCGAGTTCGGTGACCGCGACGTCCACGCCGAGGTCGGCGAAGCGCTGGAGGTTCGCCTCGAAGTCCGACGGGACCTGCCCGAGGATGAAGTGCGCCTGGAAGCCGACGCCGTCGATCGGCACGCCCTGCTGCTTCAGCGACTTGACCAGGGTGTACATCGCGTTGCTCTTCGCGTTCTCGCCCTCGGTGTTGTAGTCGTTGAGGTAGAGCTTGGCGGCCGGGTCCGCGGCGTGCGCGGCGGTGAGGGCGTCGGCGATGTAGGACGGGCCGATCTGGTTGTACCAGAGGTCCGAGCGGTAGCTGCCGTCCTCGTTGAACGGCTCGTTGACCACGTCCCAGTGGACGACCTCGCCCTTGTAGTGGGTCACCTCGTCGGTGACGTGCTTGACCATGAGGTCGTGCACCTGGGTGTTCGTGAAGCTGCCGGAGGTCAGCCAGCCGGGCAACTGGCTGTGCCAGACCAGGTTGTGGCCGCGCACCTGCATGCCGTGCTGCTGGGCGAAGCCGACGATCTGGTCGCCGGGGCCCCAGTTGTAGGTGCCCCGGGTCGGCTCGACGGTGTCCCACTTCATCTCGTTGCCCGGGGTGACCTCGTCGAACTGCGTGCTCGCGATGGACGCCGAGGTGCCGGTCAGCTCGCCGGCGGTCAACGCGGTGCCCATGTAGACGCCCTTGGCCTCGGCGAGCGTGCGCAGCGGGGTGTCCGCGGCGTGGGCGGACGGTGTCGTGGCGGCGACCAGCGCGGCCGTCACGGCGATCAGGGCGACGCCGGAGCCGCCCGCGGCGGATCTCAGGGTGCGCTTCGAGAACATCGGGGTTACCTCTCTCCAAGTGGGGGTTGGACAGGGCTGCTGCGTCCCCGGAACGGCCGCGCCGCCGCGGGCGTACCACGGGGGGCGGATCGAAACTTTCGGGGACGATTCCGATCTGCGCGCAGACCATACGGCGGCATGTGTCGGTCGTCAACACTCGGGGCGGTCACCGCAGGTGAGCGAGCGGGAGCGCTCCCATGACCCGCCGTTTCCCGGGCGCCCACGTCCGTGCACCGGGTCACCGGGGCACCGCGTCGCCGGGCCACCGCGTCGGTACGCGCGGGCCGTACGACCGGGTCCGCACCAGCGGCCCTCCCCGGGCGCCGCAGGCCGCACGGATCGGCCGATCCGTGCGGGCCGCGCGGCCCGGCTACTCCCCCGCCGGGCCCTCCGCGCCGGCGCGGGGCGGCGCGCTGCTCGCCCGCTCGACCAGGCGCGTGGCCAGGTCCACCCGCAGGGTGCTCGGCTGGCGGCCGCGCGCCAGGTCGAGCACCAGCCGCGCGGCGGCCTCGGCCATCTCAGTCAGCGGCTGCCGGACCGTGGTCAGCGGCGGGCTGATCCAGCGGGCCAGCGGCAGGTCGTCGAACCCGACCACGCTCACGTCCTGCGGGATGCGCAGGCCCAGTTCGCGGGCGGCCTCGTAGAGCCCGAGGGCCTGGAGGTCGTTGCCGGTGAAGACCGCGGTGGGGCGGTCGGGGCGGCCGAGCAGCGCCAACCCGGCGGTGTAGCCGGCCTCGTGGTGGAAGTCGCCGGAGCGCACCAGGTCCGCCTCGTAGGCGACGCCGGCGGTCTCCAGGGCGGCGCGGTAGCCGTCGATCCTGGCCCGGCTGCACATCATGCCGCCCGGGCCGCCGATCACACCGATCCGGCGGTGGCCGAGCTCCAGCAGGTGGCGGGTGGCGGCGAGGCCGCCCTGCCAGTTGGCGGCGCCGATCGCGGGCACGTCCTCGCCCGGGTCGCCGGCCGGGTCCAGCACCACGAACGGGATGTCGCGGCTGGTGAGTTGGGCGCGCTGCGCGGGGTCGAGACCGGACAGCACCAGGATCACGCCGGTCGGGCGGCGGGCCAGCACGCCGTCCACCCAGGTCTGCCCGGGGCTGAGCCGGCCGGCGGACTCCGACAGCACCACGTTGAGGCTCTCCTGGCGGGCCACGTTCTCCACCCCGCGGATCACCTCCATCGCCCAGGAGCTCTCCAACTCGTGGAAGACCAGGTCGATCAGCGGTGCGGGCTGCACGCTGCCGCGCCGCCGCTGGTAGCCGTGCCGGCGCAGCAGTTCCTCGACCCGGCTGCGGGTGGCGGGCGCGACGTCGCCCCGGCCGTTGAGGACCTTCGAAACAGTCGGAGCCGACACCCCCGCGGCCCGGGCGATCTCGGCAAGCGTCGCGCTGCCGCCGCCGGGCGTCTCCGGCTGGTCGTCGCGGGGCGGCTGCACGCTGGTGGCACTCATGCCAGTGATCGTAGCCCGCCGGAGCCCCGTAGGCAGCGCCCCGCGGGCACCGCAACGCCGCCCGCCCGACGCCGTAACCTTCGCCGTCGAAACCGAAACATTCGGATCGACCCGGCGCGCCGGTCCTCGGCCCGCGCACGGGCATCGGCCGACGCACGGGCGAGGACCGCCTCCCCGGCCGGGCACCCCGAGGAGCACCCGGCCGCAGGACGGACGCCTACTGGCCCGGTTCGACGCCGGTGCCGCCTCGCGCCGCGGCCAACGCCTGGGCGCCCGCGGCGACGAGCCCCGAGACGATCCGGTCCAGCGCGGCGAGGTCGTCCGGGGGCAGGGCGGCCAGCGCGGGCGGGGCGTTGCCGAGGATCGCGTTCGCGCGGACGGCGGCCTCCCGCCCCTTCTCCGTCGCCGAGACGATCTTGCAGCGCCGGTCGGTGGGGTGCTGGCGGCGCTCGACGAGCCCGCGCTCCTCCAGGTCGTCGACGATCAGGGTGAGGTAGGGGCGGTCGGAGGCGAGTTCGGTGGCGAGGTCGCTCATCCGGTACGGCCGCGCGGCGATCCGGCGCAGCGCCTTGACCCGGAAGAAGCTCATCCCGAGCGCCTCGGCGGTCTGCTTGCGCCGCTCGTTCTGCTCCAGCACCAGGGCCCGCAGGTTGCTCCAGACCCGCTCGGCCGCGCCCGCGGCCTCCTGCGACCCCTCGGCCACGCCGACCGGAGCGGCCGCCGCCGGCCCCTCGCCCTCGCCTGCGGCCGGAGTGACCGCCGCGCCGTGGTCGGGTCCGGCCGCCGTGCCGTGATCGGGTCCGTGCGCCGTGTCGTGTGCGTGCGCCGTGGTCATGACGTGCTCACCGCCACCTTGTCCTTCTCCGCCTCGGGCGCCATCAGCGCCGACGCCGTCCGGTCCGCCGTGCCGCGCGCCCAGCGGCCGGTGGTGAGGAAGCCGAGCCCGAGCACGGCCGCCCCGCATCCGGCAATGATCCACCATGCCCCCTCGTGCAGTCCCGCGGCGAGCGCCGCGCCCAGCACCGCGACGCCGAGGGACGAGCCGACCTGGCGGCTGGTGGACGCGACCGCGGCGGCCACGCCCGCCTGCGCGCGCGGCATGCCGGACACCGCGGTGTTGGTGATCGGCGCGTTGATCAGGCCGAACCCGATGCCGAACAGGACGTACGCGGCGAAGAGTTCCACGTCGTGCTCCTCGGCGTGGAAGGCCGAGAAGAGCAACCCGCTCGCGGTCATCGTGATCCCGGCGAGCACCAGGGGCAGCCGCGCCCCGCGGGTGCCGATCAGCCGGCCGGACACCGGCGCGAAGATCAGGCACATCAGGGCCATCGGCACCATGTACAGGCCGGCGTCCAGCGCGGACAGACCCCGGTCGTTCTGGAGGTAGAGGGTGTTGAGGAAGAGGAACCCGCCCAGCGCGGCGAAGCCGCAGACCGCGATGAGGGTCGCGCCGCTGAACGGGACGCTGCCGAAGAAGCGCACGTCGATCAACGGGTCGACGCGGCGCCGTTCGTAGCCGGCCAGTGCCAGCACCGCCGCCGCGGCGACCACGAAGCTGCCGACGATCAGCGGCGAGCCCCAGCCCGCGCCGGTGCCCTCGATGATCCCGTAGGTGAGGCTGCCGAGCAGCAGGATCACCAGCACCTGGCCGATCGGGTCGATCCGGCGGGCGCGGGGGGCGCGGGAGTCGGGCACGAAGCGCGCGGTCAGCACCAGCGCGGCCACGCCGACCGGCACGTTGATCCAGAAGATCGAGCGCCAGCCGACCGACTCCACCAGCGCGCCGCCGATGATCGGCCCGGCGGCCATGCTGATGCCGACCACGCCGCCCCACACGCCGATGGCCTTGGCGCGCTCCTTGGGGTCGTCGAAGGTGTTGGTGATGATCGACATGGCCACGGGGTTGAGCATCGAGCCGCCGACCGCCTGGAGCATGCGGAAGGCGATCAGCCAGCCCAGCCCCGGAGCGAGGCTGCACAGCGCCGATCCGAGGGTGAAGACCACCAGGCCGATCTGGAAGATCCGTTTGCGCCCGACCCGGTCGGCGGTGGAGCCGGCCAGCAGCAGCAGCGAGGCGATCACCACCAGGTAGGCGTCGATCGTCCACTGCAACCCGGAGAGCGAGGCGTGGAAGTCCCGCTGCATCGACGGCAGCGCGACGTTCAGGATCGTGTTGTCCAGGCTGACGATCAGCAGGCTCATGCAGCAGATCGCCAGGACCAGCATCCGGCGCCGGTAGGTCAGCTCGGGCATACCTTCGCGTCCCCGCCCTCTCCTTGCTTGTACAAACAGAATCATTACTACTGTACAACCGATTTGGTTGTTGTCGTACAACCGTCTTCCCGACCCGCTCCGCCGGTACGGGACAATGGGCGCATGACCGCTGACGCCACCCTGGCCCCGCCCGCAGCCGGCGCGCTCCGGATCGGCCCGCACACCGTGTGGCCGCCGGTCGTCCTGGCCCCCATGGCGGGCATCACCAACGCGCCCTTCCGCACGCTGTGCCGCGAGTTCTCCGGCGGCCGGGGGCTGTTCGTCAGCGAGATGATCACCACCCGGGCGCTGGTCGAGCGCAACGAGAAGACGATGCAGCTCGTGCACTTCGACGCCGGCGAGACCCCGCGCTCCCTCCAGCTCTACGGGGTGGACCCGGCGACCGTCGGCAAGGCGGTGCGGATGATCGTGGACGAGGACCTCGCCGACCACATCGACCTCAACTTCGGCTGCCCGGTGCCGAAGGTCACCCGCAAGGGCGGCGGCTCGGCCCTGCCCTTCAAGCGCAACCTGCTGCGCGCGATCCTGCGCGAGGCGGTCGGCGGCGCGGGCGACCTGCCGGTGACCATCAAGATGCGCAAGGGCATCGACGACGACCACCTCACCTACCTCGACGCCGGCCGGATCGCCGTGGAGGAGGGGGTCACCGCGGTCGCGCTGCACGGCCGCACCGCCGCGCAGCACTACGGCGGCACCGCCGACTGGGAGGCCATCGCCCGGCTGAAGGAGCACGTCCCGGAGATCCCCGTACTCGGCAACGGCGACATCTGGTGCGCCGAGGACGCGGCGCGGATGATGCGCGAGACCGGCTGCGACGGCGTGGTGGTCGGCCGCGGCTGCCTGGGGCGCCCGTGGCTGTTCGGCGACCTGGCCGCCGCGCTCGCCCCGGACCCCGACGGCGGCCCGACCGCCCCGGCGCGCCCGGACTTCGCCGCGGTCGCCGCGGTCATGCTGCGCCACGCGGACCTGCTGGGCCGCTGGCTCGGCGACGAGACGCGCGGCGTGGTGGACTTCCGCAAGCACGTGCCCTGGTACACCAAGGGGTTCGCGGTCGGCTCCGACGTCCGGCGGGCCCTGGCGACCGCCTCCTCGCTCGCCGAACTCGCCGACCTGCTCGGCTCGCTGGACCAGGCGCAGCCGTGGCCGGCCCACGCCGACGGGCCGCGGGGCCGTACCGCCCCCGGCAAGCGGGTCGTGCTGCCGGACGGCTGGCTGGACGACCCCTTCGCGTGCGCCGTCCTCACCGAGGACGCGGAGTCGGCGACGTCCGGCGGATGACCTCCGGATGGCCCGCGGGCGGCGCCGGGGTGACTTCCGGACGTCGCCCGGGAGGCTCGCGCGCGCCCGATAGGGCCGTTTCCGCGCCCGGTGTGGCGTAGGCCGGCTACGTCCGACGGATGAGACGCGGGGCACGCGGAACACGTGATTCACACCACGTCTGATACTTCATTCGCTCAAATGAGCGCACATCAGAGCGCGCCACTTCTCGAATGCACGGCACTCAGTGCCACCGGGTTGTGTACACACGGGGACCGCGATCGTCACCCCCCGTAGCCGAATGGCCTTCCGCACCTCGCGCTGCGAGGTCTTCCGTTCGACTCGTGAACGCACCACCCGATGCCGCCGGGCGGCCGCCCGCTTTGGATTAGACGGCAGACGAGCGGTTACACCCGTGTGTCGTGATGATGGACGTCGTTGGGAACCTTCGAGATGGGTACGCTCCCCGCCGTCAGGGCATCCAGGACGCGAGGAGTCAACGGACCCGTGTCGACACGCGAGAAGAAGCGCAAGTACGTCTACGACTTCACTGAGGGCAACAAGGACCTCAAGGACCTGCTCGGCGGGAAAGGTGCGAACCTCGCCGAGATGACCAACCTCGGTCTGCCCGTCCCTCCGGGCTTCACCATCACCACCGAGGCGTGCAAGGTCTACCTGGAGTCCGGTGCGGAACCGGCCGCGCTCCGCGACGAGGTGAGTGCGCACCTCGACGCGCTGGAGAAGCGGATGGGCCGCACGCTCGGCCAGCACGAGGACCCGCTGCTGGTGTCGGTGCGCTCCGGGGCCAAGTTCTCCATGCCGGGGATGATGGACACCGTTTTGAACATCGGGCTGTCGGACGCCTCGGTGGCCGGTCTGGCCGCGCAGTCCGGCGGCGACGAGCGGTTCGCCTGGGACTCCTACCGGCGCCTGGTGCAGATGTTCGGCAAGACGGTGCTCGGGGTGGACGGCGACCTCTTCGAGGAGGCGCTGGAGGAGGCGAAGCGGGCCAAGGGCGCCGACAGCGACCTCGGGCTCGACGCCGCCGACCTGCGCGGACTCGTCGAGCGGTTCAAGGCGATCGTCGCCGAGCAGGCCGGGCGGGAGTTCCCGCAGGAGCCGCGCGAGCAGATGGACCTGGCGATCCGGGCGGTCTTCGACTCCTGGAACACCGAGCGGGCCAAGCTCTACCGCCGCCAGGAGCGCATCCCCGGCGACCTGGGCACCGCGGTGAACGTCTGCTCGATGGTCTTCGGCAACCTCGGCCCCGACTCCGGCACCGGGGTGGCCTTCACCCGCGACCCGGCCAGCGGCCACCAGGGCGTCTACGGCGACTACCTCCAGAACGCCCAGGGCGAGGACGTGGTGGCCGGCATCCGCAACACGGTGCCGCTCGCCGACCTGGAGAAGATCGACAAGGCGTCGTACGACGAGCTGATGAAGATCATGGAGACGCTGGAGACGCACTACCGGGACCTGTGCGACATCGAGTTCACCATCGAGCGCGGCCACCTGTGGATGCTCCAGACCCGGGTCGGCAAGCGGACCGCGGCCGCCGCGTTCCGGATCGCCACGCAACTGGTCGACCAGGGGCTGATCGACGAGGCCGAGGCGCTCCAGCGCGTCAACGGGGCGCAGCTCGCCCAACTGATGTTCCCCCGCTTCGAGGACTCCGCGACCGCGGGGGCGAAGTTCCAGCGGATCGGCTGGGGCATCGCCGCCTCGCCCGGCGCGGCCGTCGGGAAGGCGGTCTTCGACTCGTACACCGCGGTGAAGTGGTCGCGGTCCGGCGAGCGGGTCATCCTGATCCGGCGCGAGACCAACCCGGACGACCTGAACGGCATGATCGCCGCCGAGGGCATCCTCACCTCGCGCGGCGGCAAGACCTCGCACGCGGCCGTGGTGGCCCGCGGGATGGGCAAGACCTGCGTGTGCGGGGCGGAGGAGCTGGAGGTCGACACCAAGCGGCGCCGGCTGACCGCGCCCGGCGGGGTGGTGATAGAGGAGGGCGACCTCATCTCGATCGACGGGTCCTCGGGGAAGGTCTACGTCGGGGAGGTGCCGGTGGTGCCGTCGCCGGTGGTCGAGTACTTCGAGGGCCGGATGCACGCCGGCGCCGACGAGGCCGACGAACTGGTGCAGGCGGTGCACCGGGTGATGGCGTACGCCGACCGGGTACGGCGGCTGCGGGTGCGGGCGAACGCCGACAACGCCGAGGATGCCTCGCGGGCACGGCGGTTCGGCGCGCAGGGCATCGGGCTGTGCCGCACCGAGCACATGTTCCTGGGCGAGCGGCGGGAGTTGGTCGAGCGGCTGGTGCTGGCCGACACCGACGCCGAGCGGGAGGAGGCACTGGGCGCGCTGCTGCCGCTGCAGAAGGCCGACTTCGTGGAGCTGTTCGAGGCGATGGACGGACTGCCGGTCACCGTACGGCTGTTGGACCCGCCGCTGCACGAGTTCCTGCCCGACATCACCGAGTTGTCGGTTCGGGTCGCGCTCGCCGAGGCCCGCAAGGACGAGAACGAGAACGACCTGCGGCTGCTCCAGGCCGTGCACAAGCTGCACGAGCAGAACCCGATGCTGGGGCTGCGCGGGGTGCGGCTCGGCCTGGTGATCCCCGGGCTGTTCGCGATGCAGGTGCGCGCGATCGCCGAGGCCGCCGCGCACCGCCGCTCGGTCAAGGGCGATCCGCGTCCGGAGGTCATGATCCCGCTGGTCGGCACCGTGCAGGAGCTGGAGATCGTCCGCGAGGAGGCGGACGCGGTGATCGCCGAGGTCGAGGCGGCCACCGGCACGCAGCTCAAGCTCTCCATCGGCACCATGATCGAGCTGCCGCGGGCGGCGCTGACCGCCGGGCAGATCGCGGAGGCGGCCGAGTTCTTCTCGTTCGGCACCAACGACCTCACGCAGACGGTGTGGGGCTTCTCCCGCGACGACGTGGAGGCGTCGTTCTTCACCGCCTACCTGGAGAAGGGCATCTTCGGGGTCTCCCCGTTCGAGACGATCGACGCCGACGGGGTGGGCTCGCTGGTGCGCGCCGCCGCGGAGGCCGGCCGCGCGGTGCGCCCGGGCCTGAAGCTCGGGGTGTGCGGCGAGCACGGCGGTGACCCGGAGTCCGTGCACTTCTTCCACCGGACGGGCCTGGACTACGTCTCGTGCTCGCCCTTCCGCATCCCGGTCGCCCGTCTCGAAGCCGGCCGGGCGGCGGCCCGTTGACCATCTGAAACCGGGGCCGGGTCCGGCCCGCCGGCGGCGGCCCTGCCCTGGGCCCACCCTCACCGTCCGGCACCTTCCGACCCGACCCCACCCGGGGGCGGCGCTCCGTGCGAAAGCGCCGCCCCCGACCCTTTCCCAAGCGCCCCGGCCCGGCAGGTGGTCAGAGCGCCGGCAGCCGGCTGCGCAGCGGCTCGGTGGTGATGGTGTCCGCGAACTGCCAGGAGTAGTCGAGGACCTCCTCGGCTTGGAGGCCGGCCACGTCGGCCGTTGTCCGGAAGAGGAACCGGAAGTCGAAGTGCTGGTGGTCGGGTTCGTCCTTGGCGGGGTTGGCGGGGATGGGGTGCACGTCGATGTGCAGCGGGACGGCGCTGTCGGGGGTGACCGCGTCGGGACTGATGCCGGTCTCCTCGGACAGTTCGCGCAGGGCGGCTCCCATGAGGGTGTCGTCCATCTCCTCCAGGTGGCCGCCGGGGAAGAGCCACTTCCCGAGGGCCTTGTGCTCCACCAGCAGCACGCGGCCGTCGGGGCGCAGCAGCAGGGCCCCGGCGGTGGCGTGGCCCCGGAACTCCTTCCGAGAGGCGATGGTCTCGGCGGTGTCCTCCAGTGCGTCGAGGAGGCCCGTGACGGAGTCCTTGTCCTCGGGGTGCTGGTCCAGGTACGCGGTGAGGGTGGCGCGTACGTGCCGGGCGGTGATGGGCATGGGTCTCCTCAGCGGTTGAAGTAGGTCAGCCAGGTGTCGGCGATGACGGCCCGGTCGGCAGGGTTCACGGCGTGCATGCCGTTCGTGAGGTCGCCGCGGACGAGCATGCGGATGGCCGCGAGTATCTCGGCCTGGACGAGGAAGATGAACGGGCCCACGCTGGCGCCGTGCAGGAAGTTGACGGCGTTGCCGCCGTTGAGCAGGTAGAAGTAGTGGCCCGTGGTCTGGTAGCGCGTGACGTGTTCACCGTCTCGGGTGCGCTGGTAGACGGCGGGCAGCCCGGCCAGG
The DNA here is from genome assembly GCF_016756395.1 of Streptomyces sp. SN-593. NCBI lineage: Bacteria > Bacillati > Actinomycetota > Actinomycetes > Kitasatosporales > Streptomycetaceae > Actinacidiphila > Actinacidiphila reveromycinica. Next base: position 2,609,754 of record NZ_AP018365.1, read on the forward strand.
TCGAGTTCGTCCTCGCTACTGGTGACCGTGGCGACGTAGGCGCCGTTGCGCAGCGAGGAGAAGTCCTCGCTGCGCAGACAGACGGCGCCGGTGGCGCACAGGACCAGGCCCGCTCGGTGCAGGGCGGTGTCCCGGTCGCGGGCGACGGTGAAGCCCTGGGAGAGGGCCTGGGTGCGGCGGATCGGGTCGATGTCGTGCACGGTGACCTGGACTCCCTTGGCGTGCAGGAGTCGGGCGATGGAGGAGCCGAGCTTGCCGAACCCGATGACCAGGGCGGGCCGGCCGTGCAGGATGTCACCCCGGCCGCGCATCAGCGCCTCGGTGGAGAAGACGACGGACTGGCCGACGAGGAAGTCCTCGGGGTCCTTCAGGGGGGAGCGGGCCACGGACACGACGGGGCAGGGGTGCTTGTCGAGTGCGGCGTACCGCCGGTGGCCGTTCTCGGTGTCCTCGACCACTCCGAGGACCGTGCCGGAGAAGCGCTCCTGAACGGCGCCCAGGGTCGGGGCGAAGTACCCGCCGACGTCGAGCAGGACCACGGGCTCACCCGCCGCACGGCTCTCCAGGTACTCCACGGCCTGGTCTGCGTCGGCGAACAGGTCCCGGCTGAGGGGGTCGCACTGCGCGATCCCCTCGACCTCGCGCAACGCCGGAGGCGCGATCGACTTCGGCTTGGGCAGCACCGCGCGCAGGTGGGACGCGGAGGCCACGGCCCGGACGAAGCTCGGACGTTCGGGCAACAGATGGGTGACCAGCAGCGACGAGGACTGTGTCTCCGGGCGGAAGTGCGACGTGATCTTCCCGAAGTAGGCCTCCAACCGGGCGCGTTCGAACGACTCCACGGGTCCCCCTTCGGCAGGCCGACGTACCCGACGTCGGCGACGACGTCTGCCGAGCGTAGGAACGAGTCCGTGGTCGCCTCCACGGTCTTGCGCGGGTTTGCACCGATTCACCCCAGCACATCGAGGGCCGTGCCGATGAGGGACCTCGCGGCGGCGCCGTGGACCGCGATCCCCGCCAGCTCGGTGAAGGCTCGCGCGTAAGCGCCGATCTCGCCCGGCTGGGTGACGGTCAGGTGGGCGGACACCAGCTCCACGTTGACCTGCGCGTCGTCGTAGATGGTGAAGGACTCGACGGGCCATCCGACTCCGCGAGGCCGACCGAGGGGCACGACGCCAAGGCTCACGGACGGCAGTGCAGCGGCCGTGACGAGATGGCGCAGTTGCCCCGCCATGACATCCGCGTCTCCGATGACCGTCCGCAGGACCCACTCCTCGATCAGTACGGCGAAGCGGTGGTCGCCCGAGCGCAGGACCCGCTGGCGGTCCATGCGCACGGCCACGGCGGCGTCGATGTCGTCCGGCACGTCCCGGAGTGCGCTGACGGTGCTCAGCACGGCACGCGTGTAGGAGTCCGTCTGGAGCAGGCCGGGGATCACCCATGACTGGTAGGTGCGGAAACGCCGCGTGCGCTCGAACAGCGGGCGCACCGACTCCTGCGCGTGCGTGAGGCCCGCTTGTTCCATGCGTCGCCACTCGACGTACTGGCCCTCGATGCCGCGCGCGGTGGCGATGAGGCCGGCCGTTCGATCGGCCACGTCACAGATGTCCGTCCACGCCCTGATGTCGGCGACGGAGGGCGGCGTCCTGCCGTGCTCCAGCCGTGAGGTCTTCGACTCGTGCCAGCCGGCGCGCCTGGCCAGTTCCCGGCCGGTCAGACCTGCTTCCTGCCGGATCTCGCGCAGTCGCCGGCCGAGCGCGTGCCGGGCCTCGTGGACGCTTGAGGAAGGGGACGTCACTGCCCTCGTACCGCGTTTCAGCCGATCGCGTAGTCAGCGTGCGGCACGGCACGCTCCCACACCCTCGTGAAGGCATCCGCGCACAGTCGCACGGCGGCCTGGTCGGTCCGCACCTCCTCATCGTCGGCGGCCGGTTCGCCCTCCCCGTCGAAGTGGTGGAAGACGACGACGTCGCCGTCGAAGAGCCAGAAGTCGTTCCCCGGAAGCGCCAGGTCCGATGCCCGCCGCCGGGCCAGCCAGCGGACCTGCTCGCCGGCCGTGACATTGCCGGCCGTCAGGTGGTGCTCGAACCGGACGTAGTCGCTCACCGGCTCCGAGACGATACGGGCCCGCCGCACCGGAACGCCCCGGGACGTCGTCTCCGCGATGAGGGACAGCCATGCACCGGCCACCACGAGGCCGTCCCGCTCTCCCGCCCGCCAGGCCGCGAAACGCGGATCGGAGCGCATGTACCCGTCCCGCATCTCCAGGTGCACGGCGCTGCGGCGGCAGGAGCGCAGCCGGTCCTCAAGAGTTGGTGCCGGTCCCGCCACTGCCGTTGACCTCCGGGAAGAACTGCATCATGCGCTGGGGGAACTCGATGACGGTCTCGTGGTCGGGGATGTCCAACTGCCGCAGGCGCTCGGCGTCCAGCACCTTCCATCCCTGCAGGAGATAGTGGCCCGTCACGTCGTCGTAGTAGACGGTGGGCGACTTTCCCTCGGGGCTCTCCGGGTCCTTGCCCAGCCTGTGCAGCGTCATGGTCTCTCCGCCGGGGACGGTCTGCGAACTGCCTGTCTCCGGAAGCTTCCTCCGTCCCGCCCGCGCTTCCCACCGCCTTGCACGAACTTGCACGAAACGAGGCGACCGGCCCTGTCCCGCCCCCGGGATCCGACGGGGGTGGCCCCGGGGTGTCGTTCAGACGGCCAGGGGGTGGGGGGTGGCGGGGTGGGAGGGCTCCGTGGTGATCAGGGTGTGGAGGCGGTGGAGGCGTTCGCGGGTGGTGTCGTCCGCCGGGACGTAGGTGGTCAGCCGCGGGCCCTGCTGCGGGCCGAGCCACAGGTGGGTGAAGTCGAAGGCGAGCAGGCCGACATCGCGGTTGAGGTAGCGCTTGACGTGGCTGTCGGGCTGGACCAGCACCTCGTGGCGCTCCCACATCGCGCAGAACTCCGGAGACCCCTGCTGGAGCCTTCTGAGCAGGGCCTTCCACGCCGGGTCCGCGAGGTGCTGCGCCATCGAGGCGCGGAACTTCGCCGCCATCAGCCGGATATTCTCCTCGCGGTCCAGCATCCGCTCGCGCCACGCCGGGTCGGTGAAGGCGAGCCACATCAGGTTGCGGTCCTCGGGCGGCATCCCGTCCAGGTCGCCGACCAGGCGCCCGTAGGTCCGGTTGTGGGCGATGATGTCGTAGCGGCTGTTCAGGACGGCCGCGGGCAGCGGTTCGAGCTGGTCGACCATGGCGCGCACGGTCGGCGACATGCCCGGGCAGTCCAGGTCCGGGTGCGGGTCGGCGGCCCCGGCGAGCGTGAACAGGTGGCGCCGCTCCATCCGGTCCAGCATGAGCGCGCGGGCGATGGCGTCGGCGACCTGCCCGGAGACCTGGATGTCCCGGGCCTGCTCCAGCCACGTGTACCAGGTCACCCCGACCGCGGCGAGCTGCGCGACCTCCTCGCGGCGCAGCCCGGGGGTGCGCCGGCGGCGGCCGGGCGGCAGCCCGACCTGCTCCGGCGAGATCCGCTCGCGGCGGCTGCGCAGGAAGGACGCGAGTTCGTGCCGGCGGCTCCGCGCGGCGGTCCCGGCGTCCACGGCCGCGCCTCGGCTCCGCCCCGCGGTCCGGCCACCCGGCGCGCCGCGGTCACCCGACGCACCGGCGCCCAAGGCCGCGGCGGCGTTCCCCGCGGTGGGCCCCGCCGTGACCCCCGCCGAGACCCCCACCGTGGGCCCCGCCGCCCCGTCGGCGCCCGTACCGCCCTCGCTCGATGTCATGCTTCCAGCGTGCCGCACTCCCCAGCCCGTTGCCAGGTGGTCCGTATACCTGGATAAACGCTCTCTGGTACCCCCCTGAGCGGCGGTCCATCGTGGTCCGGGTGAGCGATCGCATGGAACACACCCTGACGTCCCGGGCCCAGGTGCTGCCCCGGGTCACCCACCTCGGCGCCGCGAAGGGCACCACCCCCGCCCCCGCCCCCGGCCTGAGCGCCCTCGGACTGCTGACCGTCCTGCTGGGCGCCGCCCTCCCGATGGTCGACTTCTTCATCGTCAACGTCGCCCTGCCCACCATCGACCGCGACCTGGACGCGGGCTCCGCGGTGCTGGAGATGGTCGTCTCCGGGTACGGCGTCGCGTACGCGGTGCTGCTGGTGCTCGGCGGCCGGCTCGGCGACATGTTCGGCCGCCGCACCCTCTTCCTGTGGGGCCTGGCGCTGTTCGCCCTCACCTCGCTGGCCTGCGGCGTCGCCCCCGACGCGTGGACGCTGGTCGGCGCGCGGGTCGCCCAGGGCGCGGCGGCGGCGCTGCTGCTGCCGCAGGCCCTGGCCACCATCCAGTCCGCCACCTCCGGCAGCGGCCGCGGCAAGGCGCTGAGCTACTACGGCGCGACCGCGGGCGTCGCCAGCGTGGTCGGGCAGGTGCTGGGCGGTGTGCTGGTCTCCGCGGACATCGCCGGCAGCGGCTGGCGGGCGATCTTCCTGGTGAACGTGCCGGTCGCCGCGGTCGCCTTCTTCCTGGCGCTGCGCTCGGTGCCGGAGACGAGGTCGCAGCACCCGGCGCGGATCGACCGCGCGGGCACCGGGCTGCTCGCGGTGGCCCTGATCACGCTGCTGCTGCCGCTCACCGAGGGCCGGGCGGCCGGCTGGCCGGTGTGGGCGTGGGTGCTGCTGGCGCTGTCGCCGTTCGCCGCGGCCGGGTTCGTGGCGGTGGAGGTGCGCGGCGAACGCGCCGGCGGCAACCCGCTGCTGCCGCCCTCACTGGTGCGCATCCACAGTGTGCGCAGCGGGCTGATGCTGATCGTGCCGTTCTGCCTGGGCTTCGGCGGGTTCATGTTCGTGCTGGCGGTGGCGATGCAGGACGGGCTGGCGTTCAGCGCGTTGCAGGCGGGCGCGGCGCTGACCCCGCTGTGCGCCGCGTTCTTCGCCGCCTCGCTGCTCGGGCCGCGCGCGGTGGCGCGGTGGGGGCGGCTGACCGTGACCGGCGGGTCGCTGATCCAGGCGGTGGGCCTGCTGGTGCTGGCCGGCACGTTCTTCCAGGGCTGGCCGCACCTGGGGGTGTGGTCGCTCGCGCCGGGCATGGCGGTGGCCGGGTTCGGCCAGGGCCTCGTGCTGCCGGTGGTGTTCCGGATCGTGCTCAGCGAGGTGCCCGCGGCGCAGGCGGGGGTCGGCAGCGGCGCGATGGCCACCACGCAGCAGTCGGCGCTGGCGCTGGGCGTGGCGACGCTCGGCACCCTCTTCCTGAGCCTGTCGGGGTCGTCGATCGGCATCCGGGACGCGCTGGTGTGGACGCTGCTCGTCCAGCTCGTGGCGGTGGCGGCGACGGTGGCGCTGAGCCTGCGGCTGCCGCGCAGGGTGGTGTGACGCGGGCGGGGGCACCGCGGGTCTCGGGCACTGCCCCGGGCAACGGTCCGGGGCTGGCGGGCCCCGGACGACCGGACGACCGGACGGCGGTACGGTCCCGCCGCCCTCCCCGGCGGCCCGGGCGACGGTTCCTGGACGGCGGCCCGGGGAACCGGCCGGCCTGCCAACGCGGGGTGGTCGCCCGGAAAACGGCCGCCCGCGTGGGACCGTGGAGAGGACGTGCCCCGGCTTCGGACCCGACCCGACCAGGACCCGGACCAGGACCCGGACCAGGACCCGGACCACCGTCGCCCCACCACGCCGGACGGCCGGGCACCGCCCCGCCGGCACGTCCGCCCGTACCACCCCCGTCCCCGACCCGCGCCCCGCGCCCCGCCTTCGAACGACCACCACCCCCGTCACCACGAGGAGAACCCTTGATGCGCACCCGCACCCTCGGCAGGACCGGCCCCGCCGTCTCGGCCCTCGGCCTCGGCTGCATGGGCATGTCCGCGGTCTACGGTGCCGCCGACGACGCCGAGTCGATCGCCACCATCCACGCCGCCCTCGACGCGGGGATCGACCTGCTCGACACCGGCGACTTCTACGCCATGGGCCTGAACGAGCTGCTGATCCGCGACGCCCTGCGCGCCCGTCCCGGCAGCCGCGAGCAGGCCGTGATCAGCGTCAAGTTCGGCGCGCTGCGCGACGCCGCCGGCGGCTGGGGCGGGTACGACGGCAGGCCCGCGGCGGTGCGGAACTTCCTGGCGTACTCCCTCAACCGGCTCGGCACCGACCACGTGGACGTCTACCGGATCGCCCGGGTGGACCCGGCGGTGCCGATCGAGGAGACCGTCGGCGCGATCGCCGAGGAGGTCCAGGCCGGGCGGGTACGGCACATCGGCCTGTCCGAGGTCGGCGCGGAGACCCTGCGCCGGGCCGCGGCCACCGCGCCGATCTGCGACCTCCAGATCGAGTACAGCCTCTTCTCGCGCGGCATCGAGGAGTCGATCCTGCCCACCGCCCGCGAACTGGGCATCGGCGTCACGGCGTACGGGGTGCTCTCCCGCGGCCTGCTCAGCGGCCACTGGACGAAGGAGCGCGGCACCGACCCGACCGACTTCCGCAACCGCAGCCCGCGCTTCTCCGGCGACCACCTCGACCGCAACCTGCTCCTGGTCGAGGCGCTGCGCGAGGTCGCGGAGGGGAAGGGCGTCACGGTGGCCCAGGCCGCGATCGCCTGGGTGCTCTCGCGCGGGGAGGACATCGTGCCGCTGATCGGCGCCCGCCGCAGGGACCGGCTCGCCGAGTCCCTGGGCGCCCTCGACGTGGCCCTCGACGCGTCCGACCTGGCCGCGGTCGAGGCCGCGGTGCCGGCCGACGCGGTGTCCGGCACCCGCTACGACCCGGCCCAGATGAAGCACCTCGACAGCGAACGCTGAGCCCCCGCAGGGCGGGTGGCCCGGCAACCGGATCGCCGGGCGTCCCAGGTCCCGCGGTCCCCGGCTCCGGCCGCCGCGCCACCCGCCCACCGGGCCCACCGGCCCTGCGGTGCCGCCGCATGTCGGCCCGGGCGGGGCGGGGGGCGGGCAGCACCGGCGGCGCGGGCCGACCCGAGCGTCCGGCCCCCGCCATGAAGCCCCCGCGGGTCAGCGCGCGGCCCGCTCCGCGCCCGCGCACTCCGCGCAGGTCCCGATGATCTCCATCGTGTGCGAGACGTCCACGAACCCGTGGGTCGCCGCGACGGACTCCGCCCACTTCTCCACCGCGGGCCCCTCGACCTCGACGGCCTTGCCGCAGCCGCGGCAGACCAGGTGGTGGTGGTGGCCGCCGCCGGAGCACCGGCGGTAGACGGACTCGCCGTCGCCCGTGCGCAGCACGTCCACCTCGCCGGCGTCGGCGAGCGCCTGGAGGGTGCGGTAGACGGTGGTCAGGCCCACCGAGTCGCCGCGGTGCTTGAGCAGGTCGTGCAGGTCCTGCGCGCTGCGGAACTCGTCGACCTCGTCGAGGGCCGCCGCGACCGCGGCGCGCTGGCGGGTGGAGCGGCCGCGCACCGGCTGCTTCGTGCTGTCCACCGGGTGCCTCCTTCTCGGTCGTCGTCCCGGACGCCCCGATCGCCCCCGGCGCGCCCTCGCGCACCTGTCCGGGCGGCCCATTGTGCCAGCCCGGGCCCGATCGCCACGGCCGGGACAAGTGGAAACCGTTGTCAAGTATGGCGCACTCCGGGCCGTACCGGACAGCGCCGCCGGCCCGCGCGCCGGAACGGATTTGATATGGGCCCCGCACCCGCCGGTAATCTGGGGCGACCGAACCCCCCGTCGCACTGAAGAGAGCACCGTGGCCGCCGACAAGATCGACACCATCGTCAGCCTGAGCAAGCGCCGTGGCTTCGTTTTCCCGAGCAGTGAGATCTACGGCGGTTCCAAGGCCGCCTGGGACTACGGACCGCTGGGCGTCGAGCTCAAGGAGAACATCAAGCGCCAGTGGTGGCGCTCCATGGTGATTTCGCGTGACGACGTGGTGGGACTCGACTCGTCGGTGATCCTCGCCCCCGAGGTGTGGGTCGCCTCCGGCCACGTGGCCACCTTCTCCGACCCGCTCACCGAGTGCACCTCCTGCCACAAGCGCTACCGCGCCGACCACCTGGAGGAGGCGTACGAGGCGAAGCACGGCAAGCTCCCCGCGAACGGCCTCGCCGACATCAACTGCCCGCACTGCGGCACCAAGGGCGCCTTCACCGAGCCCAAGCAGTTCTCCGGCATGCTCCAGACGCACCTCGGCCCGACGCAGGACGCGGGCTCGGTGGCGTACCTGCGGCCCGAGACCGCGCAGGGCATCTTCGTGAACTTCGCCCAGGTGCAGACCACCGCGCGCCGGAAGCCGCCGTTCGGCATCGCCCAGATGGGCAAGTCGTTCCGCAACGAGATCACGCCCGGCAACTTCATCTTCCGCACCCGCGAGTTCGAGCAGATGGAGATGGAGTTCTTCGTCAAGCCCGGCGAGGACGAGAAGTGGCACGAGTACTGGATGCAGGAGCGCTGGAACTGGTACACGGGCCTCGGCATCCGCGAGGAGAACATCCGGTGGTACGACCACCCGAAGGAGAAGCTCTCCCACTACTCCAAGCGCACCGCGGACATCGAGTACCGCTTCCAGTTCGGCGGCCAGGAGTTCAGTGAGCTGGAGGGCGTCGCCAACCGTACGGACTTCGACCTGTCCTCGCACGCGAAGGCGTCCGGCCAGGACCTGTCGTACTTCGACCAGGAGGCCGGCGAGCGCTGGTACCCGTACGTGATCGAGCCCGCGGCCGGCGTGAACCGCGCCATGCTCGCCTTCATGCTCGACGCGTACAACGAGGACGAGGCGCCGAACGCCAAGGGCGTCATGGAGAAGCGGACCGTGATGCGGCTCGACCCGCGGCTGGCGCCGGTCAAGGTCGCGGTGCTGCCGCTGTCCCGCAACGCGCAGCTCTCCCCCAAGGCCAAGGGCCTGGCGACCGCGCTGCGCAGGAACTGGAACATCGAGTTCGACGACGCGGGCGCGATCGGCCGCCGCTACCGCCGCCAGGACGAGATCGGCACGCCGTTCTGCGTCACCGTCGACTTCGACACGCTCGACGACAACGCGGTGACGGTGCGCGAGCGCGACACGATGAAGCAGGAGCGCGTCTCGCTCGACCAGGTCGAGTCCTACCTCGGCTCCCGCCTGCTGGGCTGCTAGCCGCCGCACCGGGGCCACGACGCCCCGGGGGAGGAGGGTTCCGGCCCCCTCCCCCGGGGCGTCGTCGTGCGCTACGCCTGGGCGGAGCCGAAGCGGCGGTCGCGCTGGGCGTACTCCAGGCAGGCGCGCCACAGGTCGCGGCGGTCGAAGTCCGGCCACAGGACGTCCTGGAAGACCATCTCCGCGTAGCTGCTCTGCCACAGCAGGTAGTTGGAGGTGCGCTGCTCGCCGCTGGGGCGCAGGAAGAGGTCCACGTCGGGCATGTCGGGGTAGTAGAGGTACTTCGCGAAGGTCTTCTCGTTGACCTTCGACGGGTCCAGCCGGCCCGAGGCCACGTCGCGGGCCAGCGCCTGCGCGGCGTCGGCGATCTCGGCGCGCCCGCCGTAGTTCAGGCAGAAGTAGAGCGTCATCGCCCTGTTGCCGACGGTCTGCTCCTGCGCGACCTGGAGCTCCTGCACCACGGACTTCCACATCTTCGGCATCCGGCCCACCCAGCGGATGCGGATGCCGAGTGCGTCCATCTCGTCCCGGCGGCGGCGGATCACGTCGCGGTTGAAGTTCATCAGGAAGCGCACCTCCTCCGGCGAGCGCTTCCAGTTCTCGGTGGAGAAGGCGTACAGCGACAGGTTCTTGACGCCGATCTCCAGGCAGCCCTTCAGCACGTCGAGCACGACGCCCTCGCCGACCTTGTGGCCCTCGGTGCGCGGCAGGCCCCGCTCGGTCGCCCACCGGCCGTTGCCGTCCATCACGACGGCGACGTGCTGGGGGACCAGGTCGCTCGGGATCTTCGGCGGCCGGGCGCCGGAGGGGTGCGGCTCGGGCGCGCTGTAGCTCTTGCGGTGACGGGTGAGGATCCCGCGTCGTGCCATGGTGGTACGTCTCCCGACAGGTCGTGGCAGGTCGTCGTCGATCATGCGGTGCGGTGCGGTGGGGGCGTCGCGGTACGGAGCGGCGCGGGCGTCACTTCTCCACGAAGCGCAGCGACCGCAGCCCGCGCTCCAGGTGCCACTGGAGGTAGGCCGCCACCAGCCCGCTGCCCTCGCGGCAGTGGCGTGGCTCGCAGGCGTCCGCGGTCTCCCAGTCGCCGCCCAGCAGCGCCCCGAGGAGTTCCAGTGCCTCCCGTGAGGGTACGACGCTTCCGGGCACCCGGCACTCGCCGCAGACGACTCCTCCCGCGCCGACCGAAAAGAACCGGTTCGGTCCGGCCATGCCGCACCGCGCGCAGTCGTCGAAGCTCGGGGCGTAGCCGTTGACGGCCAGCGAGCGCAGCAGGAAGGCGTCCAGCACCAGCCGGGGTTCGTGGCTGCCCGCGGCGAGCGTGCGCAGCGCGCCGACCAGCAGCAGGTACTGCTGCACGGCGGGCTCGCCCTCGTGGTCGGTGAAGCGCTCGGCGGTCTCCAGCATGGCGGTGCCCGCGGTGTAGCGCTCGTAGTCGGCGACGATGGCACCGCCGTACGGGGCGATGGTCTCGCCCTGCGTGCACAACGGCAGGCCGCGGCCGACGAGTTCGCCGCCCCGGGTGAAGAACTGCACGTCGACGTGGCTGAACGGCTCCAGCCGGGCGCCGAACTTCGACTTGGTGCGGCGCACCCCGCGGGCCACCGCGCGCACCCGGCCGTTCCTGCGGGTCAGCAGGGTGATGATCCGGTCCGCCTCGCCCAGTTTCTGGGTGCGCAGCACGATGCCGTCGTCGCGGAACAGACTCATGCCGTCCATTCTCGCCTACCGGGAGGCCCCCCGGGGAAACGGTTCGCCCCGCCGCGCCACGCGCCCCCCCGCGCGGCGACCCCCGCGTCCCGCACCGCGCACCGCGCCCCGCCGCCGTACGCCCCGTACGCGTACGCCGGCGAAGCGCGCTACGCCGCCGTCGCGGCCGCCCGCAGCAGGCGGTCGATGTCCTCGGTGCCCATCGACAGGCAGCGGCCGATCGCCTCCAGCACGTCCCGCTCGGCGGGCAGGTAGGGGCCGTCGGCGAGCGCGATGTGCGCGCCTTCGAGCAGCACCCGCTCGCGCCCCTGCGGCGCGAGGTGGTCGGTGAGCGGCTCCAGCGCCTCGTGCAGCTCGATCGACAGCCAGCTACCGCAGCCGTCGACGGCCTCGGCGAAGGAGTCGGGCCCCAGTTCGTCGGACCGGCGGAACCGGCCCTCGTCGGCGACGATCGCGGCGAGCAGGCCGAGCAACTGGTCCTCGGTGCAGTCGCTGAAGCCCGCGGCGCGCACCGCGCCGACCGCGGCCTCCCGGGTGGGCCGGGCGTCGGCGCCGCCCGCGGTGAGCACGGCGAGCGCGATGGTGTGCACCGCGTCCCGCAGCATCGCGGAGAAGCGGGTGGTGGTGGGACAGGCCAGCACCTCGGAGCCGTACTGCCGGTGGCAGGCGGTGCACTCGATCACGCTGCCGGCCGAACCCCGCGCGAACAGCGGGACGTTGAGCACGGTCAGCCTGCGGGTGCCGGTTCTGCGGTGGTAGGCGCGGTCACCGCCGCACTCGGGGCAGTAGAACTCGCCGTCGTCCTCGGTGTGCCAGGACGTGCGCACACTCCAGATAGGCCCCAGTTTCATCGCACCCTCCGGCCGTCGTCGTCCCGGTACGCATCCGCAACGGCCCAACGCGCGCAGCGGCCACGGTGCCGTTGAGCGTGATGTTAGCCACAGTTGGCTACGCCGTCAGTACCGCGTGCGGGGTCAGTTGCCCTCGGCCGGGGCCGACCCGGGTCACCGGGCCGCCCGTTCGGCACGTTTTCGGCACCTTCTGCCGCGGAGGGTTTGCGCGCGGCCCCTCGCACCCCGGCGCGCGAATCACCCACCGGGCGGAAGGTCCGATCCGTGTTGACGGGCGGCCCGGACGCCCCCGCTACCGCGCCGCGCGGTTGACGGCCGAGACGACGGCCTGGAGCGAGGCGCGGGTGGTGTTGGCGTCGATGCCGATCCCCCACATCACGCGGCCGTCGATGGCGCACTCGATGTACGACGCGGCCTGCGCGGACGCGCCCTCGCTGAGGGTGTGCTCGGAGTAGTCCAGCAGCCGGGCGTCCACCCCGACGGTGGCCAGGGCGTCGAAGAACGCCGAGATCGGGCCGTTGCCGGTGCCGGTCAGGGTGGTCGGCTCGCCGTCCACCTCGGCGCCGACGGTCAGGGCGTCGGTGCCGTCGCTGGAGCTGGAGGTCTGGGCGGTGCGCAGCGCGATCCGGCCCCACGGGTTGCCGGGGGTGGGCAGGTACTCGTCCTGGAAGATCTCCCAGATCTGCGCCGGGGTGATCTCGCCGCCCTCGGTGTCGGTCTTGGTCTGGATGATCTTCGAGAACTCGATCTGCATCCGGCGCGGCAGGTCCAGCTTGTGGTCGTTCTTCAGCACGTAGGCGATGCCGCCCTTGCCGGACTGCGAGTTGACCCGGATCACGGCCTCGTAGGAACGGCCGACGTCCTTGGGGTCGATCGGCAGGTAGGGCACCGCCCACTCGATCTCGTCGACGGTCCGGCCCTGTGCGGCGGCGTCGGCCTCCATGGCCTCGAAGCCCTTCTTGATGGCGTCCTGGTGGGAGCCGGAGAAGGACGTGTAGACCAGGTCGCCCGCGTAGGGGTGGCGCGGGTGGATCTCCATCTGGTTGCAGTACTCGGCGGTGCGGCGGATCTCGTCGATCTGCGAGAAGTCGATCTGCGGGTCGATGCCCTGGCTGAACAGGTTCATCCCCAGGGTGACCAGGTCCACGTTGCCGGTGCGCTCGCCCTGCCCGAACAGGCAGCCCTCGATCCGGTCGGCGCCGGCCATCAGCGCCAGTTCGGCGGCGGCCACCGCGGTGCCGCGGTCGTTGTGCGGGTGGACCGACAGGCACACGTACTCGCGCCGGGACAGGTTCCGCGACATCCACTCGAACCGGTCGGCGTGCGTGGAGGGGGTGGAGCGCTCCACCGTGGCCGGCAGGTTGAGGATGATCTCGCGGCCCTCCTCGGGCTGCCAGACGTCCATCACGCCCTCGCAGACCTCCAGCGCGAAGTCCAGCTCGGTGTCGGTGAAGATCTCCGGGCTGTACTGGTAGCCGAAGACGGTGTCCCCGCCGAGGATCTTGTCGGCGTACTCCACCACCAGGCGGGTGCCGTCGACCGCGATCTGCCGTACCTGGTCGCGGCTGCCGCGGAAGACCACCCGCCGGAAGACCGGCGCGGTCGCGTTGTACAGGTGGACCGTCGCGTTGCGGGCGCCGACCAGGGACTGGACGGTCCGCTCGATCAGCTCCTCGCGGGACTGGGTGAGGACGGAGATCGTCACGTCCTCCGGGATCGCGTCCTGCTCGATGATGGAGCGGACGAAGTCGAAGTCGGTCTGGCCGGAGGCGGGGAAGCCGACCTCGATCTCCTTGTAGCCCATCCGCACCAGCAGGTCGAACATCTCGCGCTTGCGGGCCGGCGACATCGGGTCGATCAGCGCCTGGTTGCCGTCGCGCAGGTCGGTGGACAGCCACCGGGGGGCCTTGGTGATCCGGGCGTCCGGCCAGGTGCGGTCGGGGATGTCGACCTGCTCGTACCGCCCGTACTTGTGGATCGGCATCGAGGTGGCGCGCTGGGCGACCGTCGCGGCGGTGATGGGCGTGGGACGGCCGACACGGTTCCGGCCGGGCTGGGTGGTCATCGGGGTGGCTCTCCTCGGGGCTCCGCTCGGGGCGGCCGACGGCTGGGGAACGCCGAAACTCCGCGGGGAGGGGGTCGGCCTACGACTACAGGCCCTCGCCGCGGCGGCTAAGGAGAAGCAGCCCGAAACGCATGGCATCGACCCTAGCCGAATCACGGACGGAAGACGCACCCGGTACGTACATCCTCTCAGCATGCAAGACGACCGGCCGTCCACCACGGTCCGCACGGTTCCCCCCATTCCGTGGTGTGAAAGGGAATCCGGTGACACAGGGTACCCAGGGTGTCACAGTTCGTTCATGGGAGTTTTCTGCACGATCGTGCCGCCGCACATCCTGGACCGCCTCGCCCGATCCGACGACCCCGACCTCGCCGGCGCCGCGCGCCACGCCCTGGAGCACGACGCCCGGCAGCGGACCCGGCGCCTCGTCCCGGCGGCCCGGTCCGCCGCCGCTCCGGCCCCCTCCGCGGCCTCCGACCAGCCGCGGCGCACCGTCTACGACGCCGGGCACAAGGACGACCTGCCCGGCCGCAAGGTCCGCGCCGAGGGCGCCGAGCCCTCGAAGGACGCCAGCGTCAACCGCGCGTACGACGGACTCGGCGCGACCTTCGAGACCTACCTCAAGGCGTACGCCCGGCACTCCATCGACGGCCACGGGCTGCCCCTGACCGCCAGCGTGCACTACCAGAAGGGCTACAACAACGCCTTCTGGAACGGCGAGCAGATGGTCTTCGGGGACGGCGACGGCAAGCTCTTCCTCGACTTCACCATCCCGGTCGACGTCATCGGGCACGAACTCACCCACGGCGTCACCCAGTACACCGCGAACCTCGACTACCAGGACCAGTCCGGCGCGCTCAACGAGTCGGTGTCCGACGTCTTCGGCAGCCTGATCAAGCAGTTCGCCCTCGGCCAGACCGCTGACCAGGCCGACTGGCTGATCGGCGCCGGGCTGCTCGCCCCCGGCGTGCACGGCGTCGCGCTGCGCTCGATGAAGGACCCGGGCACGGCGTACGACGACCCGCGCCTGGGCAAGGACCCGCAGCCGGGCACCATGGCCGGATACGTCTCGGGCTCGGACGACAACGGCGGGGTGCACGTCAACTCCGGCATCCCCAACCACGCCTTCTACCTCGTCGCGGCCGCGCTGGGCGGGCACGCCTGGGAGCAGGCCGGGCAGATCTGGTACGACACGCTCACCGGCGGTTCGCTCGCCTCCGACGCGGACTTCGCGGCGTTCGCGGCGGCCACCGCCGCGGCGGCGAAGGCGCGTTACGGTGAGGGGGCGCAGTACCAGGCGGTGCGCTCGGCGTGGTCGACGGTCGGGGTCACGGGCTCCGGCTCCGGTTCCGGCTCCCCCGCCGGCTCCGGCTCGGCCGAACTGCCGCGCCAGCAGCCCGGTGAGCAGACCCAGGAGGCGTGACTTCGTGCGTATCGAGGTGGTCCGCTCCGGAGGGTTCGCCGGCGTTCCGCGGCGGGCCATCCTCGACACCGCCGGCCATCCCGGCGGCCCGCGCCTGGAGGCTCTGGCCCGCGCCGCCCTGGCCTCCCCGCGCGCGCCGCGCCACCCGGTCCCCGACGGCTTCACCTACGTCGTGACCGTCGACGACCGCACCATCCACTGCGCGGACCCCGAACTCACCCCCGCCCAGCGCGACCTGATCACCGTGGTCCTGGAGGAGGGCGCCTGACCCCCGCCCCGGAGGAGGCCGCACCCGCCCGGGGCGCGGGGCCCCTCCCCCGGTTCGCCGGACAGGCCCCGAGCGGCGCGGTCAGCCACCGCGGACCGCGAGGTCCCGCTGCTCCGGGGCCGGGGCGCTCCGGGGGGTCCGGTCGCCCTGGGAGCGGCGCACCGTGAGGAGGACCACCACGCCGCCGGCCAGCGCGGCCACCGCCGACGCGAGGAAGATCCGGTCCAGCCCCGAGGCGTAGGCCGCGCGGACGGACCCGCCGTGCGAGGTGACCTCGCGCATCCGCGCGGTGAACATCGAGCCGAACAGCGCGATGCCCAGGCTCATCCCGAGCTGGCGGAAGGTGTTGACCGCGCCGCCGGCCATGCCCGAGCGGTGCGGCGGCACCGCCTCGACCGCGGAGGACACCAGCACCGGCGTGGCCAGCCCGACCCCGGCGCCCATGACCGCGAGCCCGGCGAACAGCGAGGGGGCGTGCGAACCGGCCGACACCGACTGCCACAGCACCGCCGCGCCCACCCCGATCAGCACCATGCCGCCGCCGATCGACAGCGCGGGCGCGATCCGGTGAGCATGGCGCCCGGCCGCCGCGGCGACCACGAACGACGCGACGGCCAGCGGCATCAACGCCAGGCCGCCGCGGATCGGGCTGAGGCCCAGCACGTTCTGCAGCCACAGCGAGACGTAGACCAGGGCGCCGAAGGAGCCCGCCTGGAAGAGCACCGCGCTGCCGAGCAGCCCGGAGAAGGTGGGCCGGCGCAGCAGCGACAGGTCCAGCATGGGGTGCGAGGAGCGCAGTTCGGCGAGCACGAACGCGATCGCGGCCACCCCGGCCAGCACGAAGGAGCCGATCGTCAGCCCGCCGGTCCAGCCGTCCTCGCCGCCGCGGATCAGCGCGTACGTGAGGGCCGCCGCGGCCACGGTGAAGGCGAGCGCGCCCGGCAGGTCCACCCGCCCGGCGCCGCGCCGCCCGACCGGCAGCACCCGCAGGGTCAGCGCGACGGCGACCACCGCCACCGGCAGGTTGACCAGGAAGATCGCCTGCCAGCCGAAGCCCTGGGTGAGCAGCCCGCCGAGCACCGGCCCGAGCGCGGCTGCGGCGCCGTTGACCGCGCCCCACACGCCGAACGCGGTGCCGCGGTCGCGGCCCTGGTAGGTCGCGGCGACCAGGGCCGCGGAGGTGGCGAACATCGCCGCGCCGCCGACGCCCTGCACCGCCCGCGCGGTGATCAGCGTCGCCGCGTTCGGCGCGAGCGCGGCCGCGAGCGAGGCGAGCGCGAAGACGGTCAGTCCGATCACGTACAGCCGCCGGTGGCCGAAGAGGTCGGCGAGGGAACCCGCGGCGAGCAGCAGCGCGGCCAGCGCGAGGGCGTACATGTCCATCACCCACTGGAGGGAGGTGAAGGACGCGTGCAGGTCGGACGCCATGCTCGGCAGGGCGACGTTCACGATGGTGACGTCGACCAGCAGGATGAAGGCGCCCAGGCAGATCGCCACCAGTGGCAGCCACTTGCGCATGGGTGGGGCTCCGTTCGGGTTCACGGGGTGGTCGCGGGGGCGGCGTGCGGGCGGTGCGCGGGACCGCTCCGGGCCCGCCCCGACGAAAGGGACCACCCCACCATCGGGCACGGCCCGGCCCGACCCCAGCCGGCGCCGTCCTGGCGGCGCATTCCGACAGAACCTAGGCTGTGGTGATGGAATCCGACATGATCTGGAGCCCGCTGGCCGGTCTCGATCTGCTCGACCGGCGCCTGGTGCACGCCCTCCAGATCGACGGGCGGGCGCCCTTCAGCCGGATCGCGGAGGTGCTCGGCGTCTCGGACCAGACGGTGGCCCGCCGCTACGGCCGGCTGCGCCGGGACCGCACGGTCCGGGTGCTCGGCCTGACCGACCCGCTGCGGATCGGCCTGACGCCCTGGCTGGTCCGGGTCCGCTGCACCCCCGACGCGGCCGCGTCGATCGGCGCGGCGCTGGCCCGGCACGCCGACGCCCGCTGGGTCAACCTGATCTCCGGCGGCACCGAGATCAGCTGCCTCGCCCACGCCGCCACGCCCGGCCACGACGACACGCTGCTGCTCCAGAAGCTGCCGCGCACGCCGCAGGTGGTGCACGTGGCCGCGCACGCCATGCTGCACATCTTCTTCGGCAAGGACCTCAGCCCGGTCAGCCGCAGCAGCGCGCTCGCCCCGGACGAGGCCGCCGCGCTGGCGCCCTCCGACGCGCCGGCCGGGCCGCCGCCCGAGGCGTTCGAGGCGCCGGTTCCGCTCGCCCCCGGCGACCACCTGCTGCTCGACGCGCTCGCGCACGACGGCCGCGCCCCCGCCGCCGAACTGGCCACGGTCACCGGCTGGTCGCAGAGCACCGTACGGCGGCGGCTGTCCGAACTGCGCGCCGCCGGCGCCCTCTACTACGACCTGGACTTCGGCAGCGGCCGGCTCCAGTCCGAGCTGCGCGCCGGGCTCTGGCTGGAGGTCGAACCGGCCCGGCTCGCCGAGGTGGGCGCCGCGCTGGCCGGGCACGGCGAGGTCGCGTTCGCGGCGGCCACCACGGGGGCGACCAACGTCTACGCGGCCATCAGCTGCAAGGACCCCGGGGCGCTCTACCGCTACCTCACCGGGCCGGTCGCCGCGCTGCCCGGCCTGCGCCGGACCGAGACCGCGCCGATCCACCGCCTCCTCAAGGGCCCCGGCCCCTACCCGGCCTGACCGGCGGCCGGGGCGGGACGCCCTCTAGAAACCCAGCTTGCGCAACTGCTTGGGGTCCCGCTGCCAGTCCTTCGCCACCTTCACGTGCAGGTCGAGGAAGACCGGCGTGCCGAGCAGCCCCTCGATCTGCTGCCGGGACCTCGTCCCGACCTCCTTCAGCCGCGCGCCCTTCGGACCGATGATGATGCCCTTCTGGCTGGGCCGCTCGATGTAGAGGTTCGCGTGGATGTCGAGCAGCGGCCGGTCCGCGGGCCGCCCCTCGCGCGGAATCATCTCCTCGACCACCACCGCGATGGAGTGCGGCAGTTCGTCCCGCACCCCTTCGAGCGCCGCCTCGCGGATCAGCTCGGCCACCATCACCTGCTCCGGCTCGTCGGTGAGGTCGCCCTCGGCGTAGAGCTGCGGGCCCTCCGGCAGCAGCGGGACGAGCAGGTCGGCGAGGAGCCCCACCTGCTTGCCGCCGACCGCCGACACCGGCACGATCTCGGCCCACTCCAGCCCGATCTCCCGCCCCAGCCGGTCGATGGCGATGAGCTGCCGCGCAAGCTGGTCGCCGTCGACCAGGTCGGTCTTGGTGACGATCGCGACCTTCGGCGTCTTCCTGATCCCGGCCAGCTCGCGTGCGATGTAGGTGTCGCCCGGCCCGAGCTTCTGGTCGGCCGGCAGGCAGAAGCCGATCACGTCCACCTCGGCCCAGGTGGTGCGCACCACGTCGTTGAGCCGCTCGCCGAGCAGCGTGCGGGGCTTGTGCAGCCCGGGGGTGTCCACGAGGACGAGCTGCGCGTCGGGCCGGTGCACGATCCCGCGGACGGTGTGCCGCGTGGTCTGCGGCCGGTTGGAGGTGATGGCCACCTTCTGGCCGACCAGAGCGTTCGTGAGGGTGGACTTGCCGGCGTTGGGGCGGCCGACGAAGCAGGCGAAGCCGGACCGGTGCGGGGGGGTCCCGGTGGACCCGGCGGCTCCGGCGGAGGGGGTACGAGCGCTCATGGGCCCCATTCTCCCCGATACCGCAGAGGTGTACGGACACCGCTCGGCCGACCGGTGCCCGCACCCGTCGCGCGGGGCCGGCCGGCCGCCGCGGGCGGTGAGGCGCCGGAAACGCGGAGGCAACACGAAACACCGGGGAAACACGGACGTCCACTTCCGGTAACGCGCACGTCGGACGCTCGTGCGAGTGCCGCGACCGAAGGGACCCCTCGTGCTGCTCTCGCCCACCGGCCACCCCGCCTCGCCCACCGCGCTCCTGGCGGCCGGCGCGCGGCACGCCCACCCGGCGGTGATCAGCGCCGGCGACACCGCGTGGCTGCTGGCGGCCACCGCGCTGGTGCTGCTGATGACGCCCGGCCTCGCGCTCTTCTACGGCGGGATGGTCCGCAGCAAGAGCGTGCTCAACATGCTGATGATGAGCTTCGTGTCGATCGCGCTGGTCACCCTGGTGTGGCTGGTGGCCGGCTACACCCTGGCGTTCGGCCCGGACGCCGGCGGCCTGGGGCTGATCGGCGGCCTGGACCACCTCGGCATGCACGGCGTCGGACCGGCCGACGTCGTCGGCCACGTGCCGGCGCCGCTGTTCGCCGCGTTCGAGCTGTCGTTCGCGATCATCACCGCCGCGCTGATCAGCGGCGCGGTCGCGGACCGGGCCCGGTTCGGCGCGTGGGTGGTGTTCGTGCCGGTGTGGACGCTGGCCGTATACGTCCCCGTCGCGCACTGGGTGTTCGGCGCCGGCGGCTGGGTGGTGGCCGACCTGCACGCGCTGGACTTCGCCGGCGGCACCGTGGTCGAGGTCTGCTCCGGCGCCTCCGGGCTGGCGCTGGCACTGGTGCTCGGGCCGCGGCTGGGCTTCCGCAAGGACGCGATGCGCCCGCACAACCTGCCGCTGGTGGTGCTGGGCGCCGGGCTGCTGTGGTTCGGCTGGTTCGGCTTCAACGCCGGTTCCGCGCTGGGCGCGAACGGCCTGGCCGCGTCCGCGTTCCTCAACACCCAGGCCGCCGGCTGCGCCGGGCTGCTGGGATGGCTGGTGGTGGAGCGGCGCCGGGACGGCCACGCCACCACACTGGGCGCCGCGTCCGGCTCGGTGGCCGGCCTGGTCGCGATCACCCCGGCCTGCGGCAGCGTGGACCTGCTCGGCGCGGCCGTGGTGGGCCTGGCCGCCGGGGTGCTGTGCTCGTACGCGGTGAGCTGGAAGTTCCGCTGGGGCGTGGACGACTCGCTGGACGTGGTGGGCGTGCACCTGATGGGCGGCATCGCCGGCACCCTGCTGATCGGCCTGCTCGCGACCTCCGCCATGACCGGCGGCCCGCGCGGCCTGCTCTACGGCGGCGGCCTCGGCCAACTCGGTCGGCAGGCGGTGGCGGTGGCCGCGGTCGGGGCGTACGCGTTCGCGGTGACGTACGGCCTCGGGCGGGCGATCGAGCGGCTGATCGGCTTCCGGGCCAGCGAGGAGGAGGAGCGCACCGGCCTGGACCTGACCGTGCACGCCGAGACCGCCTACGATCACGGCGTACTCACCCACGGCATGGCGGGCGGGGCACCGTTCCCGGCGGGCGCCGGGCACCTCGTTCCGGCCGCGAAGGACAGGAGCCCACGGGCATGAAGCTGGTCACCGCCGTCATCAAGCCGTACAAGCTGGATGACGTGAAGACGGCGCTGCAGGAGATGGGCGTGCAGGGCCTGACCGTCACCGAGGCGAGCGGCTACGGGCGGCAGCGCGGGCACACCGAGGTGTACCGCGGCGCGGAGTACCGGGTGGACCTGGTGCCGAAGGCGCGGATCGAGGTGCTGGTGGAGGACGCGGAGGCGGACGCGGTGATCGACGCGCTGGTGGCCGCCGCGCGGACCGGGAGGATCGGCGACGGCAAGGTGTGGGCGGTGCCGGTGGAGACCACGGTGCGGGTGCGGACCGGGGAGCGCGGCCCGGACGCCCTGTAGGCGCGGGGCGACCGGGCGCCGGGGCCCGTCCGGGAGGCGGTCAGCCGGCGGTGACGGTGGCGCGGACGGCGCCGTCGGGGCCGGCCAGCAGCAGCGGGGTGTCCGGGCCGCCCAGGTCCCGGACGGCCGCGCGGTCGGCGTCCGACGCCTCCTCGGCCGCGGTGACCACGGCGGCGGCCTCCAGCGACCTCGCGCCGCTGGCCACGGCCATCGCGACCGCCGTCTGGAGGGCTGTCAGCCGCAGCGACGGGAGGTCCACGGTGCCGGCGACGTAGGTGCGGCCGGTCTCGTCGCGGACGGCGGCGCCCTCCGGCACGGAGTTGCGGGCCCGGGCGGAGCGGGCGAGCGTGAGGAGCTTGCGGTCCTCGGGGTTCTCGGGGGCGGCGGGCGGCGCGGTGGGATCGGCGGCTGCGGACGGCGTCTGCGACTCGGTCATACGCGCGATCATAGGACGCCCCGCCCCGCCGGCCGCGTCCACCCACGATCACCCTCCGTCCGTGGAAATGCGCGGAGCGGCACGGGCGCCCAGCCTCGTGGGATCAAACGCCCTCGTATGAGGAGATGTGGGTGATCCGACGATGGTGCTGCACATGCCCTTCGTCCTCGCACTCGCCGCGGCCACGTTCTTCCTGAGCCGCAAGGCCGGGCTCAAGGCGACCCACGCGGTGGTCTGCGGTGCCTTCGGCTTCTCCCTCGCCGACACCAGCCCGGCCACCTCCCTCCACTCCGCCGGCGCCGGCATGCTCGGCATGATCGGCGGCATCGGCCCCTGAGCCCGGCGCCGGGCCCCGACGGCCGTCGGACTTCCCGCCGAGCGACTGCCACCCACAACCTCTGGTTGTGACTCGGTGGACGGATGGTTGTTTGCCCGGGCGCCACCGCCCTTGCTTTCATGGCGCCGGTCAACGCGGGGTTGTACCGGTGACAGGGCGAGGGGGGCGCTGAGCATGGCGGGCGGCAGGGCGCAGGACGGCACGGCGGACGGGACCGATGCGGCGGACGCGGGGTCCACAGGGCCTGCGGGGGCCGCGGGAGCCGCGGCATCGTGCGGGACGGACCGGGGTGCGGGGAAGCCGCCGCCCCCCGCCACGCCGCCACCGCGGTCGCTGGGCCGCCCCTTCGGCTGGCTCTGGGCGGCCTACGCCGTCAGCGCCTACGGCACCGGGTTCGGGTTCGGCGCGTTCGCGCTGCTCGCGATCCTGGTGCTGCACGCCGGGGCCGGCGAGGTGTCCGCGCTGTCGGCCGCCGGGCTCGCGGTGGGCGCGGTGGCGGCGGTGCCGCTGGGCCCGTGGGTGGAGTTCCACCGCAAGCGGCCGGTGATGGTCGCGACGGACCTCGTCCGTTTCGCGGCGATGGCCTCCCTCCCGGTGGCGTACGCCTGCGGCCGGCTCGGCTTCGTCCAACTCCTGGTCGTGTCGGTCGTCGTGGCCACCGCGAAGATCGCCTTCCGGTCGGCGAGCGGCGCCTACCTCAAGTCGCTGGTCCGCCCGGAGCACCTGCTCGTCGCCAACGGCCGCTTCGAGTCCACCACCTGGAGCGCCACGGTGCTCGGGCCGCCGCTCGGGGGCGCCGCGATCGGCCTGTTCGGCCCGGTGACGACCGTGGCCGCCGACGCGGTCAGCTACCTGCTGTCGGCCCTCGGGGTGGGGGCGATCCGCGGGAAGGAGCCCGACCCGCGCCCCCGCACGGCGCGCGTACCCGCGCCGGACCGCCAGGGGCGGGGCACCGTGCCCCGCCCCTGGCACGCCGAACTCCTCGACGGATGGCGGCACATCCTCGCCCACCCGCCGCTGCGGCTGCTCTTCCTCAACACCCTCCTGCTCTCCGCCCTGCTGCTGGCCACCGAACCGCTGCTGGCCGTCCTCATGCTCGGCCGGCTCGGCTTCGCGCCCTGGCAGTACGGCCTCGCCTTCGCGCTGCCCTGCACCGGCGGCCTGCTCGGGGCGCGGCTGTCCCGGCGGCTGGTCGCACGGTACGGGTCACACCGCGTCCTGGTCGTCTCGGGCGCGCTGCGCGCGTGCTGGCCGCTGTGGCTGGCGTTCACCCGGCCCGGCGCGGCCGGCATCGCACTGGTGGTGGTCGCGCAGTTCGGACTGGTCACCAGCATCGGCGTGTTCAACCCGGTGCTCGCCACCTACCGGCTGGAGCAGACCGCGAGCGGCCACGTGGCCCGCACGCTGTCCGCGTGGACGGTCACCGGCAACCTCGCCACCGCCGCCCTGACCGCGCTGTGGGGCCTGCTCGCGGCCGCCACCTCGCCCCGGCTGGCGATCGGGGCCGCCGGACTGCTCATCCTCGCCACGCCCCTGCTGCTGCCCCGCCGCGCCACTCCCCCGCCGGCCCCCGCGCCCGCCGCACCCCCGGAAGCGGGTCCCGAAGCGGCCCCCGGCGCGGTGTGAGCGCGAGCCGCCCCGCCGAGGCGCGCCCGCCACCTCGACGCGGGCCCCCCGGCGTCAGCCCGGGCCCGCCCGGGAAGCGTCGTCGGACTCCGCGTCGGCGGGCTCGTCCTCCTGCGGCCCGGCACCGGTACGGCCGGGCCCGGCACCGGAACGGGTCGCACCGGACGCCTCCGCGCCGCTCACCGGCTCCACCAGCACCGTGCCGATCCGGTTCCGCCGCCCCGCCTGCGTCTCCGCGGTCAGCCGCAGCGCGACCGTGCCGTCCGGGCCGACCGACGAGGGGTCCACCGGCAGCGGGACCACCGCGCCCGCGCCCGGGATCGGCACCCGGCCGAGCGCCTTCGCCAGCAGGCCGCCGACCGTCTCCACGTCGTCGTCGTCCAACGGCACCCCGTACAGCTCGCCGAGGTCGCCGATGTCCAGCCGCGCGGTCACCCGGAACCGCCCGCCGCCCAGCCGCTCCACCGGCGGCGTCTCCCGGTCGTACTCGTCGGTGATCTCCCCGACGATCTCCTCCAGGATGTCCTCGATCGTCACGATGCCGGCGGTGCCGCCGTACTCGTCGACGACGACCGCGACGTGGTTGCGCTGCTGCTGCATCTCGCGCAGCAGGTCCCCCGCGTTCTTGGTGTCGGGCACGAAGAACGCCGGGCGGATCAGCGCGGACACCTGGTCGGACTCGGCGTCGCGGTTGACGTGCACCCGCCGTGCCAGGTCCTTGAGGTAGACGAAGCCGACCACGTCGTCCTCGCTCTCCCCGGTCACCGGAATCCGCGAGAAGCCGCTGCGCAGCGCAAGCGTCATGGCCTGGCGCACCGTCTTGAAGCGCTCGATCATCACCAGTTCGGGGCGCGGCACCATCACCTCCCGCACGATCGTGTCGCCCAGCTCGAAGACCGAGTGCACCATCCGGCGCTCCTCGTCCTCGATCAGCGACTCCGACTCGGCCAGGTCCACCGCCGCGCGCAGTTCCGCCTCGCTCGCGAACGGCCCGCGCTTGAAGCCCTTCCCGGGCGTGAGCGCGTTGCCCAGCAGGATCAGCAGCCCCGGCACCGGCCCCATCACCCGGGCCAGCGGCAGCAGCACGTACGACGCCGCCGTGGCGGTGTTCATCGGGTGCTGGCGGCCGATGGTGCGCGGCGAGACCCCGACCGCCACGTACGACACCAGCACCATCACGCCGATCGCGACGCACAGCACCTGCCAGGTGCGGTCGAAGTGGCGGTCGGCGACGACCGTGATGAGGACGGCCGCCGCCGTCTCGCAGGCGACGCGCACCAGCAGCGCCACGTTGAGGTAGCGGGTGGGGTCGGAGGCGA
Organism: Streptomyces sp. SN-593; assembly: GCF_016756395.1. Lineage (NCBI taxonomy): Bacteria > Bacillati > Actinomycetota > Actinomycetes > Kitasatosporales > Streptomycetaceae > Actinacidiphila > Actinacidiphila reveromycinica. The sequence goes on from NZ_AP018365.1 coordinate 2,634,464, forward strand.
CCGCGACCAGGTTCGCGGCCCCGCGCCGGCCGGAGCGCAGCGCGTCCTCGGCGCGGAACCGGGAGACCCGGGCGAGCCCGGCCTCGGCGCACGCCGCGAGCCAGGCCACGATGACGAGCAGTACGGCGAAGACGACCATGGGGGTCCAGCCGCCCCGGTCAGCGGGTGGTGGGCGCGGGCGAGGGGCCCTCGACGCCGCGCTCGGCCCGCCAGCCGTCCAGGATCGCCTTCTGGAGGCCGAACATCTCGGCCTTCTCCTCCGGCTCCTCGTGGTCGTATCCCAGCAGGTGGAGCACGCCGTGCACGGTGAGGAGCTGGAGCTCCTCGTCCATGGAGTGCTTCGTCGGCGCCTCCTCGCCCTGCTTCTTCGCCACCTCCGGGCACAGCACGATGTCGCCGAGCAGGCCCTGCTCGGGTTCGTCGTCCTCCTTGCCCGGGCGCAGCTCGTCCATCGGGAAGGACATGACATCGGTGGGGCCGGGGAGGTTCATCCACTGGAGGTGGAGCTGCTCCATCGCCGCGGCGTCCACCAGGATCACCGACAGTTCGGAGAGCGGGTGGATGCGCATCCGGTGCAGGGCGTAACGGGCGGTGTCGAGGACCGCCTCGTCGTCGATGTCCCAGCCGGACTCGTTGTTGACGTCGATCGCCATGGTGGTGGGGTGGTTACTTTCTCTTGGGCCCCGAGCCGTTGCCGCGGGCGCGCCCGGCGTCCCGGTCGCGCGCGGCCCCTTCCTCGGCCTGGGCGTTGTCGTAGCGCTCGTAGGCGTCCACGATGCGCCCGACCAGCTTATGGCGGACCACGTCGGTGCTGGTGAGCCGGGAGAAGTGCACGTCGTCCACGTCGAAGAGGATGTCCTGCACCTGGCGCAGCCCGCTCTTGGTGCCGCCCGGCAGGTCGATCTGCGTGACGTCACCGGTGATGACGATCTTGGAGTCGAAGCCGAGCCGGGTCAGGAACATCTTCATCTGCTCGGCGCTGGTGTTCTGCGCCTCGTCCAGGATGATGAACGCATCATTAAGCGTACGTCCCCGCATGTAGGCCAGGGGGGCGACCTCGATGGTGCCGGCGGCCATCAGGCGGGGGATGGAGTCGGGGTCCAGCATGTCGTGCAGCGCGTCGTAGAGCGGGCGCAGGTACGGGTCGATCTTCTCGTACAGGGTGCCGGGCAGGAAGCCGAGGCGTTCGCCGGCCTCGACCGCGGGGCGGGTCAGGATGATCCGGTTGACCTGCTTGGACTGGAGGGCCTGCACGGCCTTCGCCATCGCCAGGTAGGTCTTGCCGGTGCCGGCCGGGCCGATGCCGAAGACGATCGTGTGCCGGTCGATCGCGTCGACGTAGCGCTTCTGGTTGACCGTCTTGGGCCGGATGGTGCGACCGCGGTTGGAGAGGATGTTCTGGGTGAGGACCTGGGCGGGCGTCTCCGCCTCGCCGTCGGCCGACCGCCCGTTCGCCCGGAGCATGGCGATCGACCGCTCGACGGCGTCCTCCGTCATGGGCTGGCCGGTGCGCAGCACCAGCATCATCTCGTCGAACAGCCGCTGGACCAGGGCCACGTCGGCCGCGTCGCCGACCGCGCTGATCTCGTTGCCCCTGACGTGGATGTCGACCGCGGGGAACGCCTGCTCGATCACCCGGAGGAGGGCGTCACCGGAACCCAGGACGGTCACCATGGGGTGCTTGGCCGGTACGACGAAGTGCGCGCGTGCCTGGTGCGGCTGCTGCGGCTGCTGCTGGGTCGGTGTCTGAGTCATGGGCCGGCGCTAGGGCCTGCTCATCCCGCCTTCTGCTGGTCGATGGGCCCATGGGGCCTTGGAGTACCAAGCGTACGACGCGGAACGCCGCAGGCAGAGGGGATTACGGCTCGCCCTTCCGGACCGCGCCGCCGGGGGCCGCCGCCGGCCCGCCGGCCGGTCCCCGAGCCGGTCCCTGCCCCGCCCCCTGCGCCGGTCCCCGTGCCGGTCCCTGCGCCGGGCGGAAGCCGATCGTGGGAACGGCGCGGCGCAGCGGCCAGGGGCGGGTGGCCGCGGGCAGCAGGTCCTCCAGGAAGCCGTACCGGCACAGCGCCTCGCGGTGGGCCGGGGACTGGCCCGCGTACGCCTTGGCCTGCTCCCACCAGCCGGCGATCTCGATCCAGCCGGGCGCGGACAGCGACCCGCCGAACTCCTGCACCGACAGCGCGGCGCACAGCGAGGCGAACGCCAGCCGGTCGGTCAGCGGCCACTGAGCGAGGGTGCCGGTGACGAAGCCGGCCACGAAGACGTCCCCCGCGCCGGTCGGGTCCAGCGCCTCCACCGCCAGCGCGGGCACCTCGGCGGTGCGGCCGGTCGAGGAGTCCACCGCGAAGGCGCCCTGCGCACCGAGGGTGACCACGGCGAGCGGTACGCGTTCGGCCAGGCGCCGGGCGGCCTCGCGGGGGCCGTCGGCCCGGGTGTAGCGGACCGCCTCCTCGGCGTTGGGCAGGAAGGCGGCGCAGTGCCGCAGCCCGTCGAGGTCGGCGGGGTCCCAGCGGCCGGTCTCGTCCCAGCCGACGTCGGCGAAGACCTTCGTGCCGGTGGCCGCGGCCCGCGCGATCCAGTCGCCCGGCTCCCCGCCCGCGTCCGGTCCGCCGAGCGAGGCGACCGCGGCGCGGGCCGGCGGCGGGCAGGTGGGCACCGCGTCCTCCGGCGGCGGGGCGCGGTGGCCGTGGCTGACCATGGTCCGCTCGCCCTCGTACGCCATCGAGACGGTGACGGGGCTGTGCCAGCCGGGGACGCGGCGGGACGGGCCGAGGTCGATGCCCTCGCCCTCGCGCAGGCTCTCCCAGCAGTAGTCGCCGTACATGTCGTCGCCGAACGCGGCGGCGAGCGTCGTGCGCAGGCCGAGGCGGGCCAGGGCGGTGGCCATGTTGGCGATGCCGCCGGGGCTGGAGCCCATGCCGCGCGCCCACGACTCGGTGCCCCGCACGGGGGCCTGGTCCAGCCCGGTGAAGATGATGTCCAGGAAGACGGTGCCGGTCAGGTACACGTCCGTCGCCGGGTCGCCCGGCGCGCGTACTCCCCCCAACGGGTCCAGAACGGGATGATCGTCCATCCCCCCACTCTGCCACGGCGTCCCCGGACCACCCGGTTGCCACGTGCTGCGGGTTCCGTGGGCGACCCGCGGGGTCGACGGTGCCGGGGGCGGGGACGGCCCGCCGGCGGGGGCCGGTCGCGCCGTTCTCCGGGGAGCCGCGCCGGGGAGGGACCTGCGCGCGCCGCTGAGGTGGTGCGGGTCCGAGGCGTCGGCCGTGGCACTGTTGGTCCCGGATCCCGCCGCGGCCGGCCCTCGGCGGCGCGGGGTCCGGCGACGGCGTCGGTGCGGCAGAGGGGACGGACACGGTGCGGCTCACCATCCTCGGCGGAGGCGGCTTCAGGGTGCCGCTGGTCTTCCGCGCGCTCCAGGGGGACCCGACGGTCACGGAACTGGTGCTGCACGACACGGACCCGCTGCGCCTGCGGGTCGTCGCGAAGATCCTGGCCGAGCAGGCGGCCGGGGGCCCGCGCGGGCCCCGGGTCCGGGTCGAGACCGACCTCGACACGGCCCTGCGCGCCGCGGACTTCGTCTTCTCGGCGATGCGGGTCGGCGGCACCGAGGGCCGGGTCCGCGACGAGCACATCCCGCTGGCGGAGGGCGTCCTCGGCCAGGAGACGGTGGGTGCGGGAGGCGTGCTGTACGGCCTGCGCACGATTCCGGTGGCGTTGCACGTCGCGGAGCGGGTCCGCGCGGTGGCCCCGTCCGCGTGGGTGATCAACTTCACCAATCCCGCCGGGATGGTGACGGAGGCGATGGCCCGCGTGCTGGGCCCGCGGGTGATCGGCATCTGCGACTCGCCGGTCGGCCTGGTGCGGCGGGCCGCGCGGGCGGCGGGCGCGGACCCGGACGCGCCGGGCTTCTCGTACGACTACGTGGGCCTGAACCACCTCGGCTGGCTGCGCGGACTCGCGGCCGACGGGCGGGAGTTGCTGCCGGGGCTGCTCGCGGACCCGGCGGCGCTCGGGTCGTTCGAGGAGGGCCGGCTGTTCGGCGCGGAGTGGCTGTCGGCGCTGGGTTCGGTGCCGAACGAGTACCTGCACTACTACTACTTCCGGCGGGAGGCGCTGGCCGCGGTGCGCTCGGCGGACGCCACCCGGGGGGAGTTCCTGCACCGGCGCCAGTCGGAGTTCTTCGCGGCGGCGGACCGTGCGCGCGGCGCCGGCGAGGGCGCGGCCGGCGAGTCCGGCGGCGCGGGGGCCGGGGCGGAGGCCGGGGCCGGGAACGGGAACGGGGCCGGGTCGGACGGCGGGCCTTCGGCGTACGGCCTGTGGGACCGCGCCCGGTTGGAGCGCGAGGAGACCTACATGGCCGAGAACCGCGCGGCCACCGGCGGCTGGCAGCGAGACCCGCACGACCTGGACGGCGGCGGCTACGACAAGGTGGCGCTCGCGCTGATGCGCGCCATCGCCCGCGACGAGCGCACCGTGCTGATCCTCAACGTGCCCGGCGGCGGGGCCGTTCCGCTGCTCGACCCGGACGCGGTGGTCGAAGTGCCGTGCGAGGTGGGCGCGTTCGGGGCGCGGCCGATTCCGGTGGCGGCCCCCGACGAGCACCAGGCCGGGCTGATGCTGGCGCTGAAGTCGGTGGAACGGGCGGCGATCGAGGCGGCCACCACCGGTTCACGGGCGGCGGCGCTGCGCGCGCTGGTCCGGCATCCGCTGGTGGACTCCGCGGCGGCGGCGAGCCGCATCCTCACCGCCGCGAAGTGGTGAGCGCCGCCCGGCGACACCGGCCCGCCCGGCACCGGCCCGCGCGGCCCTGAACTGCGGGTTAACCGCACCGAAACCGCCGGTGGACCCAGCCGGGTACCGCCACGCGCGTAGACGGCTCTTGACCTGCTCGGATGGCGGGGTCTACATTCCGCCGCACCACCGAGCTTGAAGGAGCACCGCCATGCCCCGTGCCCGACTGTCCCTGCGTACCCGCGCGCTGGCCGTCACCGCCACCGCGGTCACGCTGGGCGCCACGATCTACGGCGTCGGCGTCGCCACCGCGGACAACTCCGTGCCGCGCAGCGACAAGCAGATCCCCAACCTCACCAACGTCGTCAGCGAGATCAAGGCGTACTACGGCGACACCGTGGACGCGTCGGGCGAGCACCAGGCGTCGCCGACCAGCAACTACGCCAAGCAGGTCGCCGGGATCGAGGCGAAGGCGAAGTCCTACCTGGCACAGGCGGCGGCCACCGGCGGCCACGGCAAGGGCCACGGCAAGAGCGGCAAGCCCGCGATCGTGCTCGACGTGGACGACACCAGCCTGCTGACGTACAACTACGAGCTGGAGGTGGGCTTCAACTACACCCCGGCGAGCAACCAGACGTACCTGGACACCAAGAACATGCCTCCGGTCTTCGGCGTGGACACCCTGGTCAACTGGGCCGCCTCGAAGGGCATCACGGTCTTCTGGATCACCGGCCGCCCGGAGGCGCAGCGCGCCGACACCACGCGGAACCTGACCGCCGAGGGCTTCAAGGCGCCGTCCGACACCGCGCACCTGTACCTGAAGAACACGGCCACGCCGCCGTCCTACCTGTCCTGCGGCGCGACCTGCACCACGGTGGAGTACAAGTCCGGCACCCGGGCGCACATCGAGTCGCTGGGCTACGACATCGTCGGCAACTTCGGCGACCAGTACAGCGACCTGGAGGGCGGCCACGCGGACCGCTCGTTCAAGCTGCCGAACCCGATGTACTACCTGCCGTAGCCGCGGGCCGGGCGGGTTCCGCCCCGTACGGCGGTAACGTCGCCGTCAGGGGCGGCGCCTGGGCACCGGGACACGCATCAGGTCGTGGGCGACGGTGAGTTCGCCGGTGAAGCCCGCCGCGCGGGCCTGGTGCCCGAAGTCGTCCGGGCCGGGGTAGCGCTGCGAGAAGTGGGTGAGCACCAGGTGCCGCACACCCGCCTCAGCGGCCACCCGGCCCGCCTGGCCGGCCGTCAGATGGCCGTGCTCCTCGGCGCTGCCGGCGTCCTGGTCGAGGAAGGTGGACTCGATCACCAGCATGTCGCAGCCGGCGGCGAGTTCGGGCACCGCGGGACACATCCGGGTGTCCATCACGAAGGCGAACGACTGGCCCCGGCGCGGCTCGCTGACCTGGTCGAGCCGCACCCCGCGCAGTTCGCCCTCCCGTTGCAGCCGGCCGATGTCCGGGCCCGCGACGCCGTGTGCGGCCAGCCGCTCCGGCAGCATCCGCCGCCCGTCCGGCTCGTCCAGCCGGTAGCCGTACGCCTCCACCGGGTGGGACAGCCGGCGGGCCGACAGCGTGAACCCCGCGGTCGCCGCGATCGGGCCGTCCGCCTCGACCGGCTGCTCGCGCAGGTCGGCGGTCTCGTGGTAGGCGGTGGCGTACCGCAGCCGGTCGAAGTAGTGCCGGCCGGCCGCCGGGTAGTGCGCGGTGACCGGGTGCGGCACCCGGTCCAGGTTGATCCGCTGGACCACCCCTGCCAGGCCCAGGCTGTGGTCGCCGTGGAAGTGCGTGACGCAGATCCGGGTCAGGTCGTGGGCGGCCACGCCGGCGTGCGCCATCTGCCGCTGGGTGCCGTCGCCGGGGTCGAAGAGGATGCCCTCGTCGTCCCAGCGCAGCACGTAGCCGTTGTGGTTGCGCTGCCGGGTCGGCACCTGGCTGGCCGTGCCGAGCACGACGAGTTCGCGGGGTGACATGGCGCTGGTGTCCGTACGGTCGGCGGGGCGGGGGTGGAACTGCAGGGGCTGGGGGCGCGGGGCCGGAAGGCGCGGGGCCGGAGCGGCCGGCGCGGGTCCGGCCCGGGGTCAGACCAGCCGCTGGAGGTCGCAGCCGCCCAGCACGTGGGCGTGCGCGTGGAAGACCGTCTGGCCGGCGCCCGGGCCGGTGTTGAAGACGATCCGGTAGCCGGTGTCGGCGACCTTCTCCTGGGCGGCCACCTCGCCGGCCTCCCGCAGCACGTCGGCTGCCGCGGCCGGGTCGCCGGCGGCCAGCTCCGTCGCGTTCGCGTAGTGCACCCGCGGGATCACCAGGACGTGGGTCGGCGCCTGGGGGTTGATGTCCCGGAACGCGATGGTGGTCGGCGTCTCCCGCACCACCGTGGCCGGGATGTCCCCGGCCACGATCTTGCAGAACAGGCAGTCCGGCTGTGCTTCTCCCGCCACCGCGGCACCCCTTGGTCTCGAACTCGTCCGGTCGGTCCGCGCGCCGGCGCCCTCCGCCGGCCCGCCACCCGGCATCGTATCGGCCCGGGCCGTCCCGCGCCGTGAGGGCGGACGTCCACCGTGTGGGGGATGGCCCGCGGTCCAAGGAACGGGGCATCGTGGGGGGATGGGACGTTTCCGGAGGAACTGGGGTGTGGGGGCGGCGGGAGCCGCCCTGGCGATGGCGGCGGTCGCGGCGTGCGACCCGGTGGACGGGCTGAACAGCTCCAACGTGTCGGTGAGCACGGACCAGTTGGCCACCAAGGCGCTGAAGGCGGACCACGTCGACGTGCAGTGGCTGTCGTGCAGCGCGACCGAGGACACCACCGACCCGAAGGTCGACTGCCTGGGCCGCACCGACGAGCAGCACAGGATCACGGTGCGGGGCGACGTGACCCGGCAGTCGGACCTCAGGTGCGTCCGGGGCCACCTGACCGCGGTGGTGGACGGCCGCACGGTGTTCGACGTACGGGGCCTCGGGGCGTGTTGACCCGGGCCGGGCGCGCCCCCGGTCCGCCCGGTCCCGCCCCCGGCGGCCGATCCCGACGCCCCCTGCTCAGCGCGGTTGATGGTGGCTAGGCTGGCGTCGTGACGCAGTCCTCGCTCTCCACGCGGCTCTCGGGCCCTGTTCGTCCCGCGCACCACCCGTCGTACCTGCGGAACCCGCACCCGCACGGTGACCTGGTCGTCTTCACCGCGGAGGACGACGTGTGGGTCGCGCCGCTCGACGGCGGCCGGGCGTGGCGGGTCAGCGCGGACAACATGCCGGTGCGGCGCCCGCGGATCTCCCCGGACGGCGTGTCGGTGGCGTGGACCTCCACCCGCGACGGGGCTCCCGAGGTACACGTCGCGGACCTGGCCGGCGGCCCTTCGCGCCGGCTCACCTACTGGGGCAACCCGCTCACCTCGGTGCGCACCTGGACCCCGGGCGGCGAACTGGTGGTGGTGACCGCCGCCGGCGAGGCGTCGATCCGCCGCACCTGGGCGCACCGGCTGCCGCTGGACGGCGGCCCCTCGACGCGGCTCCCGCTCGGCCCGGTCGGCGACCTCGCCCACGGTCCGGACGGCGCGCTGCTGCTCCAGTCGGTGACGATGGGGCGCGAGGCCGCGTACTGGAAGGGCTACCGGGGCGGCACCGCGGGCAAGTTGTGGCTCGACCCCGACGGCGGCGGGGAGTTCGCCCGGCTGCACGAGGGGGTCGACGGCAACATCGAGTGCCCGATGTGGGTCGGCGACCGGATCGCCTTCCTCTCCGACCACGAGGGCCAGGGCGCGCTGTACTCCAGCCGGCCCGACGGCGCCGACCTGCGGCGCCACACGCCGCTCGGCGGCTTCTACGCCCGGCAGGCCGCCACCGACGGCACCCGGGTCGTGTACACCGCCGGCGGCACCCTGCACCTGCTGGACGGCCTCGGCGAGGACGTGCGGCCGCGGCCGCTGGAGATCGGGCTCGGCGGCCAGCGCGCGGACCTCCAGCCCCTCCCGGTGCGCCCGGCCGCCTACCTGGGCGACGCCCGCCCCGACCACACCGGCCGGGGCAGCGCGGTCGAGGTGCGCGGCACCACCCACTGGGTCACCCACCGCGGCGGCCCGGCCCGGGTGCTGTCCGCGCGGCCGGGCGTGCGCACCCGGCACCCGCGGGTGTTCTCGCAGGGCGAGGACCAGTACGTGGTGTGGGTGACCGACGCCGACGGCGACGACGCGCTGGAGATCGCCCCGGCCACCGGTCTGCCGGCCGGCACCGCGCCGCGCCGGCTCGCGGCCGGACGGCTCGGCCGGGTGCACGAGATCGAGGTGTCGCCCGACGGCCACCGGATCGCCGTCGCCTCGCACGACGGCCGGGTGCTGCTGGTGGACACCCAGACCGGCGAGGTCCGCGAGGTGCCGACGGCCGGCGGTTCCGCCGCGGACGGCGACCCCTCGCCGGCGCCGGAACCGGCCCGGAACAACGCCGACGCGAGCGACCTCGCCTTCTCCCCCGACTCCGGCTGGCTGGCCTGGTCCCAGCCCGGGCCGGGCTCGCTGCGGCAGATCAAGCTCGCCTCCACCGCGGACCTGACCCTGGTGGAGGCCACCCCGCTGCGCTTCATCGACTACGCCCCCGCCTTCACCGCCGACGGCCGGCACCTGGCGTTCCTGTCCGAGCGCGCCTTCGACCCGGTCTACGACGCCCACGTGTTCGACCTGTCCTTCCCCAACGCCTGCCGCCCGTACCTGCTCACGCTCACGGCGACCACCCCCTCGCCGTTCGGCCCGCAGCGGCACGGCCGCCCGTACGACGACGAGGCGGACGACGACGGGCACGGCGACGGCGCGGGCACCGACGCCGCCACCGACTCCGGCGCGGACGCCGGCCCGGACGGCGAGGGCGAGGGCGCGGGCGGGAACGCGGACGGCGGCGGGCCGGGCCGCTCCGGGCACCGGGACCGGCCGCGCGCCACCAAGGTCGACGCCGAGGGCATCGCCGACCGGATCGTGCCCTTCCCGGTCGAGGCCGGCCACTACTCGGGTCTGCGCGCTGCCAAGGGCGCGGTGCTGTGGCTGCGGCACCCGCTGACCGGCACGCTCGGCGCCGCCCTGGCCACCCCGGAGGCGGAGCCGCCGGAGTCCGTCCTGGAGCGCTACGACCTGCGGCGGCTGAAGGTCGACGAGATCGCCTCCGACGCCGAGGGCTTCGCGGTCTCCGGCGACGGCACGAAGGTGCTCGTCAGCAGCGGGTCGCGGCTGCGGGTCGGCCCGGCCGACAGCAAGTCCGACGAGGACTCCGACAGTTCGGTGGGTGTCGACCTGTCCCGGGTCCGGGTCACCATCGGCCCCGCGGACGAGTGGCGGCAGATGTTCGACGAGACGCACCGCCTCGCGCGCGACCACTTCTGGCGGCCCGACATGGGCGGCCTCGACTGGGACGGGATCGGCGAGCGCTACCGCGCGCTGCTGGACAAGGTGGCCACCCACGACGACCTGGTGGACCTGCTGTGGGAGCTGCACGGCGAACTGCGCACGTCGCACGCCTACGTCACCCCGGCCGGCGCCTCCCACGACCCGCGCCGCCGCCAGGGGCTGCTCGGCGCCGACCTCTCCCGGAGCGAGGACGGCGCCTGGCGGGTGGACCGGGTGCTGCCCGGCGAGTCCTCCGACCCGCGGGCGCGCTCGCCGCTGGCCGCGCCCGGGGTGGCGGTCCGCGCCGGCGACGTCCTGGTCGCGGTGGACGGGGTGCCGGTCGACCCGCTGGCCGGTCCCGCGCCGCTGCTGGTGGGCACCGCGGGCAAGCCGGTCGAGCTGACGGTCGAACCGGCCGCGGGCGGCCCGGTCCGGCACGTGGTCGCGGTGCCGCTGGCCGACGAGGAGGCGCTGCGCTACCACGACTGGGTCGCCGACCGGCGCGCGCACGTGCACCGGGCGTCCGGCGGGCGGCTGGGCTACCTGCACGTGCCGGACATGGTCAGCAGCGGCTGGGCCGAACTCCACCGCGACCTGCGGGTCGAGATGGCCCGCGACGGTCTGGTGGTCGACGTCCGGGAGAACCGCGGCGGCCACACCTCGCAGCTCGTCGTGGAGAAGCTCGCCCGGCGGGTCATCGGATGGGACCTGCCGCGGCACGGCCATCCCTTCAGCTATCCCCAGGACGCCCCGCGCGGCCCGGTGGTGGCGGTCGCCAACGAGTTCTCCGGGTCGGACGGCGACATCGTCAACGCGGCGATCCGCACGCTCGGGATCGGCCCGGTGGTCGGCACCCGCACCTGGGGCGGCGTGATCGGCATCGACAGCCGCTACCAGCTCGTCGACGGCACCGGGGTGACCCAGCCGAAGTACGCCCTGTGGTTCGAGGGGTTCGGCTGGTCGGTGGAGAACCACGGGGTGGACCCCGACGTCGAGGTGGTCGTCACCCCGCAGGACCACGCAGCCGGCCGCGACCCCCAGCTCGACCGGGCCGTGGAGATGGCCCTGGAGGCGCTGGCCGCGCACCCCCCGAAGTCGCCTCCGACCGACCTCCCGTCCTGACCCGTCCCGGCGGGGCACCCCGGGATCGGGGTGCCCCGCCGGATCAGGACCGGGCCGGGCCTGGGCCGGGACGATCCGGGCCGGGGCCGGGTCGATCCGGGCCGGGGCAGGGTCGGAACCGGGTCAGGACTGCGTCCAGACCTGGTTGGCGGCGGCGGTGCAGGACCAGATCTGCACCTGGGTGCCCGGGGTGGTGGACCGCTCGGTGTCGTCCAGGCACTTGCCCGAGGACGGGTTGAGCCAGGTGCCGTCGGACTGCGGCTCCCAGACCTGGGCGCCGGTGCCGTTGCAGGTGTAGAGCTGGACCGGTGTGCCGTCCGCGGTGCCCGCCGACTTCACGTCCAGGCACTTGCCGAGCGCGCGCACCGTGTGGTCGGCGCCGACCGTCCACTGCTGGGCGGCGGTCCCGTTGCAGGTGTAGACGTCGACCTTGGTGCCGTCGGCGGAACTCGCGGAGGCCACGTCGAGGCACAGCCCCTGGTAGCCGACGATCGGGGCGGCCAGCGCCGCGTTCGCGGGCACCACCGTCCACAGGAAGGTGGTCGAGGCGGTCGCCCCCGCGCCGTCGCGGGCGGTGACGGTGACCGTGCTGGTGCCCGCCGTGGTCGGGGTGCCCGTGACGGTGCCGGAGGACGAGATCGACGTGCCGGCCGGCAGCCCGGTGGCGGTGAAGGACGGGGTCTGGCCCGCGGTGGTGTCGTGGGCGGTGACCCGCACCGACACCGCCGCGCCGGTCAGCCCCTCCTGGGCGCCCGGGGCGGTGAGGGTCAGCGGCGTGCCGAGCTGCGCCGACGTCACGTTCAGGGTGCCCTTCAGCGGCAGGTTGCCGTCGGAGTCGCCGACGGAGATGCCGTAGGCGCCGGTCGCGGTGGTCCACGCGCCGGACGACGCGTCGTACGCGCGCAGGTTCTGCTGGCCCACCGGGAAGGTGACGGTCTGGCTGGCGCCGGGCTGGATGTCCACCCGGGCGAAGCCCTGCAACTGGCGGGGCGGTTCGCCGTTGCCGGCCGGCTGGCTGACGTAGAGCTGGGCGACGTCGGCGCCGGCCCTGCTGCCGGTGTTGGTGACCGTCGCGGTCACGGTGGCCGTGCCGCCCGCCGCCAGGGTGCCCACGTGCAGGTTGCTGAAGGAGAACCCGGTGTACGACAGGCCGTAGCCGAACGGGAAGAGCGGGGTGAGGTTGTTGGCGTCGTAGTAGCGGTAGCCGACGTCCACGCCCTCGGAGTACTGCACCTTCCCGCCGGTGCCCGGCCACTGCGCGGTGGTGTGTGCGGGGACCTGGGAGAGCGAGGTCGGGAAGGTCACCGGCAGGTGGCCGGAGGGGTTGGTGTCGCCGAAGAGCAGCGAGGCGATCGCGGTGCCGTAGTCCTGGCCCGGGTACCACGCCTCCATGACGCCCTTCACCGAGCCGAGCCACGGCATGGTGACCGCGGAGCCGGTGTTGAGCACCACCACGGTGTTCGGGTTGGCGGCGGCCACCGCCGAGATCAGGCTGTTCTCCGCGGCGGGCAGGTCGATGCCGCTCAGGTCGCTGCCCTCGCCCTCGTAGTCGCTGACGAAGACCACCGCGACGGACGAGGCCGCGGCGAGCGAGGCGGCCGAGCCGGTGTCGGACCCGTCGCTGTACTTGACGCTGACGCCGCTGCCGGCCCGGGAGGTGATGCCCTGCAACGGGGTGACGGTGCCGCTGGAGTTGACCTGCGCGCTGCCTCCGCCGCGGCTCTGCACGCTGGTGGACGCGTCGGCGCCGATCACCGCGATCGAGGAGGTGCCGGAGCCGAGCGGCAGCACGGAGCCGCTGTTCTTCAGCAGGACGGTGCCCTCGGCGGCGAGCTGGGCGGCGGCGGTCTGGTGCGCGGCGCTGGTGGCGACCGCGCCGGGCGCGCCGGAGGGCGCCTTGTCGAACTGTCCGAACGCGAACATCTCGGTGAGGATGCGGCGGGCCATGGTGTCCAGGGTGGTCTGGCCGACCGCGCCGGAGGCGACCGCGTTGCTCAGCGCGGTGCCGTAGTAGCCGTCCGAGCCGGACATGTCCTGGTCGAGGCCGGCGTTGGCCGAGGCAGCGGTGGAGTGGGTGGCGCCCCAGTCCGAGGTCACGAAGCCCTGGAAGCCGAACTGCTGGCGCAGCGCGGTGGTCAGCAGGTCGGGGTTCTGGCAGGCGTACGTGCCGTTGACGGTGCTGTAGGAGCACATCACCGAGGAGGCCGCGCCCTGCTGCACCGCGGCCTGGAAGGCGGGCAGGTAGATCTCCTGGAGCGCCTTGGCGCCGATCACCGCGTCGTCGGAGGGCGTGTTGCGGTTGGTCTCCTGGTTGTAGACGGCCAGGTGCTTGACCTGCGCCATCACCCCCGTGGACTGCACGCCGCGGATGTCGGCCGCGCCCATCTGGCCGTTGAGGTACGGGTCCTCGCCGATCGACTCGAAGGCGCGGCCCCAGCGCGGGTCGCGGTCGATGTTGATGGTCGGGCCGAGGTCCACGGTGGTCCCCTTGGCGGCCTGCTCGCCGCCGATCACCCGGCCGTAGGTCTCCTCGGCGGAGGTGTCCCAGGTGGAGGCGACGCTGACGGGGGCGGGCAGTTGCGTGACGTCGTTCATGCCGTCGGCGACGCCGGCCGGACCGTCCTCAAGTGTCATCGCGGGGATGCACAGGGAGGGGATCGCCGGGGTGAAGCCGACGTAGCTGGAGCCGGTGGCGCCGGTGGCGAGCGTCACCTTCTGGGCGTTCGTCATCTTCGCCAGCACCTGGGAGACGCGGTCCGGGATCGGTGCGGTGGAGTGCACCCAGGGGCAGTCGGCCGCGGCCGCCGGGGCGGCGGGCGCGGCCTGCGCGGCGGGGGCGGCGACGGCGCCGAGCAGGCCGGAGCCGCCGGCGAGCAGGGCCAGGGCGGCGAGGTACGGCGTCCGCCGTCTCGCCGGAGTACGGAACGTGTGCACGATGCCTCCAAGCATCTTGCCGAGGGGGGTGTTCCGGGTCGGTACGGTCGGGAACGGGGCAGGCGGGGCACGGGACGGCTGGGAGCGCCGGGGCCGCCGGGGACGGCCGGGACGGTTGGCTTCGGAAGGTGGACGCACGCCGCGCGGCGGCCGGTTGCCGTCGCGGTGGGCGCGCGGGGGTGCGCGGTTGCGGGCGTGCGGAGGCGCTGTTCACGAAGGGGCGGTCCTGCGGCCTGCCGACGGTTGCCGGTCATGTGCCCGTGGTGCGGGTGTGATTGAACCCGCCTCCCGGGGCATGGTCAAGGTCTGAAGCGTCATTGCCGGAAACCGGTGCGCAAGGGGCGCCACCAGCGGGATTGGCTTCAAGAAGTGAAGTCGGCGTCTGCGAGGGCGGGTTCCGTGAGGGCCGCGGGTCCGGGCGGGGTGCGCGGGGCGCACGGGGGCGGGCGCGCCGGGGCGGGGACGGGGAGCGGACGGGGAGCCGGGGCGGGCGGGGACAGGGTCGGGCGGGGTCGGGACGGGGAAGCGCGCGGGAACGCGGGCCCGCGTGATGCCGGAAGGGACGGCGGGTAGGGTCCGCTCGTATGCTGACCATGCGTGAACTCAACCGGGCGACCCTCGGCCGCCAGCTACTGCTGGAGCGTGAGCCGCTGAGTGTCGCCGACGCGGTGCGGCGCGTGGTCGCGCTCCAGGCGCAGCATCCGGCCTCGCCGTATCTCGCGCTGTGGAACCGGGTCGCCGGTTTCGCTCCGGCCGAACTCGACGCCGCCTTCACCGGGGGCTCGGTGGTCAAGGCGACCCTGATGCGGATCACCTTGCACGCCGTGCACGCCGGGGACTATCCGGTCCTGCGCAGGGCGGTGCAGCCCACCTTGTACGCCTCCCGACTCGGCTTCCGCTTCGCCGACGCGGGGCTGACCCCGGCGGACGCCGACGAACTGGTGCCGGAACTGCTGGCCTTCGCCCGCCTGCCGCGGACTTCGGCACAGATGCAGGAGTGGGTGGAGGAGCGGCTCGGAGCCGAGAGGAAGGACGGGGCGTGGTGGGGCCTGAAAGCCTATGCGCCGCTGCACCACGCCCCGACCGGCAGGCCGTGGTCGTTCGATCCGCGGCCGTCCTTCGTCGCGGCGGGGATGGGGGCCCTCCCCGCCGGGCGGGCGGTGGATCCGCAGGCGCTTCGCACCCTGGTTCTGCGCTACCTGGCCGGCTTCGGGCCGGCGTCGGTGGAGGACGTGGCCCAGTTCGCGATGGTGCAGCGGGCACCCGTCCGGGAGGCCCTGCGCGCTCTGGACGGCACCGTCGAGCAGCTTCCGGGACCGGACGGCAGCACGCTGTTCGACCTCCCGGGCGCTCCCCGGCCGCACGCGGACACCCCCGCTCCGCCTCGGCTCATGGCGATGTGGGACAGCGTCCTGCTGGCGTACGCCGACCGCAGCCGGGTGATCCCCCCGGCCTACCGCCCCCTGGTGATGCGCAGGAACGGAGACGTACTGCCCACCCTGTTGGTCGACGGCCACGTCGCCGGTGTGTGGCGCGCGCTGGACGGCGGCATCGAGGCCACGGCCTTCCACCCCCTGCCACCCGCGACCTGGGACGAACTCGCCGCGGAGGCCGCGTCCCTGAGGGTGCTCCTCGCCGACCGCGAGGCGGAGGTCTACCACCGCTACCACCATTGGTGGTCGAAACTCCCCCAGTCCGAGGTGCGCATGCTGTGACCCCCTCCTTCGCCGCCCGGACTCCGGCGCCCTGACCGAGGTGCGGTGCCCCCGCCACGAGGTGGGGCGGGCGTACCCGGGGCGCCCCGGGGGTCAGTCCTTCGGCGGCGCGTAGTACTCGGCCAGCATCTCCGAGGGCCAGGCCGGTTCGCCGACTTCGCCGCGGGGACCCATCGCGGTGAACCAGGGCTTGATGTCGAGCACGGGGGTGCCGTCCACGGCGTCCAACTCCTCGACGTGCAGGTCGAGGCCGTCGACGTCGAGCAGCCGGCAGCGCGAGACGCCCAGCCAGTTCGTCCGGCGCATGTTGCGGTGGGCGAAGATCCCGCCGAGCGGCCAGTCGGGGTTGTCCCGGGGGCGGCGCGGCTCGGGGTGCAGGTCGGTCGGGTCGGTGAGGTGGAAGCGGAACACCACCTCGATGTGGGAGAAGGCGTCGAGCCCGACCACCGCGCCCGCGTCGAACTGCTCCGCGTCGATACGGATGACGGAGCGGCGCCCACCCCAGTAGTCGTCCTCCGGGACCGTCCGCCCCCCGACGACATGGGCCACGGGCACCACCGTGAACGATTCGCCTGCCATGAACTCAAGCCTCCAGGTGTAGTTGTGCTCAGGTCGGACCCGGCCCCGGCCTGCGGTCCGGTTCGGTCCCTGCGGTGATCCCGCACCCCCGCACGTACCACCGCGTCACGAGTTTCCCGCAGAACCTCAACGCACGGAGCTGAACGCTAGGATCGCCAACATGACGGACTTCGTGCAGGTGTCGACCGCCACCGAGACCCGTGACCAGGCCCTCCGGCTCGCCCAGTCCGTCGTCCGGGAACATCTGGCCGCCGGAGCGCAGATCGTCGGCCCGGTGACCTCCGTGTTCTGGCACCTCGGGGAGTTCGGGACGGGCGAGGAGTGGCAGCTCCTCCTCAAGACCCGGGCCGATCGGTACCCCGCCCTCGAAGCGCACCTGCTCGAACACCACCCCTGGGACAACCCCGAGGTGTCCGCCGTGGCGATCGTCGCGGGAGCCGAAGGGTGCCTGCGCTGGGTGGCCGAGAGCACCGAACCCGAGTAACCCATCAGCCGGCGGCCTTGTCGAGTAGTTCGGAGACGGCGGGCACACCTCGATGTTCTCCCAGATTTTTCAGGAGCGGCGCCAGGCGGCGTCGCGGCCGAACAGATGCCACGCCGTCCGAGAGGTCCAGGGCCCGGTCGACCACCAAGACAGCCTGTTCGATCTCCCCCGCGCTCAGGTAAGCATCGGCAAGCCATGAAAGGTAGAGGGCCTTGTCTCGTGCGTGGCTGTCGTCGTAACGCGCCAGTGCCTGTTCGAGCGCGGGAACTGCCCTCAGCGGACGACGTAGTTCGGTCCAGCAACGGCCTGACATGATCTGGATCTCCGTGTGATCGACCCACGCCACCCAGTCTGGTTGGGGTGCGTCTGCAACATCGGCGAGCGCCGAATTCGCATCGTCCAGCGCCCTTTCCGTTTCAGCAGCGAGTCCCGCGACGGCACATGCCCATGCCTTGCGCTCGTGGAGCAGTGCGCGGACACCAGCAGGAGTGAAGTTTCCCCGTGATCTCGGACACTCGTTCTTACGCGGCGAGGGTGTGTCGTTGTCGGGTCTCTTGCGGGGTCAGATAGCCCCAGTCGGGGTGCTTGCGTAGCCGACGGCGGTTGTAGAAGGTCTCGATGTAGGAGAAGACCGCGGCGCGGGCGGTGGCCCGGTCGGGCCAGGTCCGGGTGCCGATCTCGGCTTTCAGGACTGCCCAGAAGCTCTCGGCGGCGGCGTTGTCGTAGCACGAGCCGGTGCGTCCGGTGCTTACCTTCATGTCCAACTCGGTAACTGCCGTTCGAAATTGGGCTGAGGTGTATTCGCTGCCGCGGTCGCTGTGTGCGATACAGCCGGGTTCCAGGCGGCCCCGGTCGTGGGCCATGTGCAGGGCGTCGACGACCAGGTCGGCGCGGTGGTGGTCGGCCATTGACCAGCCGACGACCTCGCGAGTGGCCAGGTCCAGCCAGCAGGCCAGGTAGAGCCAGCCCTGCTCGGTAGGCAGGTAGGTGATGTCGCCGACCAAGCGGGTCCCGGGGCGGTCGGCGGTGAAGTCGCGGCCGATCAGGTCCGGTGCGGGCCGGGCCTGCTTGTCCGGGCGTGTCAGCGACCTGCGGTGGCGGCGGGTGATCCCGGCGATGCGGCGTTCACGCATCAGCCGCTCGACCCGCTTGTGGTTCACCGCGTGCCCCAGTCGCCGCAGCTCGGCATGTACGCGCGGGACGCCGTAGGCGCCCCGGGAGGCGAGGTGGATCACAGTGATCTCGTGCGCGAGTGCGTCATCGGCACGCAGCCGCGCGCCCCGGGCGACCTGCCCCTCGGCCCACGCGTAGAAGGAGGAGCGGTGCACTCCGAGAATGCGGCACAGCAAGGTGACCGGGTAGGTGGCCTTCTCCGCCGCGATGAACCGGTAGACCTCGCTCACCGCTCGCTCTCCCGCGCGAAGAAGGCCGTCGCTTTTTTCAGGACCTCGATGGTCCTTTGCTGTTCGATGTTCTGCCGGCGCAGGCGCCGCAGTTCCTCGTGCTCGGCACCGGTCAGCTCGCCCGGGCCGCCCTCACCGCGGTCGATCTGGTCCTGCTTGACCCAGCTCCGCAGGCCCTCCGGGCTCACGCCCAGATCCCGGGCCACCTCGGTAACCGTCTTGCTGGAGGATCGGGCCAACGCCACGGCGTCCCGCTTGAACTCCTTCGAGTACCGCTTCCCTGCTTTGTTGCTCACCTGGCACTACTTCCTCTGGGACCTCACGTCCCAGTCTCCAGGTGTCCAGGTCCACGGGGAAGCTTCAGAGCGTCCGGCCCTGCGGTCTCGCATGAGCGAAGTGCTGTCTCCACACCTGCGTGGCAGTCCCCGCCCACCGACTGGTAAGCGAGGAACGCCAGCGCGTTGCCCGCGAGATCAGTGTCACCGGCCTCCTTGGCCGCCTCGTAGCTGTCCCGGTACAGCCCGGTGGCGTCAGCCTCTCTACCACCGTCGAATGCGGCCCATCCGGCCTGCTGAGCCTGTTCGGCGAGCACAGAGAGCAGGTCCCGACCGGTCTCCTCCGCATAGCTCGCCTCCCGGAGCAGTGCCTTCGTTCTTTGATACTCGCCCAGGTACACCCGATAGGTGTCGCCTCCGCCCAACACATCGTCGAGCCGCCGCAGGCGCGCCGTACGTTCGCGCAGACGCTCCGGGGCGTGCTTCCCCAGCCGCTCGCCCAACGCGGGTCCCCCGAGACCCGGAAGACCCACAGCCAGACCAGTACCTGCGGTCGCCTTGAGGAAATCTCTGCGCTGCACGTCGTTCCTGCTTTCTGTGGTGCCCGGACGTACAGGTTCCGAGGAAGACGCGTTCGACTCCCACGGGCGGGAAGCGAGGCCCAGCAAGTGACCGGGGATGCGCAGCGCATCGGCGATGCTCACGATCTTCTCGAAGCTGGTCACACTTCCCTGGCCCCGCGCAAGAGTCCCCACCCGCTCGGGCTTGATATCGCACTCGGCGGCGATCTTCGAGTAGCTGATCGAAGCATGCGCGCGCGCAAGCCGGAAAACCGTCCCGAAGTCGTGCGCAATGATCGCCGCCCGCATGTCCGGAAGTTCACACACCGCTTGCGGTAGAGCGGTCGGCGGTTCATACCCGTTCATCAAGTCCCCGTCACGCTCGCTGAGTCCATGGTGCATCACCTCGTTGCCGAAAGCGTACCCATGATGGGTATGCCTGCGAGGGGGAAGTCAGTCGGATCTCACCACGCGACAGTGGGTGCGTCAGAATCCGCGACCAACGTAAGTCGCGGCTCAACCAGGAAGAGTCCGGCCTGTCCCGCATTTCTCCGTCCAACTCGTGGAGGGCCCGAGGGCTCGGCTCGCTCATGAACAAGGTGATTTTGCGGCCCGCTCCGCGTAATTACGCGTCAGGCGGGCCGTATCGCACCACCACTCTCACGAAAAAGCACACGTAGAAGGGATATCCGTATGGCCGGCGGCAACGGAAGTGGCGGAGACGGCACGAGGAGGGATGGCGCCGACCTGACGTACCTGTCGGCGCGGGAGTGGTACGCGAGCGAACTGGCCTACCGGCGGCAGCAGTCCGGGTTGAGCCTGGTGCAACTCGCGCAACTCTGCCTGTACGAACAGTCCTACCTGCACCGCCTGGAACGCGGGAAGCGCCTCGGCACCGTTGAGGCGGCCCGCGCGCTGGACAAGGTGTACGGCACCGGGGATCTGCTCGTCCGGCTGTGGCACCTGGCGAAGCGGGAGGCGAGGGAACGCCCGTTCGTCGGGCTGGCTCCGCTGGAGGCGATCGCGGTCGGCATCCAGGAGTACGCGGTCAGCGCCGTCCCGGACCTGCTCCAGACCCGCGCCTACGCCGAGGAACAGGTGCGCGCCGGGCGCACCGGAGGCGCCGATCAGGTGGACGCACGGGTCGCCGGGCGGCTCGCACGACAGGAAAGGCTCACCGACCCCGACCCCGTCCACTACCGGGCGCTCATCGACGAAGCCGTGCTCCGACGCAAAGCGCGGGACCCGCACATCTGGACAGGCCAGTTGGAACACCTGATCGAGGCGGCGCAGTGGCCGGACGTCTCCCTGCACGTCGTGCCGTTCACCGCCGGACCGCACCACCTCCGCAGTTCGCTGGAGTTGATCTACCTTCCGCAGGGCCGCACGGTCGCGTACTCGCACAGCAGTTGGGGCAGCCACGTCGTCGAGGAGCCCGAAGAGGTCGAGCCGCTGAGGTTGGCGTACGACATGCTGCGCGACGCCGCGCTGACCCCGGCGGATTCGCTGACCTTCCTGCACACCCTGCTCACCGAGCACACCACGGACGAACCGTCCGACGGCATCACGTCATGAGCGCGACGACCAGGCCCGGCGGGGCCCGGCAGACCCGGCGGCGGCCCAAGCGGCTCAACCAGGAGCCGGAAGCCGTCACTTGGGCGCGCGAGCGGGCGGGACTGACCAAGCGGGAACTGGCCGGCGCGGTGGGGATCTCCGAACAGCTGATGGGCGAGATCGAGTCCGGCTGGCGCAGCGCCACCCCCGCCAACCTGAGGAGGATCGCGGTAGCCCTCAACTGCCCCCTCGTCGCACTGGAACGAAAACGCTGGCAGCCGTCGCCGCGCTGACGCAAGCGCCCCAACCCGCGTGAAGATCACCCCGTGACCCCCGGGCACGACCTGACCCGCCGCCGGGACAGCGTTGCCCGCAGGGCGGGTGCCGGGTGAGCGGCTGCGGCTGGACCGGTCGCGGACGGAGACGAACCGCCGCACCCAGGGGCGGGTTGCCGCCGAGGTCGCGCACGCGTGCGTCGTCAGGCGGTGAACGTCCGCCCGTCGTGGGCGCGGATCCTCGGCACGGCGCCGTCGCGGAGCGCGTCGGTGACGCGGACCGCGTAGACCTCGCCCATGGCCGCGGCGGCGTCGTCCACGGTGAGCCAGCGCACCGCCGCGGCCTCGTCGGTCGGGTGCGCGTGGCCGGCCTCGGGAGCGCAGCGGAAGACCAGGGCGACCACGCCCAGCGCCATGTTCTTGTACACGCCGGTCAGCCGCTCGGCCCGGACCTTGACGCCGGTCTCCTCGTACACCTCGCGTCGCACGCCGTCCTCGACGGTCTCGTCCCTCTCCAGCACCCCACCCGGCGGCTCCCACGCGCCGTTGTCGGCGCGGCGGATGACCAGCACCCTGCCGTCCTCCCGCACCACCACCCCCGCCACGGACACGGAGTGCAGAGGCGTTGACGCCGGTCGAGGGCCGCTGGCGCTCACGGACACGCGCCTACGACCAGCGGCCCGTGCGGGACATGAGGAGGGAGACGGCGGCCACGCCCGCCGTGGAGGTGCGCAGGACCGTCGGGCCCAGGCGGTAGGCCGCCGCGCCCGCCTCCGCGAAGGCCGCCAACTCCTCGGGGGCGACGCCGCCTTCGGGGCCGACGACCAGGAGGACCGAGCCGGTGGCGGGCAGTTCGGCGCGGGCCAGCGGGGCCGCGCCCTCCTCGTGCAGCACCCCGGCGAAGTCCGCCTCGGCGAGCAGCGCGCAAAGCTGACGTGTCGTCACCTGATCGCCCACCGAGGGGAACCGCAGCCGCCGGGCCTGCTTGGCCGCCTCGCGCGCGGTGGAGCGCCACTTCGCCAGCGACTTCGCGCCGCGCTCGCCGCGCCACTGCGTCACGCAGCGGGCCGCCGCCCACGGCACCACCGCGTCCACCCCGGCCTCGGTCATGGTCTCCACGGCCAGTTCGCCGCGATCTCCCTTGGGCAGCGCCTGGACGACGGTGACCGAGACCGGCGGGGCCGGCTCGGTGCGCAGGGCGCGCACCTCGACGTCGAGCACGTCCTTGCCCGTGACCGCGCTGACCGCGCCGCTCGCGCCGCGCCCGGCGCCGTCGGTCAGCACGACCTCCTCGCCGACCTGTAGGCGCCGTACCGACACCGCGTGCCGCCCCTCGGGGCCGTCGAGCCGTACCGTCGCCGGGGAGCCGTCGAGCGCGTCGGGGCCGACCAGGAACACCGGGGCGGTCACGCGCGGGCCTCCTGCGCGGCCCGCTGCTCGGCGGCCAGGGTCTCCACCAGCGCGCCCGCCGACAGCTCGCGGGCCAGCCGGTGCCCCTGCCCGGCCCACAGCGCCATGCCCTGCGGGTCGCCGAGGCCGGCCGCGGCGCGGCGCACCGGTTGGGTCAGGTGGTGCACTTGCGGGTAGCCGGCCGGTGCGTAGCGGCCGTGCTCGCGCACGAAGCGGTTGAGCAGGCCGCGCGCCGGGCGCCCGCTGAAGGCCCGGGTCAACTCGGTACGGGCGTACACCGGGTCGGTCAGCGCCCGCTTGTGGAGCGCGGACGCGCCGGACTCCGGGCAGACCAGGAACGCGGTGCCGAGGGCTGCCGCGCTGGCGCCCGCGGCGAGCACGGCGGCGATCTGCTCGCCCCGCATCAGCCCGCCCGCGGCGATCATCGGCAACTGCACCGCCTCGCGGACCTGCGTGATCAGCGACAGCAGGCCGAGGCCCGAGCCGTCGAGCTGGGGGTCGTCGCGGTGGGTGCCCTGGTGGCCGCCGGCCTCGACGCCCTGCACGCACAGCGCGTCGGCCCCGGCCCACTGGGCGGCGAGCGCCTCCGCGGGCGTGGTGACGGTGACCACGGTGCAGGTGCCGGCCTTCGCGAAGGCGTCCAGCACGGCCCGGTCGGGGCAGCCGAAGGTGAAGCTCACCATCGGCACCGGGTCCTCCAGCAGGATCGCCACCTTCGCGTCGTACGCGTCGTCGGAGCCCGTCTCCGGGTCGCCGAGCTCCGTGCCGTACCAGGCCGCCTCGCCGGCGAGCTGCTCGGCGTAGACCGCGACGGCGGAGGGGTCGACGGTGTCGGGCTGCGGCATGAACAGGTTCACCCCGAAGGGCTGCGACGTGGCGTCCCGCAACTGCCGGATCTCCTGGTACATCGCGTCGGACGTCTTGTACCCGGCGGCGAGGAAGCCGAGGCCGCCGGCGCCCGAGACGGCCGCCGCCAGTCGCGGGTTGGAGGCCCCGCCGGCCATCGGGGCCTGCACGATCGGGTACGCCGAGTAGGAGGAGAGATCGGTCAACGCGGACATGCGGTCATCGTGCCACGTACGGTGTGGTGCCCCGCGCCGCGGGGTGGCCCGGGCGGGAGCCCGCCGGCGGCGGACCGCCCGCCGAGCGGCGCCCCGGACCACAGGCGGGCACGGGTTCCGCCACACGGGCGCCCCGGACTCCGCGTACGGAAGCCCGGCCGGCCGCACCGGCACCCCGGACCGCGGGCGGCCGCACCGGCACCCCGGACCCGGCCGGGGTGCCCGGACGGCCATGCGGCCTACCGCCCGTTGAACGCGTCCTTCAGCCGCGAGAACAGCCCCTGCTGGCCCGGCGCGAACTGCCCGGTGGGCCGCTCCTCGCCGCGCAGCTTCGCCAGCCGCCGCAGCAGCTCCTCCTGGTCGGCGTCGAGCTTGTGCGGGGTGACCACCTCGACGTGCACGATCAGGTCGCCGCGCCCGCCGCCGCGCAGGTGCGTGATGCCGCGCTGGTGCAGCGGGATCGACTGGCCGGACTGGGTGCCGGGCCGCACGTCGACCTCCTCCAGGCCGTCGAGTGTCTCCAGCGGGCACTTGGTGCCGAGCGCGGCCGCCGTCATCGGGATGGTGACGGTGCAGTGCAGGTCGTCGCCGCGGCGCTGGAAGACCGCGTGCGGCAGCTCGCGGATCTCCACGTACAGGTCGCCGGCCGGGCCGCCGCCGGGGCCGACCTCGCCCTCGCCGGCGAGCTGGATGCGGGTGCCGTTGTCGACGCCGGCCGGGATCTTCACCGTCAGCGTCCGGCGCGAGCGCACCCGCCCGTCGCCCGCGCACTCCGGGCACGGGGTGGGCACCACGGTGCCGAAGCCCTGGCACTGCGGGCACGGCCGGGAGGTCATGACCTGGCCGAGGAAGGAGCGGGTGACCTGGGAGACCTCACCGCGGCCGCGGCACATGTCGCAGGTCTGCGCGGAGGTGCCGGGGGCGGCGCCCTCCCCGTTGCAGGTGCCGCAGGTGACCGCGGTGTCCACCTGGATGTCCTTGGTGGTGCCGAACGCGGCCTCGTCCAGCTCGATCTCCAGCCGGATCATCGCGTCCTGGCCGCGCCGGGTGCGCGAGCGCGGGCCGCGTTGCGAGGACTGGCCGAAGAAGGCGTCCATGATGTCGCTGAAGTTGCCGAAGCCGGCGCCGAAGCCGCCCGCGCCGCCGCCTCCGCCCGCCGCGGACAGCGGGTCGCCGCCGAGGTCGTAGACCTGTTTCTTCTGCGGGTCGGAGAGGACCTCGTAGGCCGCGTTGATCTCCTTGAACCGCTCCTGCGTCTTGGGGTCCGGGTTGACGTCCGGGTGCAGCTCGCGGGCGAGGCGGCGGAACGCCTTCTTGATCTCGTCCGGGCCCGCGTCGCGGCGCACGCCGAGCACGGCGTAGTAGTCCGTGGCCACCTACGACTCCGCCAGGATCTGTCCGACGTAACGTGCCACTGCGCGTACCGCTCCCATCGTTCCGGGGTAGTCCATGCGGGTCGGTCCGACCACGCCTAGCTTGGCGACTGCCTCGTCGCCCGAACCGTAGCCGACCGCCACCACGGAGGTGGAATTGAGGCCCTCGTGAAAATTCTCATGCCCGATCCGGACCGTCATGGTGCCGTCGGCGGTCTCCCCGAGGAGTTTGAGGAGCACCATCTGCTCCTCCAGCGCTTCGAGCACCGGGCGGATCGTCAGCGGGAAGTCGTGGTGGAACCGGGTCAGGTTGGCCGCCCCGCCCAGCATGATCCGCTCCTCCTTCTCCTCGACGAGGGTCTCCAGGAGGGTGCTGAGGACCGTGGCGACCGACGGGCGGTCGTCCGGGTCGAAGCTCTCGGCCAGGTCCTGCACCAGCGGCGGCACGTCGGGGAAACGGCGGCCGGTGACACGGCTGTTGAGCCGGGCGCGCAGGTCCGCGAGGACCGTCTCGCCCACCGGGCCGGGACAGTCGATGATCCGCTGCTCCACCCGGCCGGTGTCGGTGATCAGCACCAGCATCACCCGGGCCGGCGCGAGCGCGAGCAGTTCCACGTGCCGCACCGACGAGCGGGTCAGCGACGGGTACTGCACCACGGCGACCTGCCGGGTGAGCTGCGCGAGCAGCCGCACGGTGCGGGCCACCACGTCGTCGAGGTCGACGGCGCCTTCGAGGAAGTTGTGGATGGCGCGGCGTTCGGCGCCCGACAGCGGCTTGACGCCGGCGAGCTTGTCCACGAACAGGCGGTAGCCCTTGTCGGTGGGGATGCGGCCGGCGCTGGTGTGGGGCTGCGCGATGTACCCCTCGTCCTCCAGCACCGCCATGTCGTTGCGCACGGTGGCCGGGGACACCCCGAGCGAGTGGCGCTCGGTGAGCGCCTTCGACCCGACCGGTTCCTCGGTACCGACGTAGTCCTGAACGATGGCACGCAGCACTTCGAGTCTGCGTTCGCTCAGCATCGCGTACCTCCAACCCGGTGTCCCGGCCCAGCCGCCTGGCACTCCTCCGTTTCGAGTGCCAGCGCTCCCGCCCTCAGTGTACGGCGCGGCGGCAAGGGCTCGGCAAGAGCGACGGCGATCCGGTCTCGCGCGGCGGGCGGTACGGGCGATACGCGCGGTACGTACGGTGCCCGGCGCGGTCCCGGAGCCGCCGGCCGGTCCGCCGTACGGGGGGCGGCCCGGCGGAAGGCGCCGGCGGGGGCGCCGGCGGGGGTACGGCGCGCGGGGCGGCGGGCAGGGCGATAGCGTCGAGGCGTGAGTGATGAGGACAGGGCCGGAGCCGGCACGGCGCCCGGCGCCGGCGGATCGGGGTGGGAGCACCTCGCCCCGGGCGTCGCCAGGCGGCGGCTGCCGCACCTCGACGTGACCATCGGGCTGGTGGTCGGCGCCGAGGGCGTGCTGATCGTCGACACCGGGTCCACGCTGCGCGAGGGCGCGGAGCTGCGCGCCCAGGCCGAGGCGCTGACCGGCCGCCCCGTCACCCATGTCGTCCTCACCCACGGGCACTTCGACCACGTCTTCGGTGCCGCGGCCTTCCCCGACGCCGAGGTGTACGGCCACCGGGCGCTCGGCGAGGGGCCGGGCGGCGGCCCCGAGGCGCTGCGGGCGGACGCGGTCGCGCACGGGACGGACCCGGTGGAGGCGGCCGCGGCGGCCGCGGCGCTGCGCCGGCCGACCCGGCCCGTCATCGACCGGCTCGCCCTCGACCTCGGCGACCGCCCGGTCGTGCTGGTGCACCCCGGGCCCGGGCACACCGGCCACGACGTGGCCGTGCTCGTGCCCGGCGCCACCGCCAGCGATCCGTCGGTGGTCTTCTGCGGCGACCTCGTCGAGGAGTCCGGGGCGCCCCAGGCCGGTCCCGACGCCTTCCCGGCGCGGTGGCCGGCGGCCCTGGACGCGCTCCTGGCCCTCGGCGGCGAGACGGCCCGCTACGTCCCCGGCCACGGCGCGGTGGTCGACGCCCGTTTCGTGCGTGCGCAGCGCGACGCCCTGGGCTCCTGAACGCTCGCGCCCCCTCCCGCCGGCCCGGGGACCGGCCGCCGGGGTGCGGGCAGGCCGAAGTGCGGGGCCGAAGTGCGGGCCCGGCGGCGGGTTGCCCTACTCCCCCCGGCCCGGCCCTGCTTACGATCGTGCCCATGCGCAGCAGGAGTTACGACCCTGACCTGACCCCGCCGTGGAAGAAGTCCGGCCCGGTACCGGAGGTGGCCGCGGACCGCGACCTGGTCGTCGAGGAGGTGACCACCGGCTTCTGCGGGGCCGTGGTCCGCGTCGAGAAGACCGCCGAGGGCCTGACGGTGACCCTGGAGGACCGCTTCGGGAAGCTGCGGGTCTTCCCGATGGCCCCGCGCGGGTTCCTGATCGACGGCCGCACCGTGACCCTGGTCCGCCCGCGCGCGGCCGCCCCGGCCCCGCGCGGCCCGCTGCTGTCGGCGTCCGGCTCGATCGCGGTGCGGGGCGCGAAGGCCAGGGTGGCCCGGGCCGGCCGGATCTACGTCGAGGGCCGCCACGACGCGGAGCTGGTGGAGCGCGTGTGGGGCCACGACCTGCGGGTCGAGGGCGTCGTCGTGGAGTACCTGGAGGGCGTGGACGACCTGCCCGCCATCGTCTCGGCGTTCTCCCCCGGCCCGGACGCCCGGCTCGGCGTGCTGGTGGACCACCTGGTGCCGGGGTCGAAGGAGTCCCGGATCGCCGAGTCCGTCACCGGCGCCGACGTGCTGGTGGTCGGGCACCCCTACATCGACGTGTGGGAGGCCGTGAAGCCTTCCTCGGTCGGCATCGCGGAGTGGCCGCGGGTGCCGCGCGGCGAGGACTGGAAGACCGGCGTGTGCCGGGCGCTGGGCTGGACGGACCTGACCACCGGCGAGGCGTGGCAGCGCATCCTGGCGTCGGTGGGGTCGTACAAGGACCTCAAGCCCGAGCTGCTGGGCGCCGTGGAGCACCTGATCGACTTCGTGACGGCGCCGTAGGGGCCGCGCCCGCGGCGGGCGGAGCCCTCAGTCGACCAGGTCCCTGACCACGGCGTCGGCGAGCAGCCGGCCGCGCAGGGTGAGGACGGCGCGGCCCTCGGCGTAGGGGCCGGGCTCCAGGAGGCCGTCCCGCACGGCTTGGGCGGCGGCCTTCGCGCCCTGCTCGGCCAGGATCTCCAGCGGGCAGCCGTCGGCGAGCCGGAGCTCCAGCAGGACGCGCTCGACGCGGCGGTCCTCGCCGGTGAGCAGTTCCCGGCCGACGCCGGGGCTGCGCCCCTCCGCGAGGGCCTGCGCGTAGGCGCCCGGGTGCTTGGCGTTCCACCACCGCACCCCGCCCACGTGGCTGTGCGCGCCGGGCCCTGCGCCCCACCAGTCCGCGCCGGTCCAGTACAGCTCGTTGTGCCGGCAGCGCGCGGCGGGCCCGGTGGCCCAGTTGGACACCTCGTACCAGCCGTAGCCCGCAGCCGAGAGCCGCTCCTCGGCGATCAGGTAGCGGTCGGCGTGCACGTCGTCGTCGGTCGGCGGCACCTCGCCGCGCCGGATGTCGCGGGCGAGCCGGGTGCCCTCCTCCACGATCAGCGCGTACGCCGAGACGTGGTCGGGTCCGGCGCCGATCGCGGCGTCCAGCGACGCGTGCCAGTCCTCGTCGCTCTCCCCGGGGGTGCCGTAGATCAGGTCGAGGTTCACGTGCCCGAAGCCGGCGGCGCGGGCCTCGGCCACGCACGCCTCGGGGCGCCCGGGGGTGTGGGTGCGGTCCAGCACCTCCAGGACGTGCCGCCGGGCGCTCTGCATGCCGAACGACACCCGGTTGAAGCCGGCGGCCCGCAGCTCGGCCAGGTAGGCCGGGTCGACGGACTCCGGGTTGGCCTCGGTGGTCACCTCCGCGTCCGGCGCGAGCCCGAACTCCGCGCCGACCGCGGCGAGCATCCGGCCGAGGTCGGCGGCCGGCAGCAGCGTGGGGGTGCCGCCGCCGACGAACACGGTGCTGACCTGGCGGGGGTCGTCGCCGAGCACCTTGCGGGCCAGCCGGACCTCCTCGGCCAGCACGTCCGCGTAGGTGTCACGCGAGGCCAGCACCCCGCCCGAGCCGCGCAGCTCGCTCGCGGTGTACGTGTTGAAGTCGCAGTACCCGCACCGCGTGGCGCAGTACGGCACGTGCAGGTAGAACCCGAGCGGACGGTCCTCGGCGCCGTCGGACGCGGAGGGCGGCAGGCCGCCGTCCGCGGGCACGGGTTCCCCCTCGGGAAGTACGGAAGGCATACCGCCAGTATCCGCCACCCGGGCGCGGTGCCCTGCCGGGTGCCCCGGGCCCCGCGCCTCCCGGGGCGCCCCGGGCCCTCCGCCCCCGGGTGGCGTCCGGCCTCACGCCTCGCGGGCGCCCTCGTACATCTCGTCGATCAGCGGGGCGAACTCGCGCTCGACGACCGGCCGCTTCAGCTTGAGGCTGGGCGTGAGGTCGCCGTGCTCGACGTCGAGGTCGCGCGGCAGGATGCGGAACTGGCGGATCTGCTGCCAGCGCTGGAGGCCCTCGTTGAGCTCCCGGACGTACCCCTCGACCAGCTCGCGCACCTCCGCGGTGCCGACGAGTTCGGCGTAAGGCCGGCCGGCCAGGCCGTTGTCCCCGGCCCAGCCCAGCAGCGCCGGCTCGTCGAGGGCGAGCAGCGCCGAACAGAAGTTGCGGCCGCCCCCGATCACCAGCACGTTGCTCACGAACGGGCAGACCGCCTTGAACTGGCCCTCGACCTCGGCCGGCGCGATGTACTTGCCGCCGGAGGTCTTGATCAGGTCCTTCTTGCGGTCGGTGATCTTCAGGAAGCCGTCGGGCGACAGCTCGCCGACGTCCCCGGTGTGGAACCAGCCGTCCGGCTCCAGCACCTCGGCGGTCTTCTCGGGCAGCCCGTGGTAGCCCTGCATGATGCCGGGGCCGCGCAGCAGGATCTCGCCGTCCTCGGCGATCCGCACCTCCAGGCCGGGCAGGGCCTTGCCCACGGTGCCGGTGCGGTAGGACTCCCCGGGGTTGACGAAGCTCGCCGCGCTGGACTCGGTCAGTCCGTACCCCTCCAGGATGTGGATGCCGGCGCCGGCGAAGAAGTAGCCGATCTCGGGGGCGAGCGCGGCCGACCCGGAGACGCAGGCGCGCAGCCGGCCGCCGAACGCCTCGCGCAGCTTCCCGTAGACCAGCCGGTCGGCGACCGCGTGCTTGCTGCGCAGCGGCAGCGGGACGGTCGGGGCGCCGGTCAGCCGCATGCTGTTCTGCGCGGCCTTGGCGTAGTCGCGGGCGACCTGGGCGGCCCACTGGAAGATCTTGTACTTCGCGCCGCCGCCCTCCCTGGCCTTGGCGGCGACCCCGTTGTAGACCTTCTCGAAGATCCGCGGCACGGCGGCCATGTAGGTGGGCCGGACCACCGGCAGGTTCTCGATGATCTTGTCGACCCGGCCGTCCACGGCCGTGACGTGGCCGATCGTGATGTGCCCGGCGGTGAGCACCTTGCCGAAGACGTGCGCGAGCGGCAGCCACAGGTACTGCACGTCGTTCTCGTCGAGCAGCCCGACGGCCTGGATGGCGCGGGCCATGTACGCCCAGGCGTCGTGCGGCAGGCGCACGCCCTTGGGGCGGCCGGTGGTGCCGGAGGTGTAGATGAGGGTGGCGAGCTGGTCCTTGGTGAGCGCGGCGACGGCGTCGGTGACGGCGGCCGGGTGCTGCTCCAGGTAGGCCGCGCCGCGCTTCTCCAGGTCGGCCAGCGACAGCACCCAGCCGTCGCCGTCGGCGTCGGTGGCTCCGGCCGGGTCGATCACCACGACGTGCGCGAGGTCGGGCAGGTCGGCGCGGCGCTCGCGGGCCTTGGCGAGCTGGCCGGCGTCCTCGGCGATCAGCACCCGGCTGTCGGAGTCGGCGAGGATGAACGCGGTCTCCTCGGCGTTGGTGGACGGGTAGACCGTGGTGGTGGCGGCGCCGGCGCACAGCACGCCGAGGTCGGCCAGGATCCAGTCCACCGAGGTGTTCGCGGCGATCGCGACGCGCTCCTCGGGGCGCACCCCGAGGTCCATCAGGCCGGCCGCGATGGCGTTCACCCGCGTCGCGGCCTGCCCCCAGGTCAGCGAGCGCCACTCGTCGGGGCCCTCCCCGGACGCGGGTGGCACCGGCATGCGGTACGCCTCGGCGTCCGGCGTCGCGTCGACCCGCTCCAGGAAGAGCGTGGCCACGGACGGCGGCCGGTTCTCGATCAACGTCTGCGTGTCGGTCACGACAACCTCCGGGCCCGAACGGCGTTCTTAACTCACCAGTAACCTGTCCGCGATCAGGGTAGAGGCCACACGTCCGACATGTAAGGGGGAACGGGCGGCGGGTCGTGAACCGTGACCGGCTCCACCCGTCCCGCCCGCTCCCCCGCCCTGCCGCGCGGCGCCGCCTGCGAGCGCTACTTCTTCGCCTTGGCCTCGCCCTCGGAGTCGGTGGACAGCACCGCGATGAACGCCTCCTGCGGCACCTCGACGTTGCCCACCATCTTCATCCGCTTCTTGCCCTCCTTCTGCTTCTCCAGCAGCTTGCGCTTGCGGGAGATGTCGCCGCCGTAGCACTTGGCGAGGACGTCCTTGCGGATGGCGCGCACGGTCTCGCGGGCGATGACCCGGGCGCCGATGGCGGCCTGGATCGGCACCTCGAAGTTCTGCCGCGGGATCAGCGCGCGCAGCTTGCCGACCAGCCGCACCCCGTAGGCGTACGCCTTCTCCTTGTGGGTGATCGCGGAGAACGCGTCGACCTTGTCGCCGTGCAGCAGGATGTCGACCTTCACCAGGTCGGCGGCCTGCTCGCCGGTGGGTTCGTAGTCCAGCGAGGCGTAGCCGCGGGTCTTGGACTTGAGCTGGTCGAAGAAGTCGAAGACGATCTCGGCCAGCGGCAGGGTGTAGCGGATCTCCACCCGGTCCTCGGAGAGGTAGTCCATGCCGAGCAGCGAGCCGCGCCGGTTCTGGCACAGCTCCATGATCGCGCCGATGAACTCGGTGGGGGCGAGCACGGTGGCGCGCACCACCGGCTCGTGCACCTCGGCGATCTTGCCCTCGGGGAACTCGCTGGGGTTGGTGACGGTGTGCTCGGCGCCGTCCTCCATGGTGACCCGGTAGACCACGTTGGGGGCGGTGGCGATCAGGTCGAGGCCGAACTCGCGCTCCAGCCGCTCCCGGATCACGTCCAGGTGCAGCAGGCCGAGGAAGCCGACCCGGAAGCCGAAGCCGAGGGCGGCGGACGTCTCCGGCTCGTAGACCAGCGCCGCGTCGTTGAGCTGGAGCTTGTCCAGGGCCTCGCGCAGTTCGGGGTAGTCGGAGCCGTCCAGCGGGTACAGGCCGGAGAAGACCATCGGCTTGGGGTCCTTGTAGCCGCCCAGCGCCTCGGTGGCGCCCGCGGTCTGGGTGGTGATGGTGTCACCGACCTTGGACTGGCGGACGTCCTTCACCCCGGTGATCAGGTAGCCGACCTCGCCGACGCCCAGGCCGTCGGCGGAGAGCATCTCCGGGGAGTTGGTGCCGATCTCCAGCAGCTCGTGGACCGCGCCGGTGGACATCATCCTGATCCGCTCGCGCTTGGTGAGTTGGCCGTCGATCACCCGGACGTAGGTGACCACGCCGCGGTAGGAGTCGTAGACCGAGTCGAAGATCATCGCGCGGGCCGGGGCGTCGGCGACGCCGACCGGCGGCGGCACGTCGCGGACCACCCGGTCCAGCAGCGCGTCCACGCCGACGCCGGTCTTCGCGGAGACCCGCAGCACGTCGGCGGGGTCGCAGCCGATCAGGTTGGCCAGCTCGTCGGCGAACTTCTCCGGCTGGGCGGCCGGCAGGTCGATCTTGTTGAGCACCGGCACGATGGTGAGGTCGTTCTCCATCGCGAGGTAGAGGTTGGCGAGCGTCTGCGCCTCGATGCCCTGCGCCGCGTCGACCAGCAGGATCGTGCCCTCGCAGGCGGCCAGCGAGCGGGACACCTCGTAGGTGAAGTCCACGTGGCCGGGGGTGTCGATCATGTTGAGGATGTGGGTGCGGCCTTGGTCGTCGCCGGCGGTCGGCGCCCACGGCAGCCGGACGGCCTGCGACTTGATGGTGATGCCGCGCTCGCGCTCGATGTCCATCCGGTCGAGGTACTGGGCGCGCATCTGCCGCTGGTCGACGACTCCGGTGAGCTGGAGCATCCGGTCGGCCAGCGTCGACTTGCCGTGGTCGATGTGGGCGATGATGCAGAAGTTCCGGATCAGCGACGGGTCGGTACGGCTCGGCTCCGGGACGTCGTGCGGCAGAGGAGAAGGGGTCGCGGGCACGCGGGGTCCAGTTTCTTGAGAACGTGGGGAACGAGGGAACGTGAGGACGGGCGGACGGTCCGGGCGGACTGCCCTCCATAGTCCCATGACCGGGGGGCGGGCACGGTTTGGGAGCGCGTGTGCGCTGCTGGTAGCCTGGACCGCTGCGTCTCGTGCCCTCTACCCGAGGCGCGCACCCTGGTAGACACGCCATCGGCACAAGCCGGCGGCCAGACGAACCTGAGAAGGCTCTTTCGTGGCGAACATCAAGTCCCAGATCAAGCGCAACAAGACCAACGAGAAGGCGCGCCAGCGCAACAAGGCCGTCAAGTCCGAGCTGAAGACCGCGATCCGCCGCACCCGCGAGGCCGTCGCGGCCGGCGACAGCGAGAAGGCCACCGCCGCCGCGCGCGCCGCCTCCGCCAAGCTCGACAAGGCCGTCAGCAAGGGCGTCATCCACAAGAACCAGGCCGCCAACAAGAAGTCGGCGCTGGCCCAGTCGGTCTCCGCGCTCCAGGGCTGATCCACCCGCACCACCCCTCGTCACGGATCGCGGCACCGCCGGCAACCGGACCCAGCGGCCCCTCTACCGCCCGGACCGGCACGGCCCCGACCCAGTGCGCCGCACGCGGACGTTCGCCACGTGCCTGCGGCGCCGGACGCTGCTTCGAGAGCCCGCCCGGGTCCGCCCGGGCGGGCTCCCGGCTTTCCGGGGGCGCCCCAGGTCGCGGGGGTGTCACGGGTACGTGTGCGTTCCGTGACCGACCATCGCCGCAGGGGTACCGCTGCCGCTAGTCTCGGCCCATGTCGACGCCGCCGGAGCAGCCGAGTTCGAACCCCTACCAGCAGCCCGCGCCCGGGCAGGGCCCGGCCCCGATACCCCCGCAGCCCCCGGCGGTCGGCGGCTACGGGACACCGGTGCCGGCCCAGCACAACCCCTACGCGCAGCCCGGCCCGTACGACCGGCCGGCGCCGGGGCAGCAGCCTCCGGCGCAGGGCTACTCCATGCCGCCGGGGGCGCCCGGAGCGCCGGGGATGCCCGGGGTCCCGGGGATGCCGGCCGGGCCCGGGGCGCCGCGAAGCACGGGCGGGGCCGGGCGGGCCGTGCTGTGGGCGGTGGTGGGCGCGGTGGTGGCGTCGGCGCTGTGGGGCGGCGGGGTGCTGCTGTTCGGCAAGGACTCCTCGGCCGAGGCGGACCTGCGCGGGTACGCCGTCAAGGACGACCTGTGCGCGACCGCCGACCTGTCGGCGTTCAAGTCCACCTACCCGAAGGACGACGACGACCCGACCAAGTACACCGCCAAGACCCCGACGCTGGACGAGATGTACTGCGACGAGGGCCTGCAGAAGGACACCTCGACCTACTCCGACGCGTACGTGTACGTGCAGGTGGACCTGCACAGGAAGACCGACCCGAGCGGCGAGTTCGCGGACACCTGGCGCAGCTACACCCAGCACGACGACGACTACAAGGTGACTCCGGTCAGCGGCTACGGCGACGAGGCGTACCTCGTCACCGACAGCAGTTCGAGCAGCACCTACGTGACGCTCGCGGTCCGCGACGGCTGGATGACGTACACGATGGAGTGGAGCGCGTTCAGCGCGGGCACGTCGGACGACGACGCGCTGCCGTCCGCCGACGAGGCGTCGGACTGGGTGAAGACGGCGACGCGGGCGACGCTGCCGAAGCTGAAGTAGTTCTGTCCGGGACCCGCGCCCGGGTCGGGGTCGGGCGCCGGGGGCGGGGTCCGGGTGGCGGGCCACGGGGCGGACGTGGAGCCGGCGGCCCGGGGACAGGGCCGGGGGGAGACAGGAGCGGCGGGGCCGGGCATGCGGGGCCCCGTCAGGCGCCGGGGGCGGAGCCGTCAGGTACGGGAGCGCGCGGCGCCGGCGATGGTGACCACGGCCTTCTCCAGGGCGTACGCCGGGTCCGCGGCACCGCCCTTGACCGCCGCGTCCGCCTCGGCGACCGCGCGCAGGGCCACCGAGACGCCGTCCGCGGACCAGCCGCGCATCTGCTGCCTGACCCGGTCGATCTTCCACGGCGGCATGCCGAGGTCGCGGGCGAGCTGGCCCGGGTTGGCGCCGCGCGGCGCGGAGGCCAGCTTGCCGATCGACCGCACCCCCGAGGCGAGCGCGAAGGTGATGCCCGGCAGCGGCTGGCCGACCGACAGGGCCCACCGCAGCCGTTCCAGCGCCTCGGCGGCCCGCCCGGTCACCGCGAGGTCGGCGACCTCGAAGCCGGTGGCCTCGGCCCGGCCCGTGTAGTAGCGCGCCACCACGTCGACATCGATGGTGCCGTCCACGTCTGCGGTCAACTGGGCGCAGGCGCTGGCCAGTTCGCGCAGGTCACTGCCGATCGCGTCGACCAGTGACTGGGCCGCCTCCGGCGTCGCGGACCGGCCGAGGGTGCGGAACTCCTGCCGGACGAACCCGAGCCGGTCGGCCGGCTTGGTCATCTTCGGGCAGGCCACCTCGCGCGCCCCGGCCTTGCGGGCCGCGTCCAGCAGTGCCTTGCCCTTGGCACCGCCGGCGTGCAGCAGCACCAGGATGATCTCCTCGGCGGGCGCGGCCAGATACGCCTTGATGTCCTTGACGCTGTCCGCCGAGACGTCCTGCGCGTTGCGCACCACGATCACCTTGCGCTCGGCGAACAGCGACGGGCTGGTCAGCTCGGCGAGCGTGCCCGGCTGCACCGCCTCGGGCGGCAGGTCCCGCACGTCGGTGTCGGGGTCGGCGGCCTTGGCGGCGGCCACCACCTCGCGCACCGCGCGGTCCAGCAGCAGGTCCTCCTGGCCGACGGCAAGCGTCAGCGGAGCGAGCACGTCGTCTGAAGCGGTCTTCCTGGCCATCGCCGACCAGCATCCCACGCGGCGCCGACACCCCGTCCTCCCACCCGGCACCCGTCGGCACCCGCCGGCCCCCGCCCGGGTTCTGCGGCCGCCTGCGGCTCGGGCACAATGCCGGGGTGAGCGACGTACGACATGTCCTGGTGCTGCCCGAACGCGACGCGGCCGAGGAGGTCGCCGAACTCCTCTCCGACCGCTTCGACCTCCCGGACGAGCCGCGCGTCCTGCGCGACGCGCTCGCCGGCGAGGACGACGCCGAGGACGCCCAGTGGCTCGTGGTCGTCGAGGCGGACGACGACCTCCTCGACCCGGTGGCCCTCGACGAGATGGCCGCCCGCCTCGGCGGCTGGCTGGAAGAGGACCGCGACGAGCCCTGACCCGTGGCGCCCCGGCCCGGAGCGGCTGGACGGCCCCTGCGGGCTCGAAGTCGGCGCCCTGGGTGGGGGGCTTGGACGGGGTGGGGTGGTGGGGGACATAGGAGGTGCGGAGGTCGGTCGGGGTGGTGCCGCTCACCGCGATCGGGCCGTCCTGGTCGGTGCGCAGCACCACGGCGCCCAGGGCGCGCAGGGCGGAGACCGTGCGGGGGGCCGGGTGGCCGTAGGTGTTGTGGGCGCCGACGCTGATCAGGGCGAGGCGGGGGTGCACCCGGGCGAGCAGGGCCGGGTCCTGGTAGGCCGAACCGTGGTGCGCCACCTTCAGGACGTCGACGCGCGGCAGTTCCGGCCGCTCCGCCAGCACCTGGGCCTGGACGTCCGGCTCCAGGTCGCCCATCAGCAGCAGGGTCAGGCCGGCGTCGTGGACCAGCAGCGCGATGCTCGTGTCGTTGGGCGCGCCGGCCGGCAGTTCGGCGGCGGGCAGCCCGGGCGGGCCGGGCGCGGGCCACAGGGTGCGCCAGGACAGCGGGCCCACGGTGCGCCCCTCCCCCGGCTCCACCCGGCGCAACGGCACCCCGGCCGCCTCCGCCTGCCGCCGGACCCGGGCGGCCTGGCCGGGCGGGTCGTCCAGCGTGGTCGTCTCAATCGCGCCCACCCGGCGGCCGCGCAGCGCCCCGGGCAGGCCGTCCACGTGGTCGGCGTGGAAGTGGGTGAGGACCAGCAGCGGGATCGACGTCACCCGCAGGTCGCGCAGGCAGCGGTCCACCGGGGCCGGGTCGGGGCCGGTGTCCACCACGACCGCGCTGCCCGGACCGGTGGACAGCGCCAACGCGTCGCCCTGTCCGACGTCGCACATCGCGAACCGCCAGTCCGCCGGCGGCCACGCGGCGATGACGCGCGGCAGCGGCACCGGCCGTACCAGGGCGAGCATCAGCGCGACCGCGGCGCCCGCGCACCGCCACGGACGGCGCAGCAGGCTCCGGCCGCAGACCACCGCCGCGGCCGTCACCACCGCGAGCAGTGCCGCACCGGCCCAGCCGCCGGGCCAGGCGATCTCGGCGCCCGGCAGCGCGGCGCCTCGCCGCGCCACCGCCACGATCCACCGGGTCGGCCAGCCGGCCAGCCACGCCAGGCCGCGGGCGGGCGACGGCGAGAGCGGCGCCACCACCAGCGCGGCGAACCCCAGCACCGTGGCGGGGCCTACCGCCGGCTCGGCCAGCAGGTTGCACGGCACCGCCACCAGGCTCAGCCGCGCCGACAGCACCACGATCAGCGGACCGCAGGCCGCCTGCGCGGCCGCCGCCGCGGCCAGGGCCTCCGCCAACCGGGACGGCAGCCCCTGCCGGTGCAGGGCCGCGGCCCAGCGCGGTGCCAGCGTCAGCAGCGAACCGGTGGCCAGCACCGACAGCGCGAAACCGTAGGAGCGGGCCAACTCCGGCGCGCAGAGCACCAGCAGCAGGACCGCCCCGGCCAGCGCTGGGAGCAGGGAGCGGCGCCGTCCCGTGCCGATCGCGAGCAGCGTGATCAACCCGCACGCCGCCGCGCGCAGCACGCTCGGGCTCGGCCGGCAGAGCAGCACGAAGGCGACGGTGAGCGCGGCGCCGAGGACCGCGGTCGAGCGCAGCGGCAGGCCGAGCCGGGCGGCCAGTCCGCGCCGCTCCACCCGCGTGGCGAGGCCGGGCGGCCCGATCAGGAGGATCAGCATGATCGTCAGGTTCGCCCCGGAAACGGCGGTCAGATGTGCGAGGTCCGTGGCCTTGAACGCCTCCTCCAGATCCTCCGGCAACCCCGTGGTGTCCCCCACCACCAGCCCGGGGAGCAGGCCGCGGACGTCCCGGGGCAGCGGGGCGGCGGCCTTCCGCAGGCCGGTCCGCAGCCGCGCGGCCAGGCGTTGGAGCCGGGTCGGGGGGCCGGTGATCCGCGGCGCGCCGCGCACCGCGAGGACGGCGGCGGTCCGCCCGCGCGTGTCCGGCCCGAACCGCGCGGTGGCGGTCACCCGCGTGGAGGGGACCAGCCGCAGCCACGCCTCCGCCGCGCCCGTCGCCATCAGGACGACGGGCGTACGCAGCCGGGTCCGGCCCACCCGCTCCACGGTGGCCGGTACGACGACCACGGGCGGCCGTTCCCCCGCGCCCGCCGCGAACGGATCGCCGGTCACCTCCACGGACACCTCCGCGCCGGTGTGGTGGCGGGCGAGCGACGGCACCGGGCCGCGGGTCAGCTCGGCGCCCTGCAAGGCCGCGGCCGCCGCCGCGACGGTGCCGCACAGCACCGTCGCGAGCATCGCGGTCGGCAGGTTCGCCCGGCCCCGCCCGACGGCGCGGTTCCCCCGGCCGCCGCGCGGCGGCCCGATGCCGGCCCGGGCCCGGGAGACCGCAACGGCCAGGGCGGCCACGGCCGTCAGCGCCACCAGGCCCACGACCGCGGTGGCCGCCCCCACCGCCGGCACCGCCGCCGCGGCGCCCCACGCGGCCAGCGCGGGCCCGACCAGACGCAGATCCGGCGGCCCCTCCTGCCGCGGGTTCGCCGCGCCCAGCCGCGAGGCCGCCGCGGCGTGGACCGCCGCCCGGCCTTCATCCGACGACCGCGCCTCCCGCCCGCCTGGCGGGTCAACCGACGATCCGTCAGGGACGCTTCCCGCGGCCGGGTCGACCGCCCCCGGCCGCGGGGCCGCCTCCGTACTCCCCTCACCCTCCCGCCACGGCGGCCTCGGCCCCACCGCGGACCCGTCCGGCCGCGTCGGCCTCCGCCCGACCGCCGCTGCCGCGCCCGCGCCCGCACCCGCACCCGCACCCGCACCCGCACCCGCACCCGCACGAGCGTCACCCGCGCTGCCCTCCCACCCCAGCCCCGCCCGGGCGGAAGGGACCGCCCCGGTGGAAGGGGTCTCGGAGGGCGCGGGCATCCCGGTGCCGCCCTTCCCGCCGCGGCTCCCGCCGGTCACCGGGCACCCCCCTGCGCCCGTGCCGCTACCTGCTCGGTCCGCGCGCCGGGGGCACCCTCCGGTGCCGACGCGTGCTCCCGCCCTGTCATCGCGTCGGGCACATCCTGCTGCGCCGACGATGCCGGCCCGCGCCCTCGCCGCACGCCGGGGACACCCTGCTGCGCCCATGCGGGCTCCCGCCCCGTCCACACGCCGTGGCGCGCACGGGGAACGACCCGGTCCTCGGGCGGGCGGCGGGTGTGCCGGGCGGGCGGCCTCCCGCGGGTCACGGCGCGACCAACGGCTGGAGGGTGGCGAACTTGCGGGGGCCGATGCCCGGGATCTGCTGGAGCTGCTGCGCCGAGGTGAACGCGCCGTGCTGCGTGCGATACGTGAGGATGCGCTGGGCGGTGACGGGTCCGACGCCGGGGAGCGCGTCGAGTTGGGGCTCGGTGGCGGTGTTGAGGTGGAGGGGCGGGACCGGGCCGCCGTCCGCGCCGAGGCCGCCGTCCGCTGCGGAGCCGCCGGTACCGCCGCCCGGACCGGTCGCCCCACCGGGTCCGGCGGGCGGGGGCGTGACGCCCACGAGGATCTGCTCGCCGTCGGTGAGGGGCCGCGCCAGGTTCAGCGCGGTGGTGTCGGTGCCGGGCAGGGGCCCGCCCGCCGCCGTGAGGGCGTCAGCCACGCGGGCGCCCTTGGGCAGTCGTCGGACACCGGGCTTGGCCACCTTCCCCGCGATGTCCACGGTGAGCTTGGGCGGCGGCGCGGGCGGGGAGGACGACGGCGCGGCGGCGGACGGCGCGGCGGCCGCGAGTCGCGCCGGCGGTGCCGGGATGCGGACGGTGCGGGGACGGCCGCTCCAGTAGTGCTGGACCGCGAGCCCCGCGGCCACGGCGAGGACCACCGCGAGTGCCAGCACCGTCCTGAGTTCGAGCCCGCACCGCACGAGCAGCCAGGTCCGGGTGCGGCCGAGCGGGCCGGTGCCGAAGACCGGAGCGCCCGCGACCGGCGGGCCGAGCGGCGGTTCGGCCGGCGGCCCCTCGCCCGGCGGCCCCTCGCGGGCCGCGCCGAAGACGGCCGCGGTACGGTCCCGCGCGGCGGCGGCCGCGGCACCGGCCGCGCGGTCACGCCCGCGTACGCGTGGGGCCCGAGGCGG
Source organism: Streptomyces sp. SN-593 (assembly GCF_016756395.1). Classification (NCBI taxonomy): domain Bacteria; kingdom Bacillati; phylum Actinomycetota; class Actinomycetes; order Kitasatosporales; family Streptomycetaceae; genus Actinacidiphila; species Actinacidiphila reveromycinica. Next base: position 2,674,915 of record NZ_AP018365.1, read on the forward strand.
TCCGGAGCGGTCCGGGTGCGACGGCGGGCCCAGCGGGCGTGTGGAGCCGGGGGAACCGAGCGGGTCGGGGGAAACGAGGGGGTCGAGGGAAGCGAGCAGGTCGGGGGAGTTCGGCGAGTGCAAGATGTCCATGACCTGATGCTCGCTCGCCCGCGGCCCCCGGAACGATCACGCCGAACATCTGTGGAGAACCCGCGGGATGTGGATAACTTCGCCACTCGTGTGGGTGACCCGCATCCCGGCGGCCCCCACTCCCCGTACCCGCGCCACGCCGCATCCCGGCGGCACCCCCACTCCACCCGTACCCTGCACCGCACCCCCGCCCCGCCCGGACCTCAGCGGGGCGACACCACGACCCCGAGCAGCCCCGGCCCGGCGTGCGCCCCGATCACCGCGCCCACCTCGCTCACCACCAGCTCCCCCAGCCCCGGCACTCGCGACCGCAGCCGCTCCGCCAGCGCCGCGGCCCGGTCCGCCGCGGCGAGGTGGTGCACCGCCAGGTCCACCCGCCGCCCTGCCGCGCCGCCCCCCGGACCGCCGACCGCGCCGCCCCTCCCCCGGTCACCCGCACCGCCGTCCACGGCGGCCCCCGCCCGCTCCACCACGATCTCCTCCAGCCGGGTCACCGCCTTGGACGCGGTGCGCACCTTCTCCAGCAGTTCGATCCGCCCGTCCGCGAGCCGCAGCAGCGGCTTCACCGCGAGCGCGGAGCCGAACAACGCCTGCGCCGCGCCGATCCGGCCCCCGCGGCGCAGATAGTCGAGCGTGTCGACGTAGAAGAACGCGGAGGTGGCCGCCGCGCGGCGCTCGGCCGCCGCGACCACGTCGTCCGGGCTGCCGCCGGCCTCCGCGGCCTCGGCGGCGGCGAGGACGGTGAAGCCGAGCGCCATCGCGACCATTCCCGTGTCCACGACCCGGACCGGGACGGGCGCCTCCTTCGCGGCGATGGTCGCGGCGTCGTAGGTCCCGGAGAAGTCGGCGGACAGGTGGAGCGAGACGATCGCCTGCGCGCCGGCCGCGGCGGCGGCCTCGTAGGCCGCGGTGAACTCGGCGGGGCTGGGGCGCGAGGTGGTGACCGGGCGGCGGCGTTGCAGGGCGCGGGCGACGGCCGGCGCGGAGATGTCGGTGCCCTCCTCGAACGCCTCGTCGTCGATCACCACGGTGAGGGGGACCAGGCTTATGGCGTGCCGGGTGAGGGCCTGCGGGCTCAGGTAGGCCGTGGAGTCCGTGACGATGGAGACGTGCGGGGGCATGTCGGGAGATTACCGGGGCGCGGGGCGGGGCGGCACGTCGGGACCTGCGCCTTCGGGCCCGCGCCGCGGGACGGGCACGCCCCTCGGCCACGGCGCAGGAACCCGGGGCCCGACCCGCGCGCACCCCGCGCGCACCCCGTGCTCATCGCTGCTCATCCCTGCTCACATCCCGCGCTCACCCCGCCGACGGGGGCTTGTCCGGCAGTTCCTCGGACGCGCGCCCACCGGGGTGGAGCGGCTCCCAGTGGCGCAGGGCCGTCGCCTCGATGTCGATCTCGCGGGTGAGGGAGGCGAGGTCGTCGCCGCCGGCGTGCTGGACCCGGTCCTGGGCGGCCCAGCGCAGCGCGTCGGCGGAGTGGGTGATGCGCCGGGCCCGCTCGACGAGTTCGGGGAGCCGCGCGGAGACCCTGGAGCGGTCCGGCTCGCGTTCGAGCAGCTTCAGCTCGGCGTCCAGGCCGCGGGCGTGGTCGTTGAGGCGGTCGAGGAGGGCGGCGGCCTCGGGCAGCGAGGCGCGCTCCATGGCCTCGAAGGTGCTGTCGATGGAGGCGCGCAGGTCCAGCCGCAGCCGGGTGAGCGCCCCGATGTCGCCGGGCTGCGCGAAGCGGCGGGCCCGCAGCTTCTGGTCCTCGACCAGGCGGCGGGCCCTGGTCGTGTGCCGTTCGACGCCCCGCTTCACGGCGCGCGTGGTCCTCACGATCGCCACGGTGGCGAGCGTGGCGAAGATCAGGAAGAACAGCAGCAGGATGATGCCGACGGTCTCCACGGACAGCGCCTCCGATCACGGGCCACCGACCCGTTCGGGCCTCATTCCACGGTAATGCCTGGGGACGCGCGCAGGGGCCGGAGCGCTCCCCCAACCTGCTCCGGCCCCTCCCCTAGGGGGCGTAACGCCCGCACCCTCACGCGCGACCCACCCCTCACACGGACCCGCCCCTCACGCGCGACCCACCCCTCACACGGACCCGCCCCTCACGCGCGCCCCGCGCCTCACACCGCCACGCCACCCCTCACACCACCGCGCCTCACACCACGACGTTGACCAGCTTCGGCGCGCGCACGATCACCTTCCGCACCGGCGCGCCGCCGACGGCCTCGACCACCGCGGGAGCGGCCAGCGCCAGCGCCTCCAGGTCGGCGTCGGTGATGCCCGGCGGCACCTCCAGCCGCGCCTTGACCTTGCCCTTGACCTGCACCACGCAGGTCACGGCCTCGTCCTGGACCAGTGCCGGGTCGGCGACCGGGAAGGGCTCGTGGGCCAGCGACCCGGGGTGCCCCAGCCTGGCCCACAGCTCCTCGGCGAAGTGCGGGGCCAGCGGCGCGATCAGCAGCACCAGCGACTCGGCGACCGCGCGCGGCACCCCGCCCGAGGCGCCGGACGTGCGGGTCAGCGTGTTGTTCAGCTCGGTGATCTTGGCGATGGCCGTGTTGAAGCGCAGGTTGGCCATGTCGGTGGAGACGCCGTCGATCGCCTTGTGCAGGGCGCGCAGCGTGGCCTCGTCGGGCGCGGTCTCGGCGACGGTGACCTCGCCGGTGGCCTCGTCCACCACGTTGCGCCACATCCGCTGCAACAGCCGGTACTGCCCGACGACGGCGCGGGTGTCCCAGGGGCGGGACACGTCCAGCGGGCCCATCGCCATCTCGTACAGCCGCAGGGTGTCGGCGCCGTACTCCGCGCAGATCTCGTCGGGCGTGACGGCGTTCTTCAGCGACTTGCCCATCTTGCCCAGCAGGCGGGAGACCGGCGCGCCCTCGTGGAAGTAGGCGCCGTCCACCTCCTCCACCTCGGCCGCGGGCACCGCGATGCCGCGCGCGTCGCGGTAGACGAACGCCTGGATCATGCCCTGGTTGTACAGCTTGTGGAAGGGCTCGAAGGACGAGATGTGGCCCAGGTCGTACAGCACCTTGTGCCAGAAGCGGGCGTACAGCAGGTGCAGCACCGCGTGCTCGGCGCCGCCGACGTACAGGTCGACGCCGCCGGCCGGCTGGCCCTCGCGCGGGCCCATCCAGTACGACTCGGCCTCGGCGGAGACCAGCTTGTCGGTGTTGCGCGGGTCCAGGTAGCGCAGTTCGTACCAGCAGGAGCCGGCCCAGTTGGGCATGGTGTTGGTCTCGCGGCGGTAGGTGCGCAGGCCGTTGCCGTCGCCCAGGTCCAGCTCGACGGTCACCCACGCCTCGTTGCGGGCCAGCGGGGGCTCCGGGGAGGTGTCGGCGTCGTCGGGGTCGAAGGTGCGGGGGCTGTAGTCGTCGACCTCGGGCAGTTCGACGGGCAGCATCGCGTCGGGCACGGCGTGCGCGGTGCCCTCCTCGTCGTAGACGATCGGGAAGGGCTCGCCCCAGTACCGCTGACGGCTGAACAGCCAGTCGCGCAGGCGGTAGTTGACGGTGCCCTCGCCGATGCCGCGCGCGGTCAGCCAGGTGGTGATCGCGGCCTTCGCCTCGATGACGCCCAGCCCGTCCAGGCTGATCGGGTCGGCCGCGGCGGCCGAGCCGGCCGGGGCGTCGCCGGTACGGGAGTTGACGATCTTCCCGTCGTACGACACGAACGCGTCGTCCCAGGCGGCCGGGTCCGTGCCGCGGCCGTCGCCGGGCTCGACGACGCAGCGCATCGGCAGCTCGAAGGCGCGGGCGAACGCGAAGTCGCGGCTGTCGTGGGCGGGCACGGCCATGATCGCGCCGGTGCCGTAGCCCATCAGGACGTAGTCGGCGATGAAGACCGGGACGGGCTCGCCGCTGACCGGGTTCACCGCGTAGGCGCCGGTGAAGACGCCGGTCTTGTCCTTCGCCTCGGCCTGGCGCTCCACGTCGGACTTGGCGGCGGCCTGCTTGCGGTAGGCGGCGACGGCGTCGGCCGGGGTGGCGTGGCCGCCGGTCCAGGCGTCGCGGGTGCCTTCCGGCCAGGCGGCGGGCACGATCGCCTCGACCAGCTCGTGTTCGGGCGCCAGCACCATGTAGGTGGCGCCGAACAGGGTGTCCGGGCGGGTGGTGAAGACGGTGATCGCGCGGTCGCCGGCGTCCTTCGTGCCGCCGTCGGCGCGGACCGGGAAGTCGACCCGGGCGCCCTCGCTGCGGCCGATCCAGTTGCGCTGCTGCAGCTTGATCGCCTCGGGCCAGTCCACCGCGTCCAGGTCGTCGGCCAGCCGGTCGGCATAGGCGGTGATCCGCATCATCCACTGGCGCAGGTTCGCCTTGAAGACGGGGAAGTTGCCGCGCTCGGAGCGGCCGTCGGCGGTGACCTCCTCGTTGGACAGCACCGTTCCCAGGCCGGGGCACCAGTTGACCGGCGACTGGGCGACGTACGCCAGGCGGTATCCGCTCAGCACGTCGGCGCGCTCGGGGCCGGACAGCCGCGACCAGGCGGCGCCGCCGGGCACCTGGCGGCTGCCGTCCTCGAACTGCGCGACCAGGGTGTCGATCGGGCGGGCCCGGTCGGCGTCGGGGTCGTACCAGGAGTTGTAGATCTGCAGGAAGATCCACTGCGTCCAGCGGTAGTACTCCGGGTCGATGGTGGCGAAGGAGCGGCGGCGGTCGTGGCCCAGGCCCAGCCGGCGCAGCTGCGCCTTCATGTTGGCCATGTTGGCCTCGGTGCTGACCCGGGGGTGGGTGCCGGTCTGCACGGCGTACTGCTCGGCGGGCAGGCCGAACGCGTCGAAGCCCAGGGTGTGCAGGACGTTGTGGCCGGTCATCCGCTGGTGGCGGGCGAAGACGTCGGTCGCGATGTAGCCCAGCGGGTGGCCGACGTGCAGGCCCACCCCGGAGGGGTACGGGAACATGTCCATCACGAACTTCTTCGGCCGGGCCGCCAGCTCGGGCTGCTCGTCCAGCTCACCGCTGGGGTTGGGGGCGGCGAAGGTGCCGTGCTCGTCCCAGTGGTCCTGCCAGTGGCGCTCGATCCGCCCGGCCAGCTCGGCCGTGTAGCGGTACGGCGCAGCCGTCTCGGCGGCCGGGGTGGTGTCGCTCATCGTCCTCGGTACTCCATCGATGTCGTGACGGCCGCGCCGCCGTGGGCCGGTGCGCCGGGACCCGCGCCCGGGCCCGGGGGCGGAAACAAAAAAACCCCTCGCGCAGGAGGGGTGCCGCACTGACGTCCTTCGCGGTCAGCGCGGCGGGCTAAGCAGGAGGCTCACGGCTCGCATGCGGTCAGGATACCGCAGCGTGTCCCAGGCCCGCACAGGGGTCGTACGGCCCTCGGAGCCCCGTACGGGGGCCGCGCGGACGTAGTCCGCGGCCGCGGACGGGCGGCGGGCCCGCACCGGGGTTGCCGGTGCGGGCCCGCCGCCGTTCCGTGCGGGTCCTGCCGTCAGTTCTTGCCGGCCTTCTTGGCGGGCTTGTACGACTGGACGTAGCCCTTGGCCGGGCTGCCGACGCCGGTGACGTCGTCGTAGCCGACCGTGGCGTGCAGCGAGCTGTCCGTGCCGAAGGTGCGCAGGCTGGTGATCAGGCCGTCCGAGGCGTCCACGCCGTTGGCGTAGTCGACGCGGACGTTGGCGATGCCCTGGCCCTGGCCCAGCGGGTGGTCGGTCACGTCGTGGTACGCGGAGGTGCCGTACCGGTCGTAGATGAGCGGGTTGGCGAAGCCGATCGGCACGCCGCCGCGGGCCTGCTCGGCGAGCGCCTGGACGGCCGCGATGACCGGGGAGGCCAGCGAGGTGCCGCCGAGGCGGTACTCGCTGTACTTGGCCTTGCCGTTCGGGAAGGTCTGCGTCTCACCGATCAGGAAGCCGGTGTTCGGGTCGGCGACGGCCGAGATGTCCGGCTGGACCCGCATCCTGGTGGTGCCGCCGTTCGCCAGCGCGAGCGAGTCGGGGACGACGCCGCGCTGGTAGAAGGGCTGTGCGACGGTCTTGCTGGTGCCGCCGCCGGCGCCCGAGGTGAACGGGCCGGGGAAGCCGTCCCAGCTCTTGCCGTCGGCCGACAGCGGGGCGCGCTCGGTGCCCCAGCCGGTCTCCCACAGGTACTTGTCGTTCTTGCCGACCGCCAGCGAGGTGCCGCCGACCGAGGTGGCCCAGATGGAGTTGGACGGGGTGCTGACGTCCTTGGCACCGTTGATGGTGTCGTCGCCGTCGTCACCGGAGGAGAAGTAGAAGCCGATGCCCTCGACCACACCCTGCTCGAAGGTCTGGTCGTAGGCGGCCTGCACGTCCGGCGTGGAGTTCGCCTCGACGTCGCCCCACGAGTTGCTCACGATGGTGGCGAGCCGGCCGTCGACGATGGTGTTGAGCGAGTCCAGCAGGTCGTCGTCGTAGCAGGACTTGGCGCCCACGTAGACGATGTTCGCGTCCGGGGCGACCGCGTGCACGGACTCGACGTCGAGGGACTCCTCGCCGTACCAGCCGGCGGCGCCGCAGTCCTCGACGTTGGTGTAGCCGTCGGCGGCCGGGGTGACCTGGGTGAGCTGGCCCTTGCGGTACTTCTGGCCGCCGGTGTCCTTCGCCAGCTTGGCGCTGTCGCCGACGATGGTCGGGGAGGCGTACGCGTCGGTGATCGCGACGGTGACGCCCTTGCCGGTGTAGGTGCCGGCGCCGTAGGCGGCGCGCAGCTGCTCACCGGTGTAGCCCTGGATCGTGTACGGGGCCTTGCCGCCGTACGCCGAGGGAAGCTTCTTGTCGGTGTTCGACCCGTAGTAGGTCGAGAACGGGCCGGCGTTGACGAAGGCGTCCTCCGGGGGAGGCAGCGTGTCGTCGTGGCTGGCCTGCTTGGGGGCGTTGTCCAGACCGGTGACGGTCAGGACGGCTCCCTTGAGCGACGCGGGCGCGGACGCCGTCGTGGTGGGCGCGCGGTAGGTGTGGCCGCTCTTGGTGTAGTTGTGCAGCTGGGTGCCGAACGCCTTCTCCGCCGCCTTCACCTCACCGGTGACGGTCAGGTAGTGGGCGTTGGTCCCGGTCACCTTCAGGCCGGCCGAGGTCAGCCAGTCGGTGATCGCCCCGGTCTGCGCCGTGGTGGCGCCGAACCGGGCCTGGACCTGGGCGGGCGTCAGGTAGTGCGCGTACTCGGTGGAGTTCGGGTCCGAGACGGCCTGCGCGTAGGCGGCGAGCCCCGCGGCGTCCTTGCCGGCCAGGTAGACCCGTACCGTGACCTTGCCGCTGTCGGACGTGGCGCCCTTGTCCGAACCGGCGGTGGCCCACTGCGGCTTGGTGCCGCTCAGGAGTTGCCGGCCGGCGGGCTGTGCGGCCGTGGCGCTCTGGGCGCCCAGCGCGAGGGCGCCGGCGACCAGCGGCAGCGCCGCCGCCACCGCCAGTGCCGCGCGCGTTCTCTTGCGCTCGAATCTCATGAAACCCCCATACGCAGCGAATGGTTGTCGCATCCAGGCGGTGTCGCCGCTATGCGTGCGCGGCTCTCCGCAGAGCGACACTCTTTCGCTGATCAGTTCATGCCAGGGATATGATTATCCCAAGAGAAGGTCAAGGAATGGTAGGCGCCGGTGAGTTCGCGGGCGGGGTACACAGGCGGGCGGCTCCCACAGGACGTGATGTCGTGCGACGCTCGCCGACGACCTGATGTTGCTCGCTCCACGCCCCGTCAAACGCCGGACACGCGACCACCGCTGACGGCATGTACCCGGATGGACCTGGCGGCCGGCCGGAAACGCGGAGGGCGGGACCCGGTCCGCGTCCACCGCGAACAGGTCCCGCCCTCCGGCCACGTGGCCCCTGCCCCCGGGTGCTCCCACCCCGACGTCCGCCCCGGAAGCCCCCAGGGGGTGCGGGTGGCGAAGCCCCGCCGGGCGAGGCGAAGCCGAGTGGAAGCGACAAAGGGCGAAGCGGCTCGCGCTTTCCGCGAGCACACTCCGCCCTCGACCCTGTGGAGCTACGGGGAATTGAACCCCGGACCTCTTGCATGCCATGCAAGCGCTCTACCAACTGAGCTACAGCCCCGCACCGGCCCCGGACCACCCCGGCGACCTGGACTCACTTTACACGGCGACGCGGCCGGGAAGCACATCCACAAATTCGGGGGCCGGCCCGGCGGCGACGGCGTGACGACCGCGGCCGGAACAGCCCGGAACGGGTCCGGCGCGGTGTTCACGAAGTCTCAATAATCGGTGCGGGTTTCGCGGGCTACGGTGGGTTCGGCCGTGTGGACGACAGGCTGGAGGCCACCGTGACCACCGCGTTCGACCCGATCGACCTGGCCGGGATACGCCTGCGCAACCGGATCGCCATGGCGCCGATGACCCGCAGCAGGGCGTACGGGCCCGGGCTCAGTCCCACCGAGTCGACCGCCGCGTACTACGCGCAGCGGGCGTCGGCCGGGCTGATCGTGACCGAGGGCATCCAGCCGTCACCGGGCGGACAGGGGTACCCGGACACCCCCGGGCTGCACAGCGCCGAGCAGGTCGCCGCCTGGCGCCGGGTGACCGCGGCGGTGCACGCGGCCGGCGGGCGGATCTTCGCCCAGCTGATGCACACCGGCCGGATCGGGCACCCGTCGCTGCTGCCGGACGGCCTCTACCCGGTCGGACCGTCGGCCGTCCCGGCCAGGGGCTCGGTGTACACCGCGGACGGCCCGAAGCCCTTCGTGGTGCCGCAGGAGCTGGGCGAGGACGACATCTGGCAGGCGGTCGAGGACCACGCCGCCGCGGCCCGCAACGCCATGGCCGCCGGTTTCGACGGGGTCGAGGTGCACGGCGCCAACGGCTACCTGGTGCACCAGTTCCTCGCCCCGAACGCGAACATCCGCGTCGACCACTGGGGCGGCGACGACCGGCGCCGGACCCGGTTCGCGGTGGAGGTGGTTCGGGCGGTGGCCGCCGCGATCGGTCCGGAGCGCACCGGCCTGCGGATCTCCCCCGGCAAGGCGCTGGGCGACATCGACGAGCCGGACCCGGGCCCCACCTACCTCGCGCTGCTGCGCGGTCTGGAGCCGGTCGGTCCGGCCTACCTGCACCTGGTGGAGAGCCCGGACCGGGCCCTGACCCGGGAGCTGCGCGAGCGGTTCCGCGGGGTCTTCGTCCTCAACCCCCGCGTCGAGGGCGGCCACGCCGGGCCCGAGCAGCTTTCGCTGGTCGAGGAGGGCACCGCCGACGTGCTGGCCTTCGGCGCCCTGTTCCTGGCCAACCCCGACCTGCCGCGACGGCTGCGGCGCGGCGGACCGTACAACCCCCCCGAGCGGGCCACCTACTACGGCGGCGACGACCGCGGCTACACCGACTACCCGGCGCTGCCCGAGGACGGGGAGGACGCCGCGGCCCCGGACGCGCAGCGGCCCGCGCCCGCCGTGCGGACCGGCTGAGGAGGGCAGGGAGCTGCCGGGGGCGGCCGGGCGGAAACGACGAGGGCGGAGGCCGCTCGCGTCTCCGCGAGCGGCCTCCGCCCTCGATCCTGTGGAGCTACGGGGAATTGAACCCCGGACCTCTTGCATGCCATGCAAGCGCTCTACCAACTGAGCTACAGCCCCGCGCCGACCCGGTTGTCCCGGCGACGAGAAGAAGCATAGCCGGTGGACGGGCCGGAAACGAAATCGGCCGCCCGGCCCGCCCGGGCTCCCGCGGGCCGCGGCTCAGGTGTCGTCGCCGAGGACCGGTTCCGGCAGGGTGCCGGCGTTGTGCTCGGTCAGCCGCCAGCCGCGCGCGCCCTCGCCCAGCACCGACCAGCAGCAGTTCGACAGGCCGCCCAGCGACTCCCAGCTCGTCGGCTCCAGGCCGAGCAGCCGGCCGATGGTCGTACGGATGGCGCCGCCGTGGCTGACCACGACGAGCACGCCCCCGTCCGCGAGCTTGTCGGCGGCCGCGAGCACCACCGGCGCGGCGCGGTCGGCGACCTCGGTCTCCAGCTCGCCGCCGCCGCGCCGGACCGGCTCGCCGCGCTTCCACGCCGTGTACTGCTCGCCGTAGCGGGCGAGGATCTCGGTGTGGGTGAGCCCCTGCCAGGCGCCCGCGTAGGTCTCCCGCAGGCCCTCGTACGGGGTCACCGGCAGGCCGGTGAGCGCGGCCAGCTCCGCCGCGGTGGCCCGGGCCCGGCTCAGGTCGGAGGAGATGATCGCGTCCGGGGCGAGCGCGGCGAGCAGCCGGGCGGCCCGGCGGGCCTGGGCGACGCCGGTCTCGGTGAGCGGGATGTCGGTGCTGCCCTGGAAGCGCTGCTCGACGTTCCACGCGGTCTGGCCGTGGCGCCACAGCACGATCCGCCGACGCCGCTCGGTGCCGGCGGGCACGTCGGTGCCGGTGGACTCGTGAGTACCGGCGGACGCCTCGGCGCCGGCAGACACGTCGGCGCCGGCGGCCGCCTCAGTGGCGCCGGACACGTCGGTGCCGGTGGGGGGCTCGCCGGCGGTCGGGCGGTCGGTGCCGGTCACCGCGCGCTCACACGTCCTCGCGCTCGGCGGCGTCGGCCGCCGCCTCCGCGGCCGCCGCGTGGGCCGCGGCCTTGCCGCGGGTGGCCACCGCGTCCGCGGGCAGCCCGATCTCGGGGCAGTCCTTCCACAGCCGCTCCAGCGCGTAGAAGACCCGCTCCTCGGAGTGCTGCACGTGCACCACGATGTCCACGTAGTCCAGCAGGACCCAGCGGCCGTCCCGCTCGCCCTCGCGCCGCACCGGCTTGGTGTCCAGTTCCTTGAGGAGGTGCTCCTCGATGGCGTCAACGATCGCCTTGACCTGCCGGTCGTTGGGCGCCGAGGCGACCAGGAAGGCATCGGTGATGGAGAGCACATCGCTGACGTCGTAGGCGATGATGTCGTGCGCGAGCTTGTCGGCGGCCGCCTGGGCGGCGGCGCGGGTCAGCTCGATGGAACGGTCAGTGGCGGTCACGGATGCGGCTTTCCGGTCGGGGTCTCGTCGCCTCCAGGGTCTCACGACCCTCCGGCAGAACCCGACCGCGTGACCGGGCGGCGCCGCTGACCTGCGGCGCCGCCCGGCGGACGGCTCAGCTCTCGTCGCTGGTCGGCTTGTAGTCCTGGCCGAGGACGACCGAGATGTCCGCGTTCGAGGCGACCGTGCCCTTCTTCACCTCGGTGGCCGGCAGGCCCAGCGTGGCCGCCACGTCCTTGGCCGCGGCCTCTCGCGCCGGATCGGCGTAGAGCACCTGGGACGCCGGCTGCGTCGTGGCGGACTTGCCGCCCGCCACGTAGGTGTAGGTGCCGCCGTTCACGATGGCCGCCTGCGCCATGGTCGCGGACTTCGCGTTGCCGCTGGCGTCCTTGATCGAGACCCGTGCCGGGCCGGAGGAGCCGGTGGCCTTCTTCACGCTGCCGCCGAGCACGTCCTTGACCACGCTGTCGGTGGCCGCAGCGCTGAGGGTGCCGTCCTTCTGCACCGGCAGCAGCGAGGTGCTGTACTGGCCGGTCTTGGCGAGGTCGGCGAGTTCGGCGAGCGAGGCGCCGAGCTGCTTGTCGGTGAGCGACGGGTCGAGGATCTGGGCGAGCGCCTGCACGGTCCTGGTCGCGTCGGGCGCGTCGCTGGGCATCTTCATCAGCACCGCCTGCATGACCTGGCCGAACCGGCTGAGCTGGGCGGTCTGCGGCTCGCCGGGCGCCTTGTAGGTGGCGTAGGCGACGGCGGCGTCCCCGCTCAGCTCCTGCTGCTCGCCCTTGGCCACGAGCACCTTGTCCTTGTCCTTGCCGGTGCCCTTGACCTCGGCGTTGGTGTCGACGTAGATGTCGCCGAGCGAGTCGACGAGCAGCTCCAGGTACGGCGAGTCGAGCCGCCAACTGCCCTTGATGTCGGTGCCGAGCAGGGTGTTCAGGGAGTCCCGGGTGGGCCCGACGCCGTCCGCCACGGACTTGTCGAGGGTGGTCACCGAGCCGTCGTCGCCGGTGAGTTGCACGTCGTTGGGAATCAGCACCGTGGTGCCGTGCTTCTTCGTCGTGTTGTCCACCAGCAGCGCGGTGGAGCTGGCGCCGCCGTCGACCGGCAGCATGTGCACCACGATCACGTCGCGCCGGTCGGCGCCGCTGCTCGCGGCGGCCGCGGTGGAGCTCTTCCCCAGCCCGGGGATCTTCCCGGCCTTCCACAGGTACCCGCCGCCGCCGAGCAGGGCGAGCACGAGTATCGCCACCAGGCCGAACCTGCGTTTGCGCCCGCGGCGCTTGGCCTCCTCACGGCGCTCGGTGCGCGACTCGGAGAACTTCAGCCAGTCGATGACCTCCTCGGACTCCTCGGACTCCTCGTCGACGAAGGCGAACTGCTCGGTGCGGTAGTCCGGCACGCCCTCCTGCTCCGCCTCCCGGGGGACCTGCTCCTCCTGGTAGGCGGGCATCTGCCCGGTCTGCTGGGCCGCGGGCTGCTGGCCGGTGTCGTGGACAGGCTGCTGCCCGGTGTCGTAGACCGGCGGCTGGTTCGGGTCGTAGACGGGCATCTGCCCGGTGCCGTAGGCGGGTTGGCCGCCGGCGCCGTAGACCGGCACCTGCCCGGTGCCGTACTCCTGCGCGGGGTAGGCGGGCTGCGGGCCGGTGCCGTAGTCGTGGCCCTGGTCGTAACCGGGCTGGTAGCCCTGGGCCGGGTAGCCCTGGTGCGTGCCGTCGCCGTACTGCTCCTGGTACGGCGGCTGGGCCTGCTGGGGGACGTAGCCCTGCTGCTGGCCGCCGTAGCCCGAGGAAGGGTCCTGGTACGGCGGCGGGGCGACCGGACGGCCGTACTCGTCGTAGCCGTAGGACTGCTGCTGGTAGTACGGGTCCTGCGCGTAAGGGTCTCTCTCGTTGTCTGGACCGCCCTCGGCATAGTGCCTGCGGGGGTTGGCGTCGTTCACGAGGAACCCCTTCACGTTTGCTGTGCGCCGCTACCCGGTCTCGTGCCGGTAGAGCGCGCGCTTGTCGATGTAGCGCACCACACCGTCCGGAACCAAGTACCAGACCGGTTCCCCCTTGGCCACCCGCTGGCGGCAGTCGGTCGACGAGATCGCCAGCGCCGGCACCTCCACCAGCGACACACCGCCCTCGGGGAGGCCCGGGTCCGACAGCGTATGCCCTGGACGTGTGACGCCGATGAAATGCGCCAGCGCGAACAGCTCCTCGGCATGCCGCCAGGACAGGATCTGCGAGAGCGCGTCGGCCCCCGTGATGAAGAACAGCTCCGCCTCGGGGTGCTCGTCCCGCAGGTCCCGCAGGGTGTCGATGGTGTAGGTCCGGCCGCCGCGGTCGATGTCGCTGCGGCTGACCGAGAACTGCGGGTTGGAGGCGGTGGCGATCACCGTCATCAGGTAGCGGTCCTCGGCGGCCGAGACCTTGCGGTGTTCCTTCTGCCAGGGCTGGCCGGTGGGCACGAAGACGACCTCGTCGAGGTGGAAGAGGCTCACCACCTCGCTCGCGGCCACCAGGTGCCCGTGGTGGATGGGGTCGAAGGTACCGCCCATCACGCCGATGCGCTTCTTGTCGGACATGCGGTCGACTGGTCCCTAGTCCCGGTTGAAGCGGGTGACGACCCACAGCAGGAGGAGGAGGGCGGCCAGCGCGCCGAAGCCGGTCAGGTACGGGCTCAGGCTCGGGTGGTTGCCGCCCTCGGCGAGCGTGGTCAGGGAGGTGGCTGCTGCGGTCGGCATTCGGCTGGCCCTTTGCGTTGTCGGGAACGGTCGGGAAGGCTCACGGCACATGGTACGGGCGGGGCCCGGGGAACTTCGCGCTGGCTCCGCGCGTCCAGCACTGTGTAACGGTTGGCGAGCAGGGGGTTGGCCCAGGTGTCCGAATCGTCCCAGTCGAAGAAGTCGAAGAAGGACGGGCCCGGCGGAAAGGGCTCGGGCGGCAAGGGGTCGGGAGGGGGCGGGAAGCTGCCCGGCCGTGTCCGGCGCCGGTTCCCCGACATCTCCTCGCGGGCGTACGAGCACCCGGCCGACAAGTCGGCGCTGGTCGCCCTGCGCAAGCTCAGCGGCTTCGACACCGTCTTCAAGGCCCTCAGCGGCCTGGTGCCCGAGCGCAGCCTGCGCCTGCTGTTCCTGTCCGACTCGGTGCGGGTCAGCGACGAGCAGTTCGCCCACCTCAACGCGATGCTGCGCGACGCCTGTTACATCCTCGACCTGGAGAAGGTGCCGTCCTTCTACGTCACGCAGGACCCGCAGCCGAACGCGATGTGCATCGGCATGGACGAGCCGATCATCGTGGTCACCACCGGCCTGGTCGAACTGCTGGACGAGGAGGAGATGCGCGCGGTCGTCGGCCACGAGGTCGGCCACGCGCTGTCCGGCCACTCCGTGTACCGGACCATCCTGCTCTTCCTGACCAACCTCGCCCTGCGGGTGGCCTGGATACCGCTGGGCAACCTCGCGGTGCTGGCCATCGTGACCGCGCTGCGCGAGTGGTTCCGCAAGTCCGAACTGTCCGCGGACCGGGCCGGGTTGCTGGTCGGCCAGGACCTCCAGGCATCGATGCGCGGCCTGATGAAGCTGGCCGGCGGCAACCACCTGCACGAGATGAACGTGGACGCCTTCCTCCGGCAGGCCGACGAGTACGAAGCCGCGGGCGACCTGCGCGACTCGGTGCTGAAGATCCTCAACGTGCTGCCGCGCAGCCACCCCTTCGCCACCGTGCGGGCCGGCGAGCTGCGCAAGTGGGCCGCCAGCCGGGACTACCAGCGGCTGATGGACGGCCACTACCCGCGGCGCACCGAGGACAAGGACGCGTCGGTCTACGAGACGTTCAAGGAGTCGGCCAACCACTACTCCGACCGGGCGAAGCAGAGCAAGGACCCGCTGGTCGGTCTGATCCGCGACCTGGGCAACGGCGCCGGCGACATCGGCGGCAAGCTGCGGGACAGGTTCACCGGGAAGGGCGGCGCGGGGACGGACCCGTCGGGCGCCGAGCCCGAGGGCGCGTAGCGCGTCCGCACGGCGGCGGTGACCGCGTCGGCCGCGCTCGCCGCGGTCACCGCGGTCGCGGCTCCCGTGGCCGCCGCGGCCGCCGTACCGCCGGTCGCGGCCGGGTGCGACGGCGTGACCGGAGCCGACGGCGTGGCCGGGCCGCCGTCGTCCATGGCCGTGCAGACCGAGCCGGCCGGGTGGTCGGGGCGGTAGGGGTCCACGCCGTCGAGCGGGCCGCCGCTGTCGCCGGCGAGAACTGGCCGGAAGTAGCTGCCCACGGAGTCCGTGCAGGCCAGCGGACCCGCCTCGACCTCGGCGTCCACCACCTCGATGTGGTGCTGCCGCAGGTCGGTGTGGTCCGCGTGGAAGACCAGCTTGCGCCGGACCGAGAAGAGGGACACCCCGGTGTCCGGGACGCCGTGCAGCGCGTAGAAGAAGGTGTAGTCGGAGGAGATCTCCAGCGCGCCGCCGGCCGCGGCGGTGCGCACCTCGCCGTCGTTCACCCGGATGGCCTGGGCGTCGCTGCCCGCCAGCGAGATCTTCGCGCTCGGGTCGAAGCGCACCAGCCAGCCGGTGGCGGCGTGGCTGCCGTCGTCGCTGGGCTGGGAGAGGGTGGCGTCGAACTGGCCGCGCTGGCCGGGGCTCAGCAGCTCCCGCACCGGCTCCAGGTCGCCGGCGAGCACCGTGTCGCGGTCGAGCGAGGTGACGGTCAGGTACTTCTTGGCGGTGTCCAGCGCCTCCTGGACCTCGCTCTGGGCGTAGCCGCCGATCCGCCGCGCCGCGTCGGTCGGCACCCGGATGCCGTGGCCGTACGCCTGCGCCGCGCTGCCGGCGAAGGGCGCGCTCGGCGAGACGGCGGGGACGGTGCCCCGGGGCACCAGGGGTATCACGTTCACCCGGATCTGCTCGCTGACCGCGGGGGTGGGGGTGCGGTACGGGTGGCGGACCCCCATGTAGACGGCGAGGCCGAACGCCAGCGTGATCAGCACGAACACGGCCAGTGCCTGCCGGGCCAGGCCCTGCGGGGCGGTGCGGCGGACGTGCACCGCGTGCGCCGCGTCGTCGAGCCGCTCGCGCGCCGAGTACTCCTGGATACGGGCAGCCCTGACGAACGACTCGTCGAACACGACGGATCGGTACTCGCTGTCGTCGTCGCCCCCGGGCGGCACGCCGTCGGGCGTGCCCTCGGGAGGGTCCTCATGCCCGCTCATACCACAAGGTTAAGTCCGTGTGGACGGGGACAGGCGGCCTCGGAACGGACAAGTTGACGCCGGATCAGGGTTGGGGGGCGAGGTGGAGGGCCGGGGTCGCCGAGGTGCCGATGGGCGGGAGGGAGGGCGGCGGGGTGGTGGCGCGCCCGTTGCCCGCCCCGCGGTAGACCGCGGCGAAGGTCAGGGCGACCACGCCGATGCCCATCACCACGGCGAGTGCCCAGGCGACCGGCCGGTGCCAGCGGGTGCCGATGGCGCGGTACGGGTGGCCCTGCGCGTAGAGCTCGTCCGACTCGAGGACGGAGTCGTCCTCCAGGTCGGGCATGGCGGCGGCCCGGCTTCCGTACCGCCCGGGACGGCCGGGTGGCAGCGCGGGACCTTCGGCGACGGCAAGCATCCGTTCCCTGGCCGTGGGCTCGTGGAACAGAGCGGACCGTACGAATTCCTCGTCGAGGACTACGGAGGCGAACTCGTCATCGTCCGGCATCTGTTCAGAGTAAGCCGGAAGAGGCCCTTTTGGGCAGGGCTTTCCCGGTCCGCCGTGCGGCGGACCTGCGCCACTGGCGGGTCCGTGGTACGCGCCCGCTCCGGCGGCCCGCGGCGGGCGGGACGGCCGGTGCGGGTGCGGCGGCGGTCAGCGGATGTGGCCGTCGCCGGTGACGACGTACTTGGTGGAGGTCAGCTCCGGCAGGCCCATCGGGCCGCGCGCGTGCAGCTTCTGGGTGGAGATGCCGATCTCGGCGCCGAAGCCGAACTGGCCGCCGTCGGTGAACCGGGTGGAGGCGTTCACCATCACCGCGGCGGCGTCCACCAGCTGGGTGAAGCGGCGGGCGGCGGTCTGCGAGGTGGTCACGATCGCCTCGGTGTGGCCGGAGGACCACAGCCGGATGTGCGCGACGGCGGCGTCCAGCGAGTCGACCACGGCGGCGGCGATGTCGTACGACAGGTACTCCGTCTCCCAGTCCTCGGCGGTGGCCGGCACCACGGTGGCCTTGCTGTCGTGCGCCCGCGCGGCCGCGACCACGCCCGGGTCGCCGTGCACGGTGACGCCCGCCTCGGCGAGCGCGTCGAGCGCGCGCGGCAGGAAGCGGTCGGCGATGTCGCGGTGCACCAGCAGGGTCTCGGCGGAGTTGCAGACGCTGGGGCGCTGCGCCTTGGAGTTCACCAGGATCTGCACGGCGGTGTCGAGGTCGGCCTCGGCGTCCACGTAGACGTGGCAGTTGCCGGTGCCGGTCTCGATCACCGGCACGGTGGAGCCCTCGACCACGGCGCGGATCAGGGCGGCGCCGCCGCGCGGGATCAGCACGTCGACCTGGCCGCGGGCGCGCATCAGCTCGGTGACGGAGTCGCGGCTCTCGCCGGGGACGAGCTGGACCGCGTCGGCGGGGAGCCCGGCGCCGCCGATCGCGTCGCGCACCACCGTCACCAGCGCGGTGTTCGAGGCGTACGCGGAGGAGGAGCCGCGCAGCAGCACCGCGTTGCCGGACTTCAGGCAGAGCGCGGCGGCGTCCACGGTGACGTTCGGGCGGGCCTCGTAGATGATGCCGACGACGCCGAGCGGGACCCGGACCTGGCGCAGGTCGAGGCCGTTGGGGAGGGTGGAGCCGCGCAGCACCTCGCCGACCGGGTCGGGCAGCGACGTGACGTGCCGCACGTCGGCGGCGATCGCGGCGACCCGCTCACGGGTCAGGGTGAGCCGGTCGATGATCGCCTCGCTCGTGCCGGCCTCCCGGGCGCGGGCGACGTCCTCGGCGTTGGCGGCGACGATCTCCTGGGTGCGGACGATCAGCGCGTCCGCGATGGCCAGCAGGGCGTCGTCCTTCGCCGCGCGGGTCTGCGGGGCCAGGTCCGCGGCGGCGGCACGGGCGCGGTACGCGGCGAGCAGCACCGGGGACTTGGGGAGCGGCGAGGGCAGTTCCATGCGGTGCAGGGTACCGCGACCCGCCCGGGTGCCCCCGTCCCGCCGGTTCCGGGACCACCTCCCGGTGGTGGGGTGCCCTCCGGGGCGGCTGGGCCCGCCGGTTCCCGGGTTTCCCTGCCGGTGGAGAGTCCCCCGGAGTGGCCGGGTCCGCCGGTTCCCGGGTTCCCCCGCCGGTGGAGGGTGCCCTCCGGGGCGGTCGGTGCTGTGGAGGGCGGGATCGTGCGGTGCGTCGGGGCTGGTCGCGCAGTTCCCCGCGCCCCCTGGGGCGCCCGGGCCGCGCTGGGCGGGCAGGCCGCGCTTGCCCAGGGGCGCGGGGAACTGCGCGCGCAACCCCTCACCGGCAGGTGGTCCCGGAACCGACGGCAAGGGGCTGCCCGGGGGGACGGGGCTCAGCCACCACCCGCAGGTGGTCCCGGAACCGACAGCAAGGGGCTGCCCGGGGGGACGGGGGCACCCCGGTCAGTAGGGGTGGACGCCGACGGGGACGGCCGGAGGCGGGCCGTAGCCCTCGGCGAGGCGCTGGTGGTAGGTGGTGCGGTCGATGACTTCGAGGCCGACCGTCTCCCAGGGCGGCAGCCCCGCCGTGGAACGGTGCTCCCCCCACAACCGCAGGGCCAGCGCAGCGGCATCGTGGAGGTCGCGGGCCTCCTCCCAGTAGCGGATCTCCGCGTGGTCGGTCGCGTAGCGGCTGGTGAGCAGGAACGGGTGGTCGTGCGCGAGCTGTTCCAGCCCGCGTCTGACCTCGGCCAGCGGCGTACGGGGCCCGGACACGCTCAACGTGACGTGCCACAACCGGGCGGAAGGCGGGTCGTCGTGCCCGGTCCCGGCGTCCTCGGTACCCGTACCGGTGCCGTCCCCGGCCGTACCGGCGTCGTGCCCGCTGCTCACACTGACGAGCGCGCGCCCCGACGTCCCCTTGGACGAGTGCCCTGGGCGCCCTCGTTTCACCGGCGGCCTCCCTGTGGGTGACGTTCCCGAGCACGCCCGCACGCTCTCGCGGACGACTCCTCCGCTTCACAGTTGACCAGGCTCCGCGGCCGGGCGGGGCGGTTTCCCGGAGATTGGCCGCGGTGGGCGCGCCGGGCGCGCGCCCGGACCGGACCCGACCGGGCGGCGGTCCGTGCCGACCGGGCCGGCGCCCGGCGGCTACGGGCGCAGCAGCACGAGGTCGTCACGGTGGACCACCTCGCGTTCGTAGGCCGGGCCGAGCTCCCTGGCCAGGTCACGGGTGGAGCGGCCGAGCAGCCGCGGCAGCTCGCGGGCGTCGAAGTTGACCAGACCGCGGGCGACCGCGTGTCCGGCCTCGTCGAGCAGGTCCACCGGGTCGCCCGCGGTGAAGTCGCCCTCGACGCCGGTGAGCCCGGCCGGCAGCAGCGAGCTGTGCCGCTCGGTGACGGCGCGCACCGCCCCCGCGTCCAGCCGCAGCGAGCCGCGCGGGGTGGAGGCGTGCGCGAGCCACAGCAGCCGGTCGGCGGAACGCTTGCCGGTGCGGTGGAAGTACGTGCCGGTCGGCCGGCCGGCCAGCGCGTCGGCGGCGTGCACGGTGGAGGTGAGCACCACCGGCACCCCGGCGCCGGTGGCGATGCCGGCCGCCTCGACCTTGGTGGCCATGCCGCCGGTGCCGACGCCGGCCCGGCCCGCGCTGCCGATGGAGATCCCGGCGAGGTCGCCCGGCCCGGTGACCTCGCCCACCAGGCTGGTGCCGGGGGTGCGCGGGTCGCCGTCGTAGAGGCCGTCCACGTCGGAGAGCAGCACCAGCAGGTCCGCGCGGACCAGGTGGGCGACGAGGGCGGCGAGCCGGTCGTTGTCGCCGAACCGGATCTCGTCGGTCGCCACCGTGTCGTTCTCGTTGACGACCGGCAGGGCGCCCATGGCGAGCAGTTGGTCGAGCGTGCGGTAGGCGTTGCGGTAGTGGGTGCGGCGGCTGACGTCGTCGGAGGTGAGCAGCACCTGGCCGACACGGATGCCGTACCGGGCGAAGGAGGCGGTGTAGCGGGCGACCAGCAGGCCCTGGCCGACGCTGGCGGCGGCCTGCTGACGGGCCAGGTCGCGGGGGCGGCGGGCCAGGCCGAGCGGCGCCAGCCCGGCGGCGATGGCGCCGGAGGACACGAGGACCACCTCGCGGTCCTCGCGGGTCTTGGCGAGGACGTCGACCAGGGCGTCCACCCGGTCCGCGTCCAGCCCGCCGGCGGCCGTGGTCAGCGACGACGAGCCGACCTTCACCACGACCCTGCGGGCCTCCACCACGTCCTGCCGTGCCGCCGCTGCCACCTGCGCCGTCCCTCTGTCCGCCGTTCCACCCGCCGCGCGCCCACCGCCGGTCACCCGGGGTGGCGCGCCTGCCAGCCCGCCCATGCCGATTCCACCATCTGGCGGACGTCGTACCGCGCGCGCCAGTCCAGTTCCCCGGCGATCGCCTCGGCCGAGGCGACGACACGGGCCGGGTCGCCCGGGCGGCGCGGGCCGACCTCGGGCGTGACACCAGTGTGGCCGGTCGCCTCGCCGATCACCGCAACCATCTCGGCCACCGAGACGCCGACGCCGGTGCCGATGTTCAGCACCAGGGCCGCGTCCGGGTCGGCGGTGAGCCGGCGGGCGGCGGCCAGGTGCGCGGAGGCGACGTCCCGGACGTGGACGTAGTCGCGCACGCAGGTGCCGTCGGGCGTCGGGTAGTCGTCGCCGAAGACCAGCGGGGGCTGCCCGGCGGCGAGCCGCTGGAAGACCATCGGCACGAGGTTCGACACCCCGGTGTCGGCGAGTTCCGGGGAGGCGGCGCCGGCGACGTTGAAGTAGCGCAGCGACGCGGTGGCCATGCCGTGCGCCTTGCCGGCGGCCGCGACGAGCCACTCGCCGGCGAGCTTGGTCTCGCCGTACGGGCTCATCGGGGCGCAGGGGGTCCGCTCGGTGACCAGGTCGGCGTCGGTCGGGCCGTAGACGGCCGCGGAGGAGGAGAAGACGAACCGGCGCACGCCGGCGGCCGCGGCCGCGTCGAGGACGGTGCGCAGCCCCTCGACGTTCTCCCGGTAGTAGTACAGGGGGCGCTCGACCGACTCGCCGACCTGCTTCTTGGCGGCGACGTGCACGATCCCGTCGACGGCGTGATCACGCAGCACCCGTGCCAGCAGTTCCGCGTCGAGCACCGATCCGCGTTCCAGGGGGACGCCCGCGGGCAGCCGGACCGGGTCGCCACCGCTCAGGTCGTCCAGGACGACGACGCCCTCACCCGCGGCGGTCAACTCCCTGACGACGTGGGACCCGATGTATCCGGCTCCGCCGGTGATCAACCACATCGTCCCACCCTAACAGCGGGAGCCCGCCGGGCCGGTGGAGCTGCGCGGCGCCACCGGGGGGCCACATCGGGTACAGCGGATCTTCACCGAATTCACAGAAAAACCTTGCGCTTCGGCCACATGTACGCGTAGGACATGAAGTCGGAGCACCCGGGGGGGACTTCGGCGGTCTGGTGTACCTGCGCGCCGCGCGGTCACGCCCACGACACGTGGCCCGGCGCTGTGGTGCTCCGCACACCATTCCTCGACGAAGGAACACACACGTGTCCAACTCCTTTCGCCGCAAGGGCCGCCGCACGGCCGCCTGCGCGGTGCTCGGCTGCGCGGGCCTGCTGGTCACCGGCGCGCTGAGCGGCACCGCGGCCGCGGACGAGCCCGGTGTCCCCGGGCCGGTCAAGCAGCCGACCGTGGCGGCGCAGCGGCCGCACTTCACGGTGCCGGGCCGCACCTCGAAGAAGCTCGGATCCAAGGTCGCCGCGCCGCGCACCGCGGCCGCCGCCCTGGCCCACACCTCCGACTTCGACGGCGACGGCGCGGACGACCTCGTCTACAAGTTCTCCAGCGGCGAGGTCACCCTGGACCTCGGCGACAACGGCTACTACACGGCCGTCGAGCCCCAGAACTCGCAGATCCAGGACCTGCTGCTGCCCGGTGACCTCACCGGCGACGGCAGGCCCGACCTACTGACGGTCACGTCCACCGGTTCGCTGCGGGTGCACGACGGCGCCAACGCGCTGAGCGACAACGGCCTGGCGAACTTCACCACGGTCAGCACCGGCTGGCAGAAGTACGACAAGGTCTTCACGCCCGGCGACCTCAACGGCGACGGCAGGCCGGACCTGCTCGCCCGCAGCACCACCGGGCTGTACTTCTTCGCCGGCACCGGCAAGCCGAGCGCGCCGTTCGGCGCCGCCGTGGAGATCGGCGGCGCGGGCTGGAACCAGTTCAACCAGCTGGTCGGCGTCGGCGACTTCAACGGCGACGGCATCGGCGACGTCGTGGCCCGCAACTCCGCCGGCCTGTGGCTGTACACCGGCAACGGCGCGGCGACCCCCGCCTTCTCCGCGAAGTACCAGATCGGCGGCACCGGCTGGAACCAGTACAACCAGGTCATCGGCGGCGGCGACTACGACGGCAACGGCACCCACGACCTGCTCGCCCGCTCCTACGACGGCACCCTCTACTTCTACGAGGGCAACGGCAACGGCACCTTCAACGCCACGCGCGGCACGGTCGGCTCCCCCTGGGGCGACGTCCAGCAGTTCGCGGGCGGCGGCGCCAACCCGTCGTTCGGCAAGGACGGCATCTACGCCAACACCCCCGGCGGGACGCTGTACTACTACGGTGGCACCGGTACCGGCAAGCTCACCGCCAAGTACGAGGTGGGCCCCGGTTTCGACCGCAGCGCCATCCGGCTGTACCACGTGTCCTCGCTGACCGCCGACGGCAACTCCGACCTGATCGGCAAGGGCCTGTACGACGGCCACCTGTACAACCTGGCCGAGTACGCCGAGTACGACGACATGCTCGCCGGCGGCTCGACGTCGTACAACCTGGTGGTCGGGCCCGGCGACCTGAACGGCGACGGCAAGGGCGACCTGATCGCCCGCAACTCCTCGGCGCTGTACTTCTACGCCGGCGACGGGAACGGACTGTCGATGAAGGGCCGCGTGCAGGTCGGCGGCTCGGGCTGGAGCCAGTTCAACACCATCGTCGGCGCGGGCGACCTCACCGGCGACGGCAAGGCGGACATCCTCGCCCGCTCGTCGGCGGGGCTGTTCCTGTACGCCGGTACCGGCAGCGCCTCGGCGCCGTTCGGCGCGAAGAAGCAGATCGGCGGCGCCGGCTGGAGCCAGTACAACAAGCTGATCGCCCCCGGCGACATCAACGGCGACGGGGTCGCGGACCTGCTGGCCCGTAGCTCGAACGGGTTGTACTTCTACGCGGGCACCGGCACCGGCACCTTCAAGGCGCGGGTCTCGATCGGCGGCGCCGGCTGGAGCCAGTACGCCGACCTGACCTGATCGACGGCGGCACGCCACCGGGGCGCCGACACCGCACGAAGCGGTGTCGGCGCCTCCGTCACATCCGCGCCCGGCCTGGTCGGCGCCGGGCCCGCCGACCCCGGACTGCGTGACGACGGTCACAATCGGCGGTCGGCGTACATCCTTTCGCCCGCTGGTCGGTCTGACCGCAGAGTGCGGTGTACCGAGGGTGTACCCCTGATGTACGGCCGTGCTCGACCCGGCGGCCCCTCACGGTCCCCGTAGGATTCAAAAGGACATACCAGCGGCCCGAACCAGCGCTGCGAAAGGCGAGGCGGAAACAAGGATGTCGGTCAAGGTCAGCGTCATCGTCCCGGTCTACAACCCCGGGAAATACATAGAGCCGTGCATCGCGTCGCTGCTGGGGCAGACGCTGCCGGCGGACGAGCTGGAACTGCTGTTCGTCAACGACGGCTCGACCGACGACACGCCCGCGAGACTGGACAAGCTCGCCGCGGAGCACCCGCAGGTGCGGGTCATCCACATCCCGAACTCCGGATGGCCGGGCAAGCCCCGCAACACCGGCGTCGAGCAGGCACGCGGCGAGTACGTGCACTTCGTCGACCAGGACGACTACATGACGCCCGACGCCCTGCGCCGGCTGTACGACATGGGCCACCGCAACGGCTCGGACATCGTCTTCGGCAAGGTCGCCAGCAACTTCCGCGGCGTCCCGCACGGCGTCTTCCGGGTCACCCGGGAGAAGTGCACGATCCACGACGCGCCGCTCGTGGACAGCCTCACGCCGCACAAGATGTTCCGCACCCAGTTCCTGCGCGAGAACGGCATCGCCTACCCCGAGGGCAAGCGGCGGCTGGAGGACCAGCTCTACATGATGGAGGCGTACTTCCCCGCGAAGGTCGTCTCCATCCTCGGCGACTACACCTGCTACCACTACTCCAGGCGCGACGACGGCAAGAACGCCGGCTCCGCGAAGATCGTGCCCACCGGCTACTACGGCAACCTGCGCGAGGTCCTCGACGTGGTGGTGGCCAACACCGAGCCGGGCGCCTTCCGGGACGAGCTGCTGCGGCGCTTCTACCGGGTCGAGATGCTCGGCCGGCTCAGCGAGCCGTCGGTGCTGAAGTACACCCCGGACTACCGGGACGAGATGATCGACGCGGTCAACGACGTGGCCCGCGACTTCGTCAACGACGGGGTGCACGACGGGCTCGGCGCCGTCCTGCGGCTGCGCTCCACCCTGCTGCGCCGCGACCGGCGCGAGGAGCTGGTCGAGGTCGCCCGCCGCGCCTCCTCGGTCAAGGGTGCCGCCCGGCTGGAGGACTTCCGCTGGATCGACGGGCGGATCTCCATCGCCGTCACCGCCCGCCTGGTGTGGGGCGACGAGAAGAAGCCGCTGGCGCTGCTGCGCCGCGACGACCGCTACTTCCTGCACCCCGACTTCCACCGCGACCTGCTGGACGACGGCGAGCTGATCGACGTCACGGACGAGATCGAGGGCTACCGCGCCGAGGTCAGCCTCCGCGACCGGGAGACCGCGGTGGAGTGGTCGTGCCCCGCGGAGTTCACCACCGAGGTGGAGGAGCTGCCGGCCGTCGAGGGCGGCCCGGAGGGCACCCTGTGCGAGGTGGTGCTGCGGGGCACCGGCTTCCTCGACCCCAAGGCCGTCAAGGGCCGTGACGCGCTCGCCCGCGGCATGTGGGACGTGTGGGTGCCGGTGCGCGGCCTCGGCCTGGTCCGCAAGGCCCGGCTCGGCGCCGACCGGGCACCGGGTGTGGACGAGGCGTGCCTGCCCGCGCTGCTCGGCGAGCCGGCCCAGCTCACCGTGCCGTACTTCACCGACCCGCACGGCAACCTCACGCTGGACGTGGCGCGGCGCGGCAAGAAGCTCGGCGACGCGCTCGCCCGCCGCGAGGTGCTGCGGATGCCGGGCGACCGGATGGAGCTGGAGCTCGCCGCGGTCTCGCACCCGGGCACCGCCGCGTCCCGCGCCTGGCTGGTGCTGCGCGGCACCGGCCCGGACGCGGCCTTCGCCGGGCTGCCCGCCGTGCTGGAACCGGTGGGCGGGCGGGTGCACCTGCGGCCGGCCGACGCCAAGGAGGACTCCGCGCCGTACACCGGGCTGCGCCCGGGCACCTGGCAGCTCTCGGCGCGGCTGGACGGCGCCGCGTCGGGTCCCGAGCTGAAGATCGGGCAGGTGCGGATCGACGACCGGGGCCGGATGCACCCGGTCGAGGGTCTGGACACCGTGGACCCGGCCACCGCCCGCGAGGCCCAGGCGCAGCGGCGCCGGACGGCCAAGCGCAGCATGCTCAAGCGGATCGGCGGTCCGGTGATGCGGCGGCTCGCGCCCACCTCCCGCAAGAAGCTGCGCCGGATGGCCGCCCGCCTCGGCGCCTAGGGCCCGCGGCCGGATCCTGCCGCGAGCGCGGCAGGATCCGCCGGACCGGCCCGAGGGACGCGCGGGGCTGCGGAACCGCCGCGGCAGGTGTTCACTCGTACGGGTTGCCGCGGTGCGGGCGGGCCCCGTACTCCTCACGGGTGGTCCTGCCGCCGCTCCCCCGCCCGCCCGTCCGCCTTCCCCCCACCCCCTCCCCACCCGCTCAAGAACCTGCAAGGACGTGATCCGCATGCGGCAGCTCGACATCGCCGGTGCCTTCGTGCACGAGCCCAAGATCTTCCCGGACAGCCGGGGGAGCTTCCACGAGTGGTTCCGTGCCGACGACTTCGAGGAGTCGCTCGGGCACCGGCTGGACCTGGTGCAGGCCAACTGCTCGGTGTCCAGCCGCGGCACGCTGCGCGGGGTGCACTTCGCGGACGTGCCGCCGAGCCAGGCGAAGTACGTCAAGTGCGTGCGCGGCGCGGTGCTCGACGTGATCGTGGACATCCGGGTCGGCTCGCCCACCTTCGGCCGGTGGGAGGCGGTGCGGCTCGACGACGACCTGCACCACGCGGTCTACCTCTCCGAGGGTCTGGGCCACGCGTTCATGGCGCTGACCGACGACGCGACGGTGGTCTACCTCTGCTCGGCCGGGTACGCCCCCGGCCGCGAGCACGGCATCAACCCGCTCGACCCGGAGCTGGGCATCGCCTGGCCCTCGGACGTGGAGCCGCTGCTGTCGGAGAAGGACGCGCAGGCGCCCACCCTCGCCGAGGCCCGCGCGCAGGGCCTGCTGCCGTCCTACGACGACTGCCTGGCCTTCGCCGCGCAACTGCGCTCCACGGCCGGTGGAAGCGCCGCGGACGCCTGATCCGCCATGAGTGTCTGAGGATTCGACAAAGTTCCGCTGAACGATGTCGGTACGGCGGAGCACGCGCTAGCGTCACTCCATTACTCCCACCGAACCACATGCGAAAGCATCGAGGGGTTGTACCAGTGCACCGTCACGAGTTCCTGCGCAGGCTGCACAAGGTCTACAAGCCGCGCAACTACCTGGAGATCGGCGTCAACGACGGGAAGAGCCTCGCGCTGTCCCGGGTACCGTCCGTCGCGATCGACCCGGCCTTCAAGCTCACCCAGTCGATCAGCTGCGACGTCCACCTGGTGCGTGCCACCAGTGACGCCTTCTTCCACCGCAAGGACCCCCTGCTGCACCTGCGCCCGGGACGCAACCCGTTCCGTGCGCTGGGCCGCCGCGACCCGCTGGCCCTGGTCGGCGACCCGGTGCTGGAGCTGTCGTTCATCGACGGCATGCACATCTTCGAGTACGCGCTGCGCGACTTCATCAACGTCGAGAAGCACTCCCGCTGGTCGAGCGTGATCGTCTTCGACGACATGCTGCCGCGCAACGTCGACGAGGCCGCCCGCGACCGCCACACCCGGGACTGGGCCGGCGACGTCTTCAAGGTCGCCCAGGTGCTGCGCCGCTACCGTCCCGACCTCACGGTGGTCGACGTGGACACCGTGAAGACCGGCGTCACCGCGATCTTCGGCGCCGACCCGACCAACACGGTGCTGAAGGACAACTACGACAAGATCGTCGCGGAGTACGCCACCGAGGACCCGCAGGACATCCCGGAGGAGCTGCTGCTGCGCAAGAACGCGGTCAACCCGGAGACGCTGCTGCGCGCCCCCTTCTGGCCCGCGCTCGTGCGCGCCCGCAACGTCCGCCGCGGCCGCTCGTCCTTCGAGGCGATCCGCCGGCAGATCGCGTCCGTGAGCTGATCCCTCACGTCCGGTGCCCCGTCGCCGGCGCCGTGTCCCGGCCTCCCTCGGCGGACGGTCCGGCCACGGCGTCCGGCGGGGCCACCCCCGCACGCTCCCAGGGCGCCCGGCCGGGGCCGGCCAGCGCGACGACCGGGACCGTGAGGACTCCCACGAACAGCGCGGCGCACATGTAGCGCCACAGCGGCGACGGGTTGGCCGCGAGCACCGTCGCCTGCAACGCGACCGGCAGCGCCGCCAGCGCCAGCAGTTCGTACCTGCGGCGCCGCACCGCGGCCACCGCGACCAGCAGGTAGCCGAGGTAGGTCCAGTTCACCCCCCGCCACAGCAGCGGTGCCCGGTCCGGCGCCTTCGTCCACTCGAAGGCCCTGGTCGCGGCGTGGTCCAGCTTGTACGACAGCGGGGCGTCGCGCAGCGAGGCGTGGTACGGGAGCTGCTGGACCGAGTCCAGGCCGTAGGCGGACCAACTGCGCAGCACGTCGCGGTTGGACGCCGGGTACATGCCGGTGTGGCCGGTGAACGCCCAGGCGATGTCGGCACGGCACAGGCGCGCGCCGATGACCAGTGTCGGGTGGTGCGTGAGCAGGCGCCCCCACAGGGCGAGCAGTTGCCCGTTCTCCCGGCCGGCCTTGAAGCGGTCCAGCGGCTCGTGCATGAGCGGGTCGGCCACGTGGCAGTCGCCGCCCGGTCCGCGCCAGTGCGACAGCGGCGCGATGCCGCGCAGCAGCCGCAGGTCCGCGGCGGAGAAGACGTCGGGCCGCTCGGCGTAGACGACGCCGATGTCGGCGTAGTTGAAGGCGTACACCTCGTCCGCGCGCGGCATCTGGACGCCGAGCGCCGGGTACAGGAGGTTGTTCATGCCGAGCGTCAGCACCAGCGGCACCGCGGTCGCCACGGCGATCCGGCGGCGCATGCCCGGCAGCAGCAGCACCAGCAGCACTCCGGCGGCGATGATCACCGGGAAGCCGTTGTTGCGGAACAGGCCGATGCCCAGGCAGCCCGCGGCCAGGGTCAGCAGTTGCCGGCGCAGGGAGCGGTCGCGGACGGCGTGCTCGCGGCGCAGCCGGCGGGCGGTGAGCCGGACCACCGCGCCGAAGGCGACCAGGGTGGCGACGGTGTAGGCGACGTCCTTCCAGACGTACACCGTGAACGACCCGGTCATGGGGGCCGCGGCGACGACCGCGGCGGCGACCGCGCTCCAGCGCCCGTGCACACCGAGGTCGCGCAGCGACGCGCAGACGTACGCCAGCGCGGCGGCCATGGCGACGGTCTGGACGAAGGTGAGGGCGGCGACGCCGCCGGTGACCTGGAGCGAGATCCACAGCAGCGCGTCGTAGGCCACCGAGTGGTCCGCGCGCCAGTGGGAGGTGCTGACCTCGTAGAGGTAGGTGAGGCTGTCGCCGGTGACCCGGCCCGGGTAGAAGGCGGCCCACCAGCCGAACAGCAGCAGTTGGCAGAGGGCGTAGACGCCGAGCGGGAACCGCAGGCGGGCGGGGACGCGGGCGGGTGACCACCAGGGCGGCCGCGGGCCGCTGCGCGGGGTGAGAGCGGTCGCCCCCGCGGGAAGGCCGGCGGAGCCCCCTCCGGTGCCGGACGCGGGGGCGCCGGACGCCGGGGGGCCGGACGCGGGGGTGTGGGCCCGGGCCGCGTGCTCCGACGCCGGTCCGGTGTCCAGACCAGGCGCCGGTCGGGGGGCAGGTCCGACGCCCGCCCGATCCGCCGGGGGCGGGTCCGCGGGGCGCGGGTCCGCGGGGGCGTCGGGGCGGCCTTCTCCCAGCGGTTTCGGCGCGCTCACCGCGCCGTCTCCGGCGCGGCCGGACGGGACGCCCGGGCGAAGGCGTGCCCGGTCAGCTCGCGGGCCGCGTCGAGCCGGCGTCCGCGCAGCGCGCCCGGCACCATCAGCAGCGCGTGCAGCCGGGTGGACAGGTGGCGGCGGGCGGTCCGCGCGGCGCGGCGCCAGCCCAGCGCGTCGAAGTCGGCGGCGAGTTCGAGCAGCAGCCGGCGGGTCTCCTCGAACCGGGAGCCGCTGACCGCCTGGAGCGAGGACTCGCTCGCCCGGTGCCGCCGGTAGTCGAAGCCGACCTCCGGGTCGGTCACCAGTTCCTCGCCGCGCAGTAGCAGTTCCATGACCAGCGCGAGGTCCTGCACGACCGTCAGGTCGGTGCGGAAGCCGATTTCCTTGAGCAGGTCGGAGCGCCAGCACATGGCCGGGAAGTACAGCCAGTTGCCGCGCAGCAGGCTGACCGCGAGCGCCTCCCCGCCGAGCCGCGCGCGCCGGTCGGGCGCCGCCGAGTACAGCCGCCGCTTGGCGGTGTCGACCAGCGTGCGCGCCGGACGGCCCTCGCCGTCGACCACCCGCACCGCCGGCTGGTACATCGCGGCGCCGGGCATGGCGTCGCGGGCCGCCCGCACCGTGGCGACGTAGCAGGGGCGCATCAGGTCGTCGCTGCCCATCAGCACGGTGTACGGGTAGTCGGCGAGCTCCACGCAGCGGCGGAAGTTGCCGGTCACGCCGAGGTTCCGCTCGTTGCGGAAGTAGCGCACCCGGCGGTCGTCCAGGCCGGCGAACCACTCCGGCACGCCGGGGCGGTCGTCGTCGTCCACGACGGTCAGCCGCCAGTCCGGGTCGGTCTGGGCGAGGACGCTGCGCACGGCGTCGCGCATCAGCGCGGGGTCGCCGTAGTAGGGCAGCATGATGTCGAGCGTGTCGGTCACGGGGAGTGTTCGCCTTCCATGGCGGCCAGCGGCCGCCCGGGCTCGGGGCGGTGGGCCGTGCGCAGGGCGGCGTCACGGGCGAGTTCGGTCAGCCTGCGCTCCATGGCGCGGAACCGCAGGTAGGTGTTGAGCGCCAGCGCGGTCACACCGACCACCAGCAGGTACAGCACCAGGTCGGTGCCGCGGCCGACGCCGAGCAGGTGCGCGGCCTTCGTCGTGTCGCCGGGCCGCAGCACCGCGTACGCGTTGAGGAAGCAGAAGGCGAGGAAGGCGATCCGCTTGCCCGCCCGGGTCCTGGTGGTGTTCCAACTGCGCATGAACACCGCGAGCAGCACCACCACCGCGGCCAGCAGCACGAACTGGATCAGCACCGGCCTCAGCCCTTCCCGCGGTTCAGGGACAGGTCGAAGAGGATGTTCACTCCGTTGAGCAGCGACTGGCCCTTCGCCCGCGAGTAGTCGGTGTAGCGGATCGACACCGGGGACTCCACGACGGTGAGGTCGGAACGGGCGAGGAAGCCGGTGATCTCGGAGGCGTGCGCCATGCCGTTCATCGTGATGTTGACCCGGGCGGCGGCGACCCGGTTGAACAGGCGCAGCCCGTTGTGCGCGTCGGAGAGTCTCAGCCGGCGCGCGGTGGGGCTCACCGCCGCCGCCGTGCGCAGCACCAGGCGCTTCGTCCAGGGCACGTGGACCCGCTCGCCGCCCGGCCGCAGGAAGCGCGAGCCGAGCACCACGTCGGCGCCGCGGGCCCGGGCCAGCGCCAGCATGGTGATCACGTCCTCGACGCGGTGCTGGCCGTCGGCGTCGAAGGTCACGAAGCGTTCGGCGCCCGGCTGGGACAGCGCGTAGTGCAGCCCGGTCTGGATCGCCGCGCCCTGGCCGAGGTTGACGGGGTGTTGGACCAGGTGCGCGCCGCTGCCGACGATCTCGGCCGGGGACCCGTCGGCACTGCCGTCGTCGACGCACACCACGTTGGGGAAGGTCCGCAGCGCCTCGGCCACCACTCCGGCCACGACCGGAGCCTCGTTGTAGACCGGGATGATCAGCCAGACGTCACCGAAGGTGCGCTTGTCGGCAAGGCGCGGCGCGCCGGAGATCACCATGGGAGCGCACCCTTTCGTCAACTATTCAACCGATTGCGGACGATCCGCGGGTTCCATGGCATTGGTCCCCGATAGGGCATCCGTCCATCCAGCTTGACGGTCGAAGTGACGCGGAGGTTGCTTCCGGATGGCATAAGTCACCCGGATGGAGAGCATGACCGCGGTGATCGCGGCGCCAGCGGCATATGCGATCTCGACGCGGTCACGGATCGGCAACGGACTGGCCGTCACCGCGAGCAGCGCGGCCGTGCCGACCGCCCACGACAGCAACTGCCGGCCGTGGCCGCCGGTGGTCTGGAGCGCCTGGCCGAGGACCGAGGCGAGCATGTAGCAGAGGGTGCCGGCCGACAGCCAGGCGAAGTCCGCCCAGCCGAGCAGGTCGGGCGACCCGAACAGCCGCGGCACCAGCCAGGGGCCCAGCGCCACCGCCACCACTCCGCCGGTGCCGCCCAGCAGCCCGGTGAACGTCGCGGTGCGCAGCAGCAGTTGGCGGTAGGCGGCGCGGTCGCCGGCCGCGACGGCCTCGGACAGTCCGCGCAGCAGCGACGCCTGGAGCGAGCCGAAGACGAACAGCGGCACCCGGGCCAGCACCACCGCGGACAGCAGCGCGGTGATGAACGCGGTGTCGTCGGGCGCCAGCAGCTTCACGCTGATCACCGAGACGTTCACCAGCAGTTGGGCCAGCAGGGTGGAGGGGATCAGCGCGAGCAGGCCGGACCACAGCGCCCGCCACGGCAGCGGTGGCACCGGCCGCAGCGCCGTCGATCCGCCCGGCCGCACCACGGGCCCGGACGCCGCCGGCGCGCCCGGCGCACCCGCTCCCCCGCCGGCGAGGGGCCCGGCGGCCGGTCCGGCCGCGGCGCGCGCGCCGCGCACGCCCGCCGCGTCCCGCGCGCCGTACCGCGCCGCGCGCAGCACCCACGGCAGCGTGGCCGCCACCGACAGCAGCGTCGGCACCACCAGCACCGCGGCGAACGGCAGCGGCGCGTGCGTGCCCGCGACCGCCAGCAGCACCGAGCACACCACCCGCAGCACCCCGTCCAGGGCCAGTTGCGCGCCGTACGCGGTGAACCGGCCGGTGCCGGCGAGCATGCCGCGGCCGGCGTACGCCAGCGACAGCGCCCCGAACGCCGCGCACAGCGCGCCGACCAGGGACAGCTCGCCGTCGAAGAGCCGGTCCGCGATCGGGCGGGCGAAGACCGCCACCGGCACGCACACCGCGGCCAGCAGCCCCAGCGAGCTCGCCAGCCCCCGGCGCAGCACCGGACCGGTGCCCTCGCCGGCCACCACCCGGGCCGCGACCAGCCGGGTCATCTCCTGCTCGATGGGGAAGAACAGCCCGAGCCCCACCGAGAAGACCAGGGTCCACAGCACCGACACGCCCGCCATCCGGTCGGACGGCAGCGTGCGGCCGGCCGCGGCGAGCTGGATGTAGCTGGCCAGCCCCAGGACCACGGTGCCCGCGCCGACCAGCGCGGTCCCCGGCGGCAGCACGTCCACCGCCCGCCTCCCCAGCCGCCGCGCCCGCCCACCGGCCGCGCCGGCCGGGGCCTCAGCCACGTTCGGCTGCCACCAGGGCGGGGAACGCCTCGGCCAGGGCCGACTTCCAGTCGCGGATCGGCTCGATGCCCGCCGACCGCCAGCGCTCGTGGCCGAGCACGCTGTAGGCCGGACGCGGCGCGGGCCGGGCGAAGGCCGCGCTGGTGGTGGGGTGGACCCGCTCGGGGTCCGCGCCCAGCAGCCGGAAGATCTCCCGGGTGAAGCCGAACCAGGTCGTCTCGCCGGAGCTGGTGCCGTGGTAGACGCCGGCCGGGGCGTCGCCGGCGAGCGCCGCCGCGCCCAGCCGGACCAGGTGGTCGGCGAGGTCCACGGTCCAGGTGGGCTGCCCGCGCTGGTCGTCCACCACGTCGAGGGTGTCCTTGACGCCCTCCAGCCGGATCATCGTGCGCACGAAGTTGCCGCGTGCCGCGCCGTACAGCCACGCGGTGCGGACCACGTACCCGTCCTCGGGCAGGGTGTCGAGCACCGCCCGCTCGCCGGCCAGCTTGGTGCGCCCGTAGGCGCCGCGCGGTCCGGTGGCGGCGTCCTCGGCGTACGGGCGGTCCGCGTCGCCGGCGAAGACGTAGTCCGTGGAGACGTGGATCAGCTTCGCGCCGGACTTGGCGCACGCCTCGGCCAGGTGCCGGGGGCCGTCGCCGTTGATCCGTGCGGCCTGCGCCTCGCGGGTCTCCGCGTCGTCGACCCCGGTCCAGGCCGCGCAGTTGACGACCAGGACGGGCTGGTGCTCGGCGACGGCGGTGGCCACCGCCTCCGGGTCGGTGATGTCCAGGGCGGTACTGCCCAGGGCCACCACCTGGGCGCCGGGCTCGGTCCGCAGCCGGACCAGCAGGTCCTGGCCCAGCATCCCGGCGGCGCCGGTCACCAGCCAGGTCGCGTTCGGCGGTTTCACAGTGCGGCGCGCTCCTTCAGCGGCTCCCACCAGGCCCGGTTGTCCCGGTACCAGGCGACGGTCTCGGCCAGGCCGGTCGCGAAGTCCTTGCGCGGCTCGTAGCCCAGCTCGGTACGGATCTTGGTGCAGTCCACCGAGTAGCGGCGGTCGTGGCCCTTGCGGTCCTCGACGTACTCCACGCTGTCCCAGTCGGCCCCGCACGCGTCGAGCAGCAGGCCGGTCAGCTCCTTGTTGGACAGCTCGGTGCCGCCGCCGATGTTGTAGACCTCTCCCGGGCGGCCGAGGGTGCGCACCAGGTCGATCCCCTGCACGTGGTCGTCGATGTGCAGCCAGTCCCGGATGTTGCCGCCGTCGCCGTAGAGCGGCACCTTCCCGCCGTCCAGCAGGTTGGTGATGAACAGCGGGATGACCTTCTCCGGGAAGTGGTGGTGCCCGTAGTTGTTGGAGCAGCGGGTCACCCGCACGTCCAGGCCGTGGGTGCGGTGGTAGGCGAGCGCGATCAGGTCGCTGGACGCCTTGGCCGCGGAGTACGGCGAGTTCGGCTGGAGCGGGTCGGTCTCGGGCCAGGAGCCCTCGGAGATCGAGCCGTACACCTCGTCGGTGGAGATGTGCACGAAGGTGCGCACGCCGTTGCGCAGCGCGCCGTCCAGCAGGGTCTGGGTGCCGGCCACGTTGGTGGTGATGAACTCGGTGGCGCCCAGGATCGAGCGGTCGACGTGCGACTCGGCGGCGAAGTGCACCACCTGGTCGTGCTCGGCGAGCAGCTTGTCGACGAGCGCGGCGTCGCAGATGTCGCCCTGCACGAAGCGGAAGCCGGGGTGCGCGCGGACCTCGTCGAGGTTCGCCGGGTTGCCCGCGTAGGTCAGCTTGTCCAGGACGGTGATCCGCACGTCGCCGGGGCCGGTCGGGCCGAGCAGCGTGCGGACGTAGTGGGAGCCGATGAAGCCGGCCCCGCCGGTCACCAGTATGCGGTCGGTCATGACGAGATCTGCACCTTGCTGTGATCGCCGAGCACCAGGCGGTGCGCGGCAGGGTTGCGGGGGGCCGGGGTGACTTCGACGTTGCGCCCGATCAGCGACGCCTCGATCCGGCGCACACCGGTGAGCGAGGAGTCGCGCAGCAGTATCGAGTACTCGATCTCGCTGTCCTGGATCCGGCAGTTCTCCGACACGGAGGTGTACGGGCCGACGTACGCGTCGTTGATCACCGTGTTCGGGCCGATGACCACCGGACCGACGATCCGGCTGCCGGACACCTTCGCGCCGGCCTCGATCCGGACCCGGCCGATGATCTCGCTCTGCTCGTCGACCTCGCCGAGCACCTCGGGTTCGAGGGTGTCCAGCACCGACCGGTTGACCTCCAGCATGTCGGTGACGTTGCCGGTGTCCTTCCAGTAGCCGGAGATGGTGGTGGAGCGCACGTCGCGGTGCTCGTCGATCAGCCACTGGATGGCGTGGGTGATCTCCAACTCGCCGCGCCAGGACGGCGTGATGGCCCGCACCGCCTCGTGGACGGCGGGGGTGAAGAGGTAGACGCCGACCAGCGCCAGATCGCTCTTGGGCTGCTTCGGCTTCTCCTCCAGGTTCGTCACCCGCCCCTGCGCGTCGAGTTCGGCGACGCCGAAGGAGGTCGGGTTCGGCACCCGGGTGAGCAGGATCTGCGCGTCGGGGCGCTCGGCGCGGAACTCCTCGACGAGGCCGCTGATGCCCCCGACGATGAAGTTGTCGCCGAGGTACATCACGAAGTCGTCCTCGCCGAGGAACTCGCGGGCGATCAGCACCGCGTGCGCCAGGCCGAGCGGCGCGTCCTGCGGGATGTACGTGACGCGGATGCCGAGGGCGGAGCCGTCGCCGACGGCCTCCCTGATCTCCTCCGCGGTGTCACCGACGATGATGCCGACCTCGGTGATGCCGGCCTCGGCGATGGCTTCGAGGCCGTAGAACAGCACCGGCTTGTTGGCGACCGGCACGAGCTGTTTGGCGGAGGTGTGGGTGATCGGCCGGAGACGGGTGCCCGCCCCGCCGGAGAGCACAAGTGCTTTCACGTTAGGTGTCCCATGCAGATGGATTCAGGGGCGGTCACTGCGGGTCGCGACCCGCGCCCCCGGCTGCGAGCATACCCGGACGACACCCCGCGTTCCGCTCCCGGACACCTGCGCCGGACCCTTTGCCGGGCGGGTGTCCCGGAGCGGTTCGCTCCGATTTGCTACCTGGCCTGCGCGGTCGGGCCGCCGAGCAGATCGGCGTCACCCGTCTGGCCCAGTGCGGCCTGCTGGGTGAGTCGGATGTCCGCCTTGTGCGCCAGCTCGCGCACCGCCGCCGTGAACCGCTCGATGGAGGTCGGGTGGTCCGGGCCGAGCAGGTACTGCTTGATCTCCCGGCGCGGACCGGCCAGCGGGTCGCCCGCGGGGCTGACCACGGCCGTGACCAGCTCACCGACCCGGCTCGCGGAGTTGTCCAGGACGAGGGCGGCCCGGGCGGCGGTGTTCTGCCGCTTGAACTCCTCCTCGCCCAACTGGGCGGAGTCGGTGATGGCGTACGGCTTGCCGGTCGCCACGAAGTCCGAGACCACGCTGGAGATGTCCGAGACCATCGCGTCGGACTCGTTGAAGCACTCGTACAGGTGGGGCATCGGGCCGGTGACGACCTTGTGCTCCCAGGCGCTGAGCGACCGCCAGTACGCCGCGTTCCAGCGGCCGCGCAGTTCCGCGAGCCGCGCCGTCAGCTCCGGGTCGGCCATCGAGTCGCGGGACATGGTGGCCATGTCGCCCTCCGCGGAGGTCACTTCGGCCACCAGCGAGTCCAGCTCGCCCTGTATCGAGGCGAGTTCGGCGCGGGCCGCGGCCTGCACCGCCTTGCCCTCGGCGATCCGGGCGGACCAGTCCGGGTCGGCGGCGCGCTCGGCGTTCGCCTTCTCCAGCACCGCCACCACCTTCTCGTGCGCCCGCTTCGCCTTCGGGTTGACGGTACCGGTGAACGGGTGCGGCTTGTACAGCACCCGGACCGGGGTAGCGGAGCCCACCAGGCCGCGCATGATGTTCGCGCCCGCCAGGATCAGCGAGGTGTTGCCGGGCTCGTCGGTCCAGCCCTCCCAGGTCGGCGCGTACAGCACGGTCGGGATGCCGCTCGCGGCGGCGCCGTCCCAGGCGGCGATCCCGGCGAGCTGCGGCCGGCCCACCTCGACGACGTCCTCGTCGCGCACGCCGACGTCGGCCAGCGCGTAGCGGTCGCGTCCCGCCTTGCCGGCCGTCCACACCTCGTCGTACGCCTTGCTGAACGGGTTGATGCTGGCGACCTTGTCGCTGTCGCCGTGGCCGACGAAGACGTGCTTCATGCTCGGCACCCGCAGCAGGTGGATGTTCTTGCCCACGTTCGCCGGGTACAGGGCGACCCGCACGGTGGACAGGTCCATGTTCATCAGGTGCACCGCGCCCGGCACGCACAGCACCGGCACCGCGGTGTCCGCGAGCTGGAGCAGGATCGCGCGCTCCCGCAGGATCACCAGCGGCCGCTCGCCGGGCAGGTCCGCCATGGTGTCCAGCCACATGTTGACCTGGTACGCCGAGTCGGGCGAGCCGGAGAAGTACAGCACCGTGGTCGGCCGGTAGGCCCGCAGCCAGGTGTCCATGAACGCCAGCGCCTCGTCCGTCTTCGCCGGCAGCCGGCGGCGGGTGAGGTACGGCGCCAGGGCCAGCGTGTAGACGATGCCCAGGCCCAGGGTGAGCGCGGCTCCGGCGTAGACGTACGCGAGGTGCCCGTCCTTCGCGTAGATCAGCAGGCCGATCACCGCGAACAGGTCCAGGTGCAGCATCTTCTCCGCGGCGCGCGAGATCAGCACGGGGGACGGCGCCTTGGTGATGCGCATCCCGCTCAGGTCGATGTTGCGGGTGCCGAACGGGAGCTTGCGGCGGTTGCGGATCAGCGTGATCAGGGCCGAGTGCGGGGCCTGCATGCCGTAGAAGACCAGGAAGCACACGATGGCGGCGGAGAACGCCCGGCTGTTGGCGAGGTTGAGCTGCGCCATCAGCAGCACCAGCGTCAGCTCACGCAGCAGGAAGCGCAGCGACAGCCCGGCCCGGGCCTTGCTCAGCCGGTTGATGAGGTACGAGCGGCGTTGGTGCAGGTACCAGTCGGTCACGTAGCTGACCGCGCCGGCGGCCGCGAAGAACCACAGGCTCGGCAGCAGCGCGGCGATCACCAGGCACGGGTAGCTGAGGAGCATGAGCAGCGCGGCGGCGAGTTCGCCGCCGGACGCCACACGGGCCATGCGAATGGCTTTTGAGATCACGGGGTGACTGCTCCAGTGCGATGTCGAACGAGACGTCGAATGAGGACAAGGGGGTCGGATGGGGCGGGAAGGGCGCGGCCGAGGAGGCGGTGCGGGAGCAGGCGGCCCGGGAGGCGCCGCGCCCCCTCATCGGCCCGGTCGGCCTCATCAACGGACGAAGTCCCTGGGCGCACCGCATCACACGGGCCCAAGGACTGTCGATCCGATCCGGTCAAGACTACTGCTCGTCCTCCCCCTGGGCGAGGACGTGGGCCAGGGCCCGCTCGATCCCGGAGGCGCCGGACAGGCCCTGCATCGGGTCCTGCTGGCGGACGTCGATCACGTGGCCGGTGAGGGTGGACAGCAGGACGTCGAGCGAGGTGCGGGCGACCGCCTCCGAGGAGAGCAGGGTGCCGGCCGGCTCCTGGCCGAACGCCTTGGTGCGCATCGGGGTGGCGGTCCGCTCGGGGTTCACGCAGTTGACCCGGATGCCGTCGCCGGCCCACTCGTCGGCGAGCGCCTGGGTGAGGTTCACCATCGCGGCCTTGGTGGACGAGTACAGGCTGTACTCGGCCCGGCCCCGGGTGTAGCTGCTGGAGGTGTAGAGCAGGAGCTGGCCGCGGGTCTCGGCGAGGTACTTGTGCGCGGCGCGCGCGATCTGCACCGGGGCGAGGTAGTTGACCCGCAGCGCCTCCTCGATGGTGGCGTTGTCGGTCTCGGCGAGCTTGCCGATCCGCAGCACGCCCGCGGTGTTCACCACGTAGTCGACCCGGCCGGTCTCCGCGTAGGCCCGCGAGAGCGCGTCGTCGACGTGCTCGGGGTCCTCGACGTGGGTGCCGGTGGTGGAGCGGCCGAGCGCGAAGACCTTCGCGCCGTACCCCTCGGCCATGGCCGCGATGTCGGCGCCGATGCCGTAGGAGCCGCCGAAGATCACCAGGGTCTTGTCGGCGAGCAGTTCGCGGTAGGCCGCCTCGTCGGACTGGCCGGGGGCCGCGGTGGAGGCGAGCTGGAAGAGCTTGTCGGCGATGAAGACGTCCACCGGGGTGGTCACCTTCATGTTGTGCTCGTCGCCGGGGACCACGTAGATCGGCACGTCCGGCAGGTACCGCAGCACCACCGAACAGTCGTCCGTGGCCTGGAAGTTGGGGTCGCCCCCGGCCACCTCGTAGGCCCGGCGGATGGTGGACAGCCGGAACGCCTGCGGGGTCTGGCCGCGGCGCAGCCGGGAGCGGTCCGGCACGTCCGTGATGAACTCGCCGTCGCCGCCGTGGGTGCGGGTGACGATGATGGTGTCCGCGGACGGGATCGCCACGTCCACCGCTTCGTACCGCTCCAGGGCGGTCACGCAGTCGCTGATCACCCGCTGGGAGATCAGCGGGCGCACGGCGTCGTGGAACAGGACGTTGCGGTCCTGGCCGGGCTCCAGTTCCTCGCTCAGCGCGGCGATGGCGCGCTCGGTGGTCTCGTTGCGCGTCGCGCCGCCCTCGATCACCCGGCTGACCTTCTTCAGGCCGGCCTTCGCGACGATCTTCTCGACGTCCGGGACGTAGCCCGGTGCCATCAGCACGATGATGTCGTCGATCGCGTCCGCCTGCTCGAAGATGGCGAGCGTGTGCTCGATCAGCGACTTCCCGGCGATCTTCAGTAGCTGCTTGGGAATCGACAGGCCGACCCGCTGCCCCGTGCCACCGGCAAGGACGACAGCGGTGGTACGGGTGGAAGCATGGTGCAGGGACACGTGAGACCTACCTAGCGGCAACAAGAGATACGGGGATCGTCTCACCCCCGGTAACCGTCCCGCAAGGCGGGGTTCACCGAACCGGGGGCCCGCCCCGGGTCAGCCGCCGAACGGGTGGAACTCGTCGTACGCCTCCGCCGCCTCGTCGTGGGCGGCCTGCCGGTCGCGGCGGCGGGCCGCCGCGGGCCGCGGCGCGTCGAACCGGTGGTCCTCGCCGCGCCGGCCCAGCATCTCGGCGCCGGCCGCGAGCGAGGGCTCCCAGTCGAAGACCACGGCGTCCTCCTCCGACCCGATCGCGACGCCGTCGCCCGACTTCGCGCCCGCCTTGACCAGCTCGTCCTCGACGCCGAGCCGGTTGAGCCGGTCCGCGAGGTAGCCGACCGCCTCGTCGTTGGTGAAGTCCGTCTGGCGCACCCACCGTTCGGGCTTCTCGCCGCGCACCCGGTACAGCTCGCCGTCGAACGTGACGGTGAACCCGGCGTCGTCGACCGCCTGCGGGCGGATCACCACGCGGGTGTTCTCCTCGACCGGGCGGGCCGCCCTGGTCTCGGCCACGATGCCGGCCAGCGCGAACGACAGCTCCTTCAGGCCGGTGTGCGACACCGCGGAGACCTCGAGGACGCGGTAGCCGCGCGCCTCCAGGTCCGGCCTGATCATCTCGGCCAGTTCCCGCCCGTCGGGCACGTCGACCTTGTTGAGCACGACCAGCCGCGGCCGGTCCTCCAGCCCGCCGCCGTACGCCCGCAGCTCCGCCTC
This sequence comes from Streptomyces sp. SN-593, assembly GCF_016756395.1. Lineage (NCBI taxonomy): Bacteria > Bacillati > Actinomycetota > Actinomycetes > Kitasatosporales > Streptomycetaceae > Actinacidiphila > Actinacidiphila reveromycinica. The sequence goes on from NZ_AP018365.1 coordinate 2,715,505, forward strand.
GATCACGTCGAGGTCGGTCACCGGGTCGCGGTCGGACTCCAGGGTCGCGGTGTCCAGCACGTGCACCAGCACCGAGCAGCGCTCGACGTGCCGCAGGAACTCCAGGCCGAGCCCGCGGCCCTGGCTCGCGCCGGGGATCAGCCCGGGCACGTCGGCGATCGTGTAGACGGTGGAGCCTGCGTTGACCACGCCGAGGTTGGGCACCAGCGTGGTGAACGGGTAGTCCGCGATCTTCGGCTTGGCCGCCGAGAGCACGGAGATCAGCGAGGACTTCCCCGCGCTCGGGTAGCCGACCAGCGCCACGTCGGCGACGGTCTTCAGCTCCAGCACGATGTCCCGGGCCTGCCCGGGCACCCCGAGCAGCGCGAACCCGGGCGCCTTGCGCCGGGTCGAGGCGAGCGCCGCGTTGCCGAGGCCGCCGCGGCCGCCCTGCCCGGCGACGTACGTGGTGCCCTGGCCGACCAGGTCGGCCAGCACGTTTCCGTGCCGGTCCTGCACGACGGTGCCGTCCGGCACCGGCAGCACCAGGTCGGTGCCGTCCTTGCCGGAGCGGTTGCCGCCCTCGCCCGGCTTGCCGTTGGTGGCCTTGCGGTGCGGGCTGTGGTGGTAGTCGAGCAGGGTGGTCACGTCCTGGTCGACGACGAGGACGACGTCCCCGCCCCGCCCGCCGTTGCCACCGTCCGGTCCGCCGAGCGGCTTGAACTTCTCCCGGTGCACGGAGGCGCAGCCGTGGCCCCCGTTACCCGCGGCGACATGCAGTTCGACGCGGTCCACGAAGGTGGTCATGGGTGCTTCCTCCAGAACGTACGGGTTTCCCGCGGTTCTCGCGGTCCTACTGGCCTTGTAACACGCCGAGGGCGGCCCCGCTTCCCGGAGTCCGGGAACGGGTCCGCCCTCGAATGGTTCCTGCGGCCTGCCTCAGGCGGCCGGAACGATGTTCACCACGCGGCGACCGCGCTTCACGCCGAACTCGACCGCGCCGGCGGACAGCGCGAACAGCGTGTCGTCCTTGCCGATGCCGACGCCGGAGCCGGGGTGGAAGTGGGTGCCGCGCTGGCGGATGATGATCTCACCGGCGTTGACGACCTGGCCGCCGAAGCGCTTCACACCGAGCCGCTGAGCGTTGGAGTCGCGCCCGTTCCGGGTGGACGATGCGCCCTTCTTGTGTGCCATCTCTCCTCAGTCCCTTACTTCGCAGCCGCGGCGGGGATGCCAGTGATCTTCAGCGCCGTGTACTGCTGGCGGTGACCCTGGCGACGGCGGTAACCGGTCTTGTTCTTGTAGCGCAGGATGTCGATCTTCTGGCCCTTGTGGTGGTCCACGATCTCGGCCTCGACCTTGATCCCGGCGAGCACCCACGGGTCGCTGGTGACGGCTTCGCCGTCCACCACGAGCAGCGTCGAGAGCTCGACGGCGTCGCCGACCTTGCCGGTGGGAATCCTGTCAACCTCGACGATGTCGCCGACGGCCACCTTGTGCTGGCGGCCACCGCTACGCACGATCGCGTACACGCGGAACTCACTCTCGCTCGAATTCGAAACCCCTGATGCCAGCACCCCATGTCCTGCCGCGGGGGGCCTCTCCCGGCGGGGCCGGGAGGAAAGTGCTCAGTGGATGGCGCAAAGACGCCGAGGATTCAGGGTACGGATCGCTCCCGCCCCCGGTCAAATCCGGTCCGCACCCGCACCCGGCCGGCGTGCCGCGGGTCCGCCCCACGCAGCCGCGAACCCTTCCGCCCGCCCCCGGGCGGCCGCTCACCGGCGGGTGGCCGGGGGCGGGTTCCAGGGGCGGGCAGAAGGGGTGCTGCGGGCCGGGCGGCTACTCGGCGGGAGTGCTCGCCTTCTTCGTCGCGGCCTTCTTCGTGGTCGTCTTCTTGGCCGCCGTCTTCTTGGTGGCGGCCTTCTTCGCCGTCTTCTTGGCCGCCGCCTTCTTGGCCGGGGCCTTGCGCGCCCGCTTCTTGGGCTCGGCTCCGGCCTCGGCGTCCTCGGCTTCGGCGCCCTCGGCGGGCGCGGACCCGGAGGTGACGGCCTCGGACCCGGCCTCGGCTCCGGCCTCGGCCGGCGCGGGCTCGGCGGCCGGGACGACCACCACCGCCGCCTCCTCGGCCGCGGCAGGTGCCCCCGCGGGCGCCGTCGCCTTCCGGGTGGCACGCCGACGGGTACGCGCCGGCGGCTCGGTCGAGACGACCGGCTCCGGCTCCGACTCCGCGACCGGCTCGGCCTCGGGCTCGGCGGCGACCACGACCACCGCCGCCTCCTCGGCCGCGGCGGGCGCCCCCGCGGGCGCCGTCGCCTTCCGGGTGGCACGCCGACGGGTACGCGCCGGCGGCTCGGTCGAGACGACCGGCTCCGGCTCCGACTCCGCGACCGGCTCGGCCTCGGGCTCGCTCACCGGGACGACCACGACGGCCGGCTCGGGCTCGCGGTCCGCGGCGGCCGGTGCCCCGGCCGGGGCGGTCGCCTTGCGGGTGGCGCGACGCCGGCCGCGGCCGCGGGCGCCGTTCGCGGCGGCCTCCGCCTCGGCGGCGCTGCCGAACCACTCCTCCTCGGGGTCGCCGACCGCCGGCACCAGGTCCGACTCGCCGACCTCGATCGGCTCCAGCTCGGGCAGTTCCGCCTCGTCGCCCTGCGCCGGCTCGGCCGCCGCGGCCACCTCGTGCTCGTGGTCGGGCTCGCCCGCGGCGGCGCCGCGGCGGCGCTTGCGCTTGCCGCCCCCGCCCCCGGTGGTGGTGGCCTGGTCCATGTGCACGATCACGCCGCGCCCGTTGCAGTGCACGCACGTCTCGGAGAAGGACTCCAGCAGCCCCTGCCCGACCCGCTTGCGGGTCATCTGGACCAGCCCGAGCGAGGTGACCTCGGCCACCTGGTGCTTGGTCCGGTCCCGGCCCAGGCACTCCAGCAGCCGCCGCATCACCAGGTCGCGGTTGGACTCCAGCACCATGTCGATGAAGTCGACCACCACGATGCCGCCGAGGTCGCGCAGCCGTAGCTGGCGGACGATCTCCTCGGCCGCCTCCAGGTTGTTGCGGGTGACGGTCTCCTCCAGGTTGCCGCCCTGTCCGGTGAACTTGCCGGTGTTGACGTCGACCACGACCATCGCCTCGGTCTTGTCGATCACCAGCGAACCGCCGGACGGCAGCCACACCTTGCGGTCCAGCGCCTTCAGCAACTGCTCGTCGATCCGGAAGTTGGCGAAGACGTCGACCTCCGACGTCCAGCGCGACAGCCGGTCGACGAGGTCGGGCGCGACGTGGTCGACGTACTCGTGCACCGTCGACCACGCCTCGTCGCCGCTGACGATGACCTTGGAGAAGTCCTCGTTGAAGATGTCGCGGACCACGCGCACCGTCATGTCCGGCTCGCCGTAGAGCAGCGTCGGCGCGTTGCCGCTCTTGGACTTGCGCTTGATCTCCTCCCACTGCGACTGGAGCCGCTCCACGTCGCGGCGCAGCTCGTCCTCGCTGGCGCCCTCGGCGGCGGTGCGCACGATGACGCCCGCGTCCTCGGGGACGACCTTCTTCAGGATGGACTTCAGCCGGGCCCGCTCGGTGTCGGGCAGCTTGCGGCTGATGCCGGTCATGGAGCCCTCGGGCACGTAGACCAGGTAGCGGCCGGGCAGCGAGACCTGGCTGGTCAGGCGGGCGCCCTTGTGGCCGATCGGGTCCTTGGTGACCTGCACCAGCACCGGCTGCCCGGACTTGAGCGCGGACTCGATCCGGCGCGGGCCGCCGGACATGCCCAGCGCCTCGAAGTTGACCTCGCCCGCGTACAGCACCGCGTTGCGGCCCTTGCCGATGTCCACGAACGCGGCCTCCATCGACGGCAGCACGTTCTGCACCTTGCCGAGGTAGACGTTGCCGACGTAGGAGGTGGCCTGCTCCTTGTTCACGTAGTGCTCGACGAGGACGTTGTCCTCCAGCACGCCGATCTGGGTGCGCTCACCGTTCTGCCGCACCACCATGACGCGCTCGACCGCCTCGCGGCGGGCCAGGAACTCGGCCTCGGTGATGATCGGCACCCGGCGGCGGCCCTGCTCGCGGCCCTCGCGGCGGCGCTGCTTCTTGGCCTCCAGGCGGGTCGAGCCCTTGATGGACTGCACCTCGTCGGAACCGGTGCCGCCCTCGTAACGGGACCGCGGTTCGCGGACCTTGACGACGGTGCGCTCCGGGTCGTCGGAGCCGGCACCGGACGTGTGGTCGTCACCGCTGTCGGAACCGCGGCGGCGGCGACGGCGCCGGCGGCGGCTGCTGGAGGAGGAGCCGCCCTGCGCGTCGTCGTGGTCGTCGTCGTGGGCGCCGCCCTCGTCCTCGTCGTGGCCCTCGGCGGTCTCGTCGGACTCGTCGTCCCCGCCGTTGTCCTCGTGGTCCTGCTCGCCGGACTCACCGCGGCGACGGCGGCGGCCGCCCCGGCGGCGGCGACGGGACGGGCGGTCCTCGCCGTCCTGCTCGGTGTCCGAGCCGTCGGCGCCCCGGTCCTCGCCCTCGTCGTCGTGGTCCTCCGCCTCGGCCTGGTCGGCGGGGGCGGCGGCCTGCGCGGGCTCGGCCTGCTGCACCTGCTGCTGCTCGGCCTCCTGCTCCCCGGCGGGCGCCTGCTCGGGCGCCGCGCCGCGCCGGCGCCGGCGACGGCGCGGGGTGCGGTCCTCGTCGGCCTCGGCGGTCGCGTCGGCGGCGGCCTCCTCCTCGGCGGCCGGGGCGGGTGCCACGGCGGCACCGGCCTCGGGGGCCTGGAACACCGGCGGCTGGAAGACGGCGACGGCCGGGCGGGTCGCGCGGCGGCGGCCGCGCGCGGGCGCCTCCTCGGCGGGCGCCTCCTCGCTGGGCGCGGTGGCCTCGCCGGCCTCGGTGCGCACGTCGAGGTCGACGGAGTCGGCGGGCACGCCGAAGGCGGCGGCGATGGCCTCGACGGCTTCGGCGGTCGCGTCGGCGACGGTCTCGCCGTAGCCGCGGATCTCGTAGGCGTCGTCGACCTCGACGCCCCAGCCGTCGCCGTCGCGCAGCGCGCGGCCGGTGTAGGCGTGGCGGCCGGCGGAGTCCTCGCGGGGCGCGAGGTCACCGGGCTTGAGCCGCCGCAGGCCGTCGCCGGCGGAGAAGGTCGGGACGGCGGCGCCCTTGCGGCCGCGGCGGCGGGGACGGCCGCCGCCCTGCTGGTCGTCGGCGGCGGCGGGCGCGGCGGGAGCCTGGGACTGGGCCCGGGCGGCCGGTGCGGGCTGCGACGGCGCGGCGGGAGCCGGCTCCGCGGCGGGCGGGGCTGCCTCGGCGGGGGCCGCGGCCGCGCGGGTGGCACGGCGGCGGGTACGCGCCGGGGCGGCGCTCTGCTCGCCCGCGGGGGCGGCGGGGGTCTCTTCGGCGGCGACCACGGGGGCGGCGGGAGCCGCGGCCGGGGCCTCGGCGGGCGTCTCGGCCTGCTCGGCGGGCGCCGGGGAACCGGCGGGCGCGGTGGCCTTGCGGGTGGCCCGGCGGCGGGCGCGCGGCGGTGCCGCGTCGGCGGCGGTCTCCTCGGCGGCGGCCGGGACCGCGGCCTCGGGGGCCGGGGCGGCGGCGGGCTCGGCGGCCGGGGTCTCGGCCTGCTCGGCGGGCGCGGGGGCACCGGCCGGGGCGGTCGCCTTGCGGGTGGCGCGACGGCGCGGGCGCGCCGGAGCGGCCTCCTCGGCCTCGGCAGCGGCGGGCACGGTGTCCGTGCTCGGGGTCGTACCGGGGCCGGCGTCGGGGGCCGGGGCGGCGGCGGGGGCCGGGGCGGCGGCGGGCTCGGCGGCCGGGGTCTCGGCCTGCTCGGCGGGCGCGGGGGCACCGGCCGGGGCCGTGGCCTTGCGGGTGGCACGTCGGCGCGGGCGCGCCGGAGCGGCCTCCTCGGCCTCGGCAGCGGGCGCGCTCTCCGTCGCCGGAGTCTCCTCGGCCGGAGCGGCGGCAGCGGTCTTGCGGGTCGCACGACGGCGCGGGCGCGCCGGAGCGGCCTCCTCACCCTCGGCAGCGGGCGCGCTCCCGGCCGCCGGAGTCTCCTCGGCCGGAGCCGCGGCAGCGGTCTTGCGGGTCGCACGACGGCGGGGCGCGGCCGGGGCCGCCTCCTCCGTCTCCGCCGCGCCGGAGGCGGCGCCCGCCGGTTCGGCGGCGGTCTCGGCTCCGGGCGGACCCGCGGGCCGGGACGCGGCGCGACGGCGGCGGCGGGGTGCCGCGCTCTCGTCCGCGGCGGCGGAAGGCGTGGTCTCGGGGGTGGTCTCGTCGTTGTCAGGCATTCGGGCAGTGCTCCCGTCGTGCCCCCGGGCGCCGCGCCTGGTGTTCCGGGGTCGGCGGGCCGCTTGGGTCGCGGTGGCCGTCCGCCGGGGCGCGGGCGCCGCACGGGGGCTTGCTGTCTCGCTCGTCGGCCCGCCCCTGCGGGGGGCCGACGAAAGTCTCGTGTGGTCAGCGTCGCCCGGCCCGGGTGGCTCCCTGGCGCGTCGGCAACGCGTCGACGCCGTACCTAGGCGGAACCGGCAGGCACCGCCACGGCGTCGCGATCGGGCGCGAGCGGGTCGGTGACCGTGCCGGACTCCTCGTCGAGCGGCCCCTGCGCCAGCCTGGTCACCGCTACGGGGACCGGCGGCGCGAGGTCGGCCGTCGCATGGAGGCCGGACAGTACGTCGTCGGGTCGCACGGCAGGTGTCAGGTGTCGTACAACCAGCCGCAGTATCGCACAAGCGCCGCCCCGAGGCGCGGCGGCACCCTGATCCGTCGCGTCCGACCGGTCCGTACCGCCCGCGGCGGCCTCCGCGACCGCCGCCCCGACCGACGCCGGGACGACCTCGAACCGCGCGACGGCGGCCCGGCAGTCGAAGGTGCGCACGCCGTTCTTGGTGGTGCGCTTGACCTCGACGGTGTCGGCGGCGAGGAACGCGGCCACGGCCCGGCGGGCCTCCTCGGGCTCGACGCCGTCGAGCCGCAACTGCCACACCGACGCCTCCAGGCGCTCGGCGAGGCCGGAGGTCCGGGCGTCGACGGCCTCGATGACGTCGAGGCCGTCCGGCAGGGACCCGTCCAGCAGCAGCCGCAGCCGCTCGGGGTCGCGCGGTGCGGCGAGCGCGATCTCCAGGTACTCCGCCTCGCTGGCGACGCCCGTCGGGGCGGCGTTCGCGTACGACACCTTCGGGTGCGGGGTGAACCCGGCCGAGTACGCCATCGGCACCTCGGCGCGGCGCAGGGCCCGCTCGAAGGCGCGCTGGAAGTCGCGGTGGCTGGTGAACCGGAGGCGGCCGCGCTTGGTGTACCGCAGGCGGATGCGCTGCACCGCCGGCGCCGGCGGCGGGCCCTCGGGCTGTCGCTTGCCCAGTGTCGCTCAGTCCTTCGTCTCGCGTTCGCTACGCCCGTGCGGGGCTTGTGCGGCCCGCCCGGGTGTTCCTGCGTGTCCAAGGTTACGCCGCGGGGCCCTCCGGGGGTGCCAGCGGGCCGCTCGCCGCGGGGGCTCACGCCGCCCGACCCCCGGCCGCCCCGTCCTGGCCGAGCGCGCAGTTCCCCGCGCCCCCTCCGGCACCCCCGCCCGCCGCAGGGGCACACGCCGCCCGCCCCCGGCCGCCCCGTCCCGGCTGAGCGCGCAGTTCCCCGCGCCCCTCCGGCACCCCCCGCCCGCCGCGGCACCCCCACTCGCCGCAGGGGCTCGCGCCGCCCGCCCACGGACGCGCCGTCCTGGCTGGGCGCGCAGTTCCCCGCGCCCCCTCCGGCACCCCCCGCCCGCCGCGGGGGTGGGCCGGGGGTGTGGGGCGGTCGGGGGGTGTGGAGGCGGGGTAATGTGGAGGTACCGGGGCGATTCGTGCGTCGGCGCACCCGGGTCGGCGCCGCCACCGGTGACCGTTCGAGTGCGGGCGGCCGTCGTCGTACGGGCGCGCCGCACGGCGAGGTGAACCACCGATGACCATCGCCATAGCCCTCGCGGTGATCGCGGTCGTGGCCGTCGCCGGCGTCTGGCTGCTGCGCAGGCAGGCCGCCGAGCAGCGGGACGGCGAACCCGCACCGCGGATCGAGGACGGGCCGCCCGCCCGCGCCGAGGAAGGCGCCGAGGCCCGGCCCGCAGCCGACTTCCCCTGGCGGGAGCGCCCCGGGGACCGTCCCGGTGACGACGGCCTCCCGCCGGACCACGACCTGCCGCCGTCCGCCTCGCCCGACGCGGTGCCCGCGGGGCGCCTGCCGGATCCGCGGGGCGACGGGCTCCGCCCGGGGAGGTGACCGGCCGTGGTCGTCCTCGTCACCGTCCTGATCGTCGTCGCCGTCCTGGCGCTGGCCCTGCTCGCGCTGAGCGTGCGCAACGTGCAGCAGTACGAGCTGGGCGTCGTCTTCCGGTTCGGCCGGCTGCTGCCGGACATCCGCGAGCCGGGCCTGCGGCTGATCAGCCCGGTCGGCGACCGGATGCACAAGGTGCCCGTGCAGACCGAGGTGTTCGGGGTGTCGCCGCAAGGCGCGATCACCGCGGACAACGTGACGCTGACCGTCAACGCGGTCGTCTACTTCCGCGTGGTGGACCCGGTCAAGGCACTGGTCAACGTGCACGACTACCGCGGCGCGGTCGCGCAGATCGCGCAGACCTCGCTGCGCGCGGTGATCGGCCGGGCGGACCTCGACACGCTGCTGTCGGACCGCACCCGGGTCAACGCGGAGCTGAAGAAGGTCATGGACGCCCCCACCGAGGGGCCGTGGGGGCTGCGCATCGAGCGGGTGGAGATCAAGGACATCGCGCTGCCGGAGTCGATGATGCGGTCGATGTCGAAGCAGGCCGAGGCCGAACGGGAACGCCGGGCCCGGGTCATCGCCGCGGACGGCGAACTCCAGGCGTCGCAGCGCCTGACCGATGCCGCCGCGACCATGGCCGACACCCCCGGCGCCCTTCAACTGCGCCTGCTCCAGACCGTGGTGGACGTCTCCGCGGAGAAGAACAGCACCCTGGTGATGCCCTTCCCGGTGGAGATCCTGCGCTTCTTCGAACGGCTCGGCGACGAGGGGCTCGGCAACAGGCACCTGGGGGCCGCGGGCCCGGACGGTGAGCGGTCCGACGCCGGACGCCCCGGCACCGGGGAACGCCCCGACACCGGACGCCTGGACGCCGAAGAACCCGCCGGCGTCGCGGAACCCGTCGGCGTCGACGAACCCGCCGGCGGCGCGGAACCCGCCGGCGGCGAACGGCGCCCCGACCGTCAGGACGCCGCGAGCAGGGCGCTCAGCGCGGACGCCTCGGTGCGCCAGTCCGCGGTGCCGCCGCCCGACCAGTCCTCGGCGACGCGGTTCAGCCCGTCGCGCGCGGTGGACCACAGCGAGCCGGCCTGAGCGGCGGCGAAGGAGCCGTAGGCGTTGCCGGTGACGGAGTCCAGGTCCTGGAGGTAGCGCATGAAGACGCCCTTGAACTGCTTGGCGTTGTCGTCGCAGGACGGCGTGGAGGCGTCGCAGGACTCGGTGAGCACGCCGTTCCTGACCAGCGCCGGGGAGGCCACGGCGGCGTCGGCCAGCCTGCGCGCGGTGCTCAGGTCGGCGGAGTCGCCGGTGGCGCGGTACATCTCCACCGCCGCCCCGATCGCCAGGCCCTGGTTGTAGGACCAGACCGTCTGCCCGTTGTTCGCGCACCCGCTGGTGAGGCCGTCGTTGACCAGTCCGGAGGAGTTGATCAGGCCGCTCTTCTGGAACCACTGCCACGAGGTGGTGGCCCGGCCCAGCCAGGTGGTGTCACCCGGGATGCGGTCGTGCAGTTCGGCGGCGATCCGGACGTACAGCCCGTTGGTCACCGCGTTCTTGTACGTGCGCTCCCGGTCCCACCACACCCCGCCGCCGCAGGTGCCGGTGTCCCACAGCCCGTTGACGTAGGTGGCGATGGTGACCGCTTCGTCGAGGTAGGTGTGGTCGCCGGTGAGGTCGTAGGCGTCGATCCAGGCCAGCGCCCACCACTCGGAGTCGTCGGTGGCGCGGCTGATGAAGTCGCCGTCGATCGGGTCGGAGCTGCGGGCGCCGGCGGGGAAGGACGCCTTGTCGATCTGGTAGGTGCGCCGCACGATCCACTCGTAGCGGGTGTCGCCGGTCTGCCGCATGTAGTCGATCACGGTGGCCAGCGCGACCGCGGAGTTCCACCAGCTCGACGGCCAGTAGGCGGTGTTCGGGTCGTAGGAGTACATCAGCGCGTCCGCGGCGGCCGACGCCTTCGTCGGCGCCGGGCGCGCCCACGCGGTGCAGCTTCCGTTCTGGCCCTCGACCGCGCGGCCGCACGCGCGCACCGCCCCGCCGTACAACCGGCCCAGCGGGTCACTGGTGTTGAAGCGCGCGGTGGACGTGCCGGTCGCGCCGGACGGCGTGCTGGTACGGCCCTTGGAGGAGCCGTCCGGCCAGCTCGCGCCCTGGTCCCAGGAGCGGTCGAGCCAGATCTCGTCGCCCGCCTTGCCGCCCGCGATGGTGCCCCAGGCCATGCCGGTGCTGTCCGTGTGCAGCGCGATGGTGCGGCCGCTCAGCGTCGTGGCGGGGACCGGCTGGGTGTCGCCGGGCGCGCTGCCGGAGCCGTCGCAGGCCGTGGCGCAGACGGTGAGGTGCGCCCAGGTGGTGCACGCGACGCCCTGCGCGTCGCCGCAGGCGCGCAGCACCGCGCGGCGGTGGTTCGTCGGGTCGTAGAGGTTGTACATCAGCGTGCGGGTGCCGGTCCACGTCGAGGGGATGGACGCCTTGCCGAGCAGCCCGTCCCAGGTGGTGCCGCCGTCCCAGGAGCGGTCCAGCCACACCGAGTCACCGGTCTGCCCGCCGTCGATGCTGGCCCAGGCCATGCCGTCGGTGTCGTCGACGTGCAGCCGTACCACCCGGCCGTTGAGGCTGAGGTCGGGGACGGGGAAGGTCTCCTGCGCGGCCTGCGAGGGGTCGAGGGTGTCGCAGTACAGCGCGCACACCTGCGTCGTGGCGGCGGCCGTCTCCGCCCGGGCGCCGGTCGCGCCGGCCCCCTGGAGCAGCGCCGCCACCGCCAGCAGCAGCGCCAGCACCAGTGGCACCGCTCCCCCGCGCGTCCCCGGCACCGTACGCATGACGCCTCCTCGGACCCGTCCGCCCTGCCCCTCGCGCACCTCTTGCACCAGGGGAAACGGAGCACCCAGCAGGCATGAGAGCACGGCCGTCATTGACATGTCCACAGCCATGACAACGATGGCATCGATTGGCCGGATCGCGCCCCTCCGCTCCGGCGCCGTCCGCCGCGGGGCCGGGTGCGGGAGCATGGAGGGCATGAACCCCCTCGGTGCCGCGCTGCGGGCGTGGCGGGACCGGCTGGACCCGGCGACGGCGGGGCTGCCGCACGGCTCGGCGCGCCGGGTGCCCGGGCTGCGGCGCTCGGAACTGGCGTCGCTGGCCGACATCTCCGTCGAGTACGTGGTCCGCCTCGAACAGGGCCGGGTGGCGGCCCCTTCGCCCCAGGTCTGCGCCTCGCTGGCCCGCGCCCTGCGGCTGACCGGCGAGGAGCACGCCCACCTGCTGCGGCTGGCCGGCCACGCCGCGGACCCCCGCCGCGTGCCGCGGCACGTCCCCGACAGCCTGCTGCGGATCATGGACGAACTCGCCGCCAACCCGCTGTCGGTCTACGACGCCACCTGGGGGCTGCTGCACTGGAACCCGCTGTTCGCGGCGACCTTCGGCGACCCCGCCCGGCTCGGCCCGGCGGACCGCAACGCGCTGGTCTGGCAGTTCCTGGACGCCATGCCGGCCCCGGTCCGGCAGACCGCCGACGAGCGGACCGCCTTCGAGGAGTCCCTGGTCGCCGACCTGCGGGCGACCACGAGCCGGTTCCCGGCCGACCCCGGCGTCGCGGCCCTGGTCGCGCGGCTGGAGCGCAGCCCGCGCTTCCGCGAGCTGTGGGGACGGCCGTCGGTGGGCGGCCACGAGAGCGCCCACAAGGTGGTCGGGCATCCCGACGTCGGCGACATCGCGCTGAACTCCGACACCCTCACCACCCAGGGCGGCAACCTGCACCTCGTCGTCTACACCGCGCGCCCGGGCACCGACGCGCGCGGCAAGCTCGACCTCCTCGCCGCCGTCGGCGTCCAGGCGGTGTCCGCGCGGGGGTGAGGCGCCGGCGGTGCACCACCGCGCCGGGCCCCGCGCCCGCCGGGCACCCGCGCACCGGGCCACCAAGGGTGGTACGCGCCGTACCACCACCGTCCGTGGCTCCCCCCGGCGCCCGCCGCCCGCCACGCTCGGAGGTGGGGCGGTGCACCGGCCGCCGCCCGGAGCCGGAGGAGCAGCCATGACCACCACGTTCGTCACCGGAGCAGGCAGGTCGCTCGGGCTGGAGACCGCCCGCCGCCTGGTCGAGGCCGGCCACACCGTCCTGCTCGGCGCCCGCGACCCCGAGCGCGGCCGGGCCGCGGCCGGGGCGGTCGGCGCGCGCTTCGTCCGCATCGACGTGGCCGACGACGCGTCGGTCGAGGCGGCCGCCGCCGACGTCGCCGCCCACGAGGGCGCGCTCGACGTCCTGGTGAACAACGCCGGGATCCACGGCCGGGTCGGCCCGGTCGAGGAGTACACCGCCGCCGACGTGCGCGCCGTCCTGGACGTGAACGTCGTCGGGATCGTCCGCGTCACGCACGCGTTCCTGCCGCTGCTGCGCAGGTCCGCGCACCCGGTCATCGTCAACGTGTCCAGCGGGATGGGCTCGTTCGGCCTGACCCACGACCCGGAGCGGATCGAGTCGCAGTACTCCCTGCCGCTGTACGCCGCCTCGAAGGCCGCCGTCACCATGCTCACCACGCAGTACGCCCGGGAGCTGGCGGACGTGAAGGTCAACGCCGCCGACCCCGGGCAGACCGCGACCGACTTCACCGGCGGGCTCGGCCACAGCGTCGAGGTGGGCGCCGAGTCGATCGTGGCGCTCGCCACGATCGGCCCCGACGGCCCGACCGGCCGCCTCGTGGACCGCTCGGGCACCCTGCCCTGGTGAGGCCCGGCCGACCGCCCGGGCGCCGTCCCCGGTGCGGCCGGCTCAGTTGCGGCCGGCTCAGTTGCGGCCGGCTCAGTTGCCGCCCGCGCCGTTCACGACCGTCAGCGGCAGCAGCTTCTTGCCGGTGGGGCCGATCTGGATGTCCAGGTCGAGCTGGGGGCACACCCCGCAGTCGAAGCACGGCGTCCAGCGGCAGTCGTCCACCTCGGTCTCGTCGAGGGCGTCCTGCCAGTCCTCCCAGAGCCAGTCCTTGTCCAGGCCGGAGTCCAGGTGGTCCCAGGGCAGGACCTCCTCGGCGGTCCGCTCGCGGGTGGTGTACCAGGCCAGGTCCAGGTCGAACGCGGGGAGCGCGGCGTCGCAGGCACGCAGCCAGCGCTCGTAGGAGAAGTGCTCGCGCCAGCCGTCGAACCGGCCGCCGTCGGCGTACACCGCGCGGATCACGGCGCCGACGCGGCGGTCGCCGCGGGAGAGCAGGCCCTCGATGATGCCGGGCTTGCCGTCGTGGTACCGGAAACCGATGTTGCGGCCGTACTTGCGGTCGCCGCGGATCGCGTCGCGCAGCTTCTCCAGCCGGGCGTCGGTCTCCTCGACGCCGAGCTGCGGCGCCCACTGGAAGGGGGTGTGCGGCTTGGGGACGAAGCCGCCGATCGACACGGTGCAGCGGATGTCGTTCTGCCCGGTCACCTCGCGGCCCTTGGCGATCACCTTGCGCGCCATGTCCGCGATCTGGAGCACGTCCTCGTCGGTCTCGGTGGGCAGGCCGCACATGAAGTACAGCTTCACCTGCCGCCAGCCGTTGCCGTACGCGGTGGCGACGGTGCGGATCAGGTCCTCCTCCGACACCATCTTGTTGATCACCTTGCGGATGCGCTCGGAGCCGCCCTCGGGGGCGAAGGTCAGGCCCGAGCGGCGGCCGTTGCGGGTCAGCTCGTTGGCCAGGTCGATGTTGAACGCGTCCACCCGGGTGGAGGGCAGCGACAGGCCGATCTTGTCCGCCTCGTACCGGTCCGCGAGGCCCTTGGCGACGTCGGCGATCTCGGTGTGGTCGGCCGACGACAGCGACAGCAGGCCGACCTCCTCGAAGCCGGTCGCCTTCAGGCCCCGGTCGACCATCTCGCCGATGCCGGTGATGGAGCGCTCGCGCACCGGGCGGGTGATCATCCCGGCCTGGCAGAACCGGCAGCCGCGGGTGCAGCCGCGGAAGATCTCCACCGACATCCGCTCGTGCACGGTCTCCGCGAGCGGCACCAGCGGCTGCTTCGGGTACGGCCACTCGTCGAGGTCCATGACGGTGTGCTTCGACACCCGCCACGGCACGCCGGAGCGGTTGGGCACGACCCGGGAGATCCGGCCGTCGGGCAGGTACTCCACGTCGTAGAAGCGCGGGACGTACACGCCGCCGGTCCTGGCCAGCCGCAGCAGCAGCTCGTCGCGCCCGCCGGGGCGGCCCTCGGCCTTCCACGCGCGGATCAGGTCGGTGATGGTGAGCACCGCCTGCTCGCCGTCGCCGATCACGGCCGCGTCGATGAAGTCGGCGATCGGCTCGGGGTTGAACGCCGCGTGCCCGCCGGCCAGCACCACCGGGTCGTCCTCGGTGCGGTCGGCCGCGTCCAGCGGGATGCCGGCGAGGTCGAGCGCGGCCAGCATGTTCGTGTAGCCCAGCTCGGTGGAGAAGCTGAGCCCGAAGACGTCGAACGCGCGGACCGGGCGGTGGCTGTCCACGGTGAACTGCGGCACCTTGTGCTCGCGCATCAGCGCTTCCAGGTCCGGCCACACGCTGTAGGTGCGCTCGGCGAGCACGCCCTCCCGCTCGTTGAGCACCTCGTAGAGGATCATGACGCCCTGGTTGGGCAGGCCGACCTCGTACGCGTCGGGGTACATCAGCGCCCACCGCACGTCGGCGGCGTCCCAGTCCTTGACGGTGGAGTTCAGCTCACCGCCGACGTACTGGATCGGCTTCTGTACATGCGGGAGCAGCGCTTCCAGGCGCGGGAAGACCGACTCGACAGGCATCTCGGCGACTTTCGTGTGTCCTGATCTTGCGGGCGCCCCGGCGGCCGGGCCGTCGGGGGGAGGGTGACCCTCAAGGGTACCCGAGCCGCGACACGCGCCCGGCCGGACCGGCGACGGGGCGAACGGCGGACGGCAGGCGGCAGGCGGCAGGCGGTGAGCAGCGGGCAGCGGGCAGCGGGCAGCGGGCAGCAGCGCGCTACGCCGACATGGGCCGCTGCATCTTCACGGACTGGAGCATCCCTATGGCCACGAAGTTGGCGAACATCGATGATCCGCCGTAGGACACGAAGGGTAGGGGGATGCCCGTGACCGGCATGATGCCGAGCGTCATGCCGATGTTCTCGAAGGACTGGAAGGCGAACCAGGCGACGACGCCGGCCGCCACGATCGTGCCGTACAGGTCGGTGGCGTTGCGGGCGATGGTGCAGGCGCGCCAGAGGATCACGCCGACCAGCAGCACGATGAACGCGCCGCCGACGAAGCCGAGTTCCTCGCCGGCCACCGAGAAGACGAAGTCGGTCTGCTGCTCGGGCACGAACTGGCCGGTGGTCTGGCTGCCGTGGAACAGGCCCTTGCCCAGCAACCCGCCGGAGCCGATCGCGATCCGCGCCTGGCTGGTGTTGTAGCCGACGCCGGACGGGTCGAGCGCGGGGTTGGCGAACGCGGCGAACCGGTCGATCTGGTACTTGTCCAGGATGCCGAGCTGCCAGACCAGCAGGGAGCCCACGATCCCTGTGGCGATCAGCCCGAACACCCAGCGGGTGGACGCCCCGGAGGCGAGCAGCACGCCGAGCACGATGGCGCCGAGCACCATCACCGACCCGAGGTCGGGCATCATCAGGATGATCAGGATCGGCAGGGCGGCCAGCGCGAGCGACTGCGTCACCCGGCGGTGGTCGGGGTGTTCCTGGTCACCGGCGTCGACCCGGGCGGAGAGCACCATCGCCATGCCGATGATGATGGAGATCTTCACGAACTCCGACGGCTGGAGCGAGAAGCCGCCGCCGATGATGATCCAGGAGTGCGCGCCGTTGACGGTGGAGCCCAGCGGGCTGAGCACCGCGAGGATGCCGAGGATCGACAGCGCGTAGAAGAACGGCACGATGGTGCGCATCCGGTGGTGCCCTATGGCCATCGCGCCGATGCACAGCGCCAGGCCGATCCCGGCGTTCATCACATGGCGGATCAGGAAGTAGTACTGGTCGCCGTGGGTGAGGCTGGTGCGGTTGCGGGTCGCGGAGTAGACCAGCAGCGTGCCGATGAAGCACAGCAGGATCGTGGCCAGGAAGAGCAGCCAGTCCATCCGGCGCACCACGGAGTCCCGGGCGAACAGCTTGCCCATGGTGGAGCGCTCCGGCGTGAACCGCCGGACGGAGTAGGAGTTCGCGCTCATCACGTGTACTTCCTGCCGTACAGCAGTTTCTCGGTCCGGGTCGGGGTGAGCGCGGCCAGCGCGGGCACCGGGTCGCCCCCGGTCGATCCGGCCGGGGAGTTGGCGAAGGTGTCGGCGACCTCGGTGGAGTACGCGGCCTGCTGGGCGCTGACCACCGAGCCGTCGGCGGAGATCTTCGGCAGCGACGTGACCGGCTGGGGCATGATGCCCTTCTTCGGGTCGATCGTGGTGCTGTCCTTCTTGATGCCGTACATCGCCTCGTAGATGCGGCGGATCGCGGTACCCGAACCGCCGGAGCCCGTACCGCCCTGGGAGATCGTCATGACGATCGTGTAGTCCTTGGTGTACGTGTCGAACCAGGACGTGCTCTGCTTGCCGGAGACCTCCGCGGTACCGGTCTTGGCGTGCAGCGGGATCTTGTCCTGCGGCCAGTTGCCGAACTTCCAGTCGGCGGTGCCCTCGGTGACCACGCCGGCCAGTGCCTGGTTGATGTACTTCAGCGTGGACTTGGAGTCGGGCAGCTTGGCGACCGCCTTGGGCTTGATCGGGGTGACCGTCTTGCCGTCGGGGCTTATCACGGCCTTGCCGATGGTCGGCTGGTACAGGGTGCCGCCGTTGGCGAGGGCCGCGTAGATCCGGGCCATCTGGATCGGGGTGACGAGCGTGTCGCCCTGGCCGATGGCGTAGTTGACGGAGTCACCGGCGCGCAGTTCGTAGCCGTCCGGGCAGTTCTCGATGGCGATCGCGACGCTCAGGGAGGGGTTCTTGTCGTTCTTGTGCTTCTTGGCGGTCGCGCACCAGTCGGCCTTGTTCTCCTCCCAGAAGTCCTTCTTCCACTGCCGGTCCGGGACCCGGCCGGTGACCTCGCCGGGCAGGTCCACCCCGGTGGTGGCACCGAGGCCGAACTGGTGGGCGGTCGTGTAGAAGTAGTCCTTGGGGTTCTTCGGGTCGTTGCCGCCGTCCTTCTGCCACTGGGCGTAGGAGAGCCGGTAGAAGACGGTGTCGCAGGAGACCTCGAGCGCGCGGGCCAGCGAGATGTCGCCGTAGCTCTCGTTCTCGTCGTTGTGGAAGACCTGGTTGCCGATGGAGAACGACGACGTGCAGGCGTACGGGCCGTCCTCGCTGTAGCCGGCCTTGACCGCGGCCGAGGTGGAGATGACCTTGAAGGTCGAGCCCGGCGCCGACTCGCCCTGGATGGCGCGGTTGAGCAGCGGGTAGTTGGACTTGGTGTCGGTCAGGGCCGCGTAGTCCTTGGCCGAGATGCCGCCGACCCACTCGTTGGGGTCGTAGGTGGGCTCGCTGGCCATCGCGATGATCTGACCGGTCTTGTTGTCCATGACGATCGCGGCGCCGGAGTCGGCCTTGAAGTTCTTGTGGGTGACCGGGTCGTACGTCTTGCGCGCGGTCACCATCGCGTCGTTGAGTTCCTTCTCGGTGACCGCCTGCACCTTGGCGTCGATGCTGGTGACCACGTTGTCGCCGGGCGTGGCCGGCGTCTCGGACGCCTTGCCGATCACCCGGCCGAGGTTGTCGACCTGGTACTTGGTGACGCCGGCCTTGCCGCGCAACTGGTCGTCGTAGGTGCTCTCCAGGCCGGAGCGGCCGACCTGGTCCGAGCGCAGCAGCGGGTTGCTGGTCTTCTCGGAGGCGGCCACCTCCTTGTCGGTGACCGGGGAGAGGTAGCCGAGTACCTGGGCCGCGTTCGCCTTGTCCGGGGCCGGGTAGGTGCGCACCGCGGTGGGCTCCGCGGTGATGCCGGGGAAGTCCTCGCGGCGCTCCATGATCTGGAGGGCCTGCTGGGTGGTGGCCTCGTCGGTGATCGGGATCGGCTGGTAGGGCGAACCGTTCCAGCACGGGCGCGGGGTCTGCGCGTCGCACAGCCGCACCTTGTCCATCACGTCCTGGGGCTTCATGCCGAGCACCTTGGCCAGCCGGGTCAGCACGGCGGTGCCGCCGTCGGCCTGCTGGAGCAGGTCGGTGCGGCTGGCCGAGACCACCAGCAGGGTCTGGTTGTCGGCGATCGGCACGCCCCGGTCGTCGAGGATCGAGCCGCGCACGGCCGGTGTGACGACCTGCTGGTAGTGGTTGCTGGCGGCCTCCTGGTCGTACTCCTGGCCGTTGCGGATCTGGAGGTACCACAGCCGGCCGCCGAGGGTCAGCAGCAGCGAGAGGACCAGCACCTGGAGGATGACCAGCCGGATCGTGACCCGGCTGGTCCGCCCGGTCTCCGGGATGTTGCTCATCTACTCGCTCTCCCCGCTCGCTCGCTCCGTGCGGGCACCACTCGCCGTCATCGCCGTGCTCCCCTTGCCACCATGCTGCCGTTGAACCGCGCCCGGCCGAACAGGCCGCGCTGCGGGGTGATGCCTGCTCCGGCGCCCGCTCTGGCGCGCCCGCGCCCGCGGAGGCGGAACCGGCCGCCGCCACCGCCGCCCCGGCCGCCGCCGAACCCGCCGCCGTAGCCGCTGCCGGCGGCGTCCTCCGCGAGCGGGTCGTGGTCGAAACGGCGGGCCAGCGCCATGACCAGCGGGACCACGAACGGCGCCAGCAGCAGGTCGTACAGCGTCGCGGTGAACACCAGCTTGGCCAGGCCGACGTGGGCGCCCGCGGTGTCCCCGACCAGTCCGCCGACGCCCGCGTACAGCAGCGTGGTGGCGACGGCGGCGCCGATGACCACCAGCATCGGACCGGCGGCGGTGCGCAGTTGGCCGCTGTCGGGCCTGGCGAGGCCGGCCGCGTAGCCGATCACGCACAGCACCAGGGCGTAGCGGCCGACCGCGTGGTCGGCCGGCGGCGCGACGTCGGCGAGCAGTCCGGCGAAGAAGCCGATCAGGCAGCCGCCGACGTGGCCGTAGGTGAGGGCCAGGCCCAGCACCGTCAGCAGCAGCAGGTCGGGGACCGCACCCGGCAGGTGCAGCCGGGCCAGCACGCTGACCTGGGCGACCAGGGCGATCACCACCAGGACGGTGGAGAGCACGATCCGGTTCGGGCGCATGGCGTCAGTCCCCGTCGGTGGAGGTCGGGTTGGTCGAGGTCGTCGAGGTCGTCGGCTCGGTGCTCGGCGGGACCGCGCCGTCGGAGCTGCCGGAACCGGGGGTGTCCCCCGGCGACGGGGTGCTCTTCGGTTTGGGCTTCGCGGTGTGCGACGGGGTGGGCTTGGCCGGCAGCACGCTGTCCCGCGGGTCGGTGCGCGGGCCGACCACGACCACGCCGACCACGTCGAGCTTGGTGAAGCCCACGTACGGCTGGACCTCGACGGTCTTGGTGAGGTTGCCGTCCGACGGCTCGACGCTGACCACCTTGCCGACCGGCACGCCGGGCACGAAGGGCTTGTCCTTGTCGGAGCCGAAGGAGACCACCCGGTCGCCCTTGTGCACGTCGGCCTTGCCGTTGAGGAGCTGGTCGCGCAGCGGCCGGTTGCCCTGGCCGGTGGCGAAGCCGATCTCCTGGCTGCCCTCCAGCCGGGTGCCGACGGTGAAGTCCGGGTCGTTGGCGAGCAGGACGGTCGAGGTGGAGCGGCCGACGGTGGTGACCCGGCCGACGAGGCCGTCGCCGTTGATCACCGTCATGTCGCGCTTGAGGCCGTCGTTGCTGCCGGAGTCGATGGTGATCGTCCAGGAGAAGCCCTGGGCCGCTCCTATCGCGATGACCTGCGCTCCCTTGACGGTGTACTGCCCGGCGCCGGCGACCTTCAGGAGCTTGTCCAGTTCCTGGGCACGGGCGCGGGTGGTGTCCTTGCTGCCGAGCTGCTGCTTGAGCTGGGTGTTCTCCTGCTCCAGCCGCTTGATGGTGCTGCTGTCGCGGCCGGAGTCGCGGACCGCGTCCACCGCGTTGCCCACCGGGTCGACCACGCCGGACACCGCGTTCTCCACCGGGCCGAAGGCCGACTGGGCCACTCGTCGCGGCCGGTCCAGGGGGGAGTTCTCGCCGCCCCGGATGTCGACGGTGATCAGCGCGAGCGCCACGACCACCAGTAGTACCAGCAGCAGCCGGCTCTCCTTTGTGTCCCTCACGGGCGCCAGTCCGTGCCTTCCTCATCGGACCCGCCGCCGCTGGGGCCGCGGCCGGTCGGAGCTACTGTGCCGGTTTGCGCCCGCATCCGGCGCCGCGGTGGTGACAGCGCCTGCGCCGGGTGGGGCGGTTCGTCTTCCGTGTCATCTGCGCGGGGCCGCGTCGAGGACCTGCTGAAGGGCCTCGAACTCCTCCACGCACTTGCCCGCACCGAGCGCCACGCAGTCCAGCGGGGCCTCGGCGATGTGGATCGGCATGCCGGTCTCGTGCCGCAGCCGCTCGTCCAGGCCGCGCAGCAGCGCGCCGCCGCCGGCCAGCACGATGCCGCGGTCCATGATGTCGCCGGACAGCTCCGGCGGGCACTTGTCGAGCGTGGTCTTCACCGCGTCGACGATCGCGTTCACCGGTTCCTCGATGGCCTTGCGCACCTCGTTCGCGGAGATCACCACGGTCTTGGGCAGGCCGCTGACCAGGTCCCGGCCGCGGATCTCGGTGTGTTCGTCGTCCTTCGCGGCGGCGAACGCGGAGCCGATGGTCAGCTTGATCTGTTCGGCGGTGCGCTCGCCGAGCAGCAGGCTGTACTCCTTCTTGATGTGCTGGATGATCGCGTTGTCCAGCTCGTCGCCGGCCACCCGGATGGACTGGGCGGTGACGATGCCGCCGAGGCTGATCACCGCGACCTCGGTGGTGCCGCCGCCGATGTCCACCACCATGTTGCCGGTGGCCTCGTGCACCGGCAGTCCGGCGCCGATCGCGGCCGCCATCGGCTCCTCGATGATGTGCACGGTACGGGCGCCGGCCTGGGTGGCGGCCTCGATCACGGCGCGGCGCTCCACACCGGTGATGCCGGAGGGCACGCACACCACGACCCGCGGGCGGACCATGTAGCGGCGGCGGTGGATCTTGAGGATGAAGTAGCGCAGCATGCGCTCGGTGATCTCGAAGTCGGCGATGACGCCGTCCTTCAACGGGCGCACCGCGACGATGTTGCCGGGGGTGCGGCCGATCATCTTCTTCGCCTCGGCACCGACCGCGAGGATGCCGCCGGTGTTGGTGTTGACCGCGACGACCGACGGCTCGTTCAGGACGATCCCGCGGCCCCTGACGTACACCAGCGTGTTGGCGGTCCCGAGGTCGACAGCCATGTCACGGCCGATGAACGACATGTTGTTCGCCATGTGGATACGTCTGGCCTTCCCGAGCGTGGGCGGAGGTTCCATCGTAGTCGCGCCGGGCTGGGCGCGGCGTCGGGGTTCCGACGCCATTGTCATCAGAACACACAGCGGACCTCAGTAATGGTGACGCCGTGTCGGAGTGTCTGGTTCCGTTCCGACCCCGGTCGGATGCGGGAACCGCCCGGTCAGCTGCCGGAACGGTCGGGGAAGAAGAGCTTGATCTCGCGTTCGGCGGACTCCTCGGAGTCCGAGGCGTGCACCAGGTTCTCACGGGTGACGGTACCGAAATCCCCCCGGATGGAGCCGGGCCCGGCCGCGATCGGGTCGGTCGGGCCGGCCAGCGCGCGCACTCCCTCGATCACCCGCTCGCCCTCGACCACCAGGGCCACCGACGGGCCGGACGCCATGAACTCCACGAGCGGCTCGTAGAACGGCCGGCCGACGTGCTCGGCGTAGTGCTGTTCCAGGGTGCCGCGATCCAGGGTACGCAGCTCCAGCGCGCTGATGGTCCAGCCGGCCTTGCGCTCGATTCGGCCCAGGATCTCGCCGACCAGGCCGCGGCGAACGGCGTCCGGCTTGAGGAGGACAAGGGTGCGCTGGGACACGGTGCGGCTCCTGACGGGTATGACAAGCGAATGTGACGACGAGCCTACAAGGCGGGTGCCGATCGGTTGTCAGGCGGCTTGTGTCGCGTGCCGGGCCTTGATGTCGTCGACCTTGCGCCCGAAGTGGATCGACGCCCACCACAGGGCGGCGAAGATCACGCCGAGCACGAACATCGTACCGACCACGAAGCCGCTGACGATCAGGCCGATCTGGAGCGCCCAGCCGACCACGACCGCCCACGGCCGGGTGACCACCCCGCACAGCAGGACGCACAGCGCCATCGTGACGCCGCAGACCGTCCACACGGTGCCCATCGACAGGTCGGGATGCTTCATCGCGACCAGCCCGGCGAAGCCGACCACGAAGAACTCGCCGATCAGCGTGCTCGAACACAGGGTCCGCATGCCCGGGCCCCCTTCCCTCTGGTTTCCTTCCGCGCCCGCGTGCGCGGGTGCTGCGCCGTAAGCGCGCACGGGTGTGCCGCGGCTCGCGTGCACGGGTGTTCCGCTGTCCGCATGTGCGCGGCCGCCCTACCGGCGGGCCAGCAGCAGGCGGGCCTGGCCGACGGTGATGACCGAACCGGTGACCAGTACGCCGGCGCCGGCGTACTCGCCCTCGTCCTCGGCGAGGGTGACCGCGGCCTCCAGCGCGTCGTCCAGGCGCGGTTCGACCTGCACCCGGTCCTCGCCGAACACCTCGACCGCCACGGCCGCCAGCGCGTCGACGTCCATCGCCCGGGAGGTGGAGTTGCGGGTGACCACGATCTCCGCGAGCACCGGCTCGAACGCCTCCAGCAGCCCGCGCACGTCCTTGTCGCCGCTCGGCCCGACCACGCCGACCAGGTGGCTGAAGCCGAACACCTCGCTGATCGCGGCCGCGGTGACCCGCGCGCCGGCCGGGTTGTGCGCGGCGTCGAGCACCACGGTGGGGCTGCGCCGGACCACCTCCAGCCGGCCGGGCGAGGTGACCGCCGCGAACGCGCCGCGCACGGTGTCCAGGTCGAGGGTGCGCTGGTGGACGCTGCCGATGCCGAAGAACGCCTCCACCGCGGCCAGCGCCAGCGCCGCGTTGTGCGCCTGGTGCTCGCCGTGCAGCGGGAGGAAGACCTGTTCGTACTCGCCGCCGAGGCCGCGCAGCGTGAGCATCTGCCCGCCCACGGCCACCTCGCGGTGCACCACCCCGAACTCGGCGCCCTCGCGGGCGACGGTGGCGTCCCTCTCGACCGACCGGCGCAGCAGTTCGCGCGCCGCGTCCGGCGGCTGCTGGGCCAGGACCGCGGTGGCGCCCTTCTTGATGATGCCGCCCTTCTCGACGGCGATCTCGCCGGGGGTGCTGCCCAGCCGGTCGGTGTGGTCCAGCGAGATCGGGGAGACCACGGCCACCGAGGCGTCCACCACGTTGGTGGCGTCCCAACTGCCGCCCATGCCGACCTCGACCACCGCCACGTCGACCGGGGCGTCCGCGAACGCCGCGTACGCCATGCCGGTGATCACCTCGAAGAAGGACATCCGGTGCGGCTGGGCGGCGTCGACCATCTCGACGTACGGCTGGATGTCGCGGTACACCTCGACGAAGCGCTCCGCGGAGATCGGCGCGCCGTCCAGGCTGATCCGCTCGGTCATCGACTGCACGTGCGGGCTGGTGTAGCGGCCGGTGCGCAGTTCGAAGGCGAGCAGCAGCCGCTCGATCATCCGGGCGGTGGAGGTCTTGCCGTTGGTGCCGGTGATGTGAATCGCGGGGTAGGAGCGCTGCGGCTGGCCGAGCACGTCCATCAGTGCGGCGATCCGGTCGAGGGACGGGTCGAGCTTCGTCTCGGGCCAGCGGCCCAGCAGTTCGTCCTCGACCTCGCGCAGCCGGCGGTCCAGCTCGGGGTCCGACGGCCGGGCCGGCACGTCGTCCTCCGGGGCGGGCGGGGTGACCTGGGTGCGCAGCGTGCGGCTGCCGGCCTCGATGACCGCCAGGTCCGCCTCGCGCGGCCCGCCTCCCGCGCCGTCCTCGCCGTCGTCCGGGAACTCGTCCGGGAACTCGTCGTCCTGCCCGTGCTCGCTCACAGCGTCCAGTCTACGGAAGCGGCCCGGGCCGAACCGCCCGGGCCCGGGCTCCGCGCGCGGGCGCCGCGCGCACCGTCCCCCGGTGCGCGGCGCCGCCCGTGCCGCCCGTGCCGCCTACGCCGCCGGGAGGGCGGCGAGCTGCGCGGTGATGCGGGCGATGTCCTCGTCGGCGGCGGCGAGCCGGGTGCGGATGCCCTCGACCACCTTCGCCGGTGCCTTGCCCAGGAACGCGTCGTTCCCGAGCTTCCGCTCCGCCTGCTGCTTCTCCTTCTCGGCCGCGGCCAGGTCCTTGGCCAGCCGCTTGCGCTCCGCCGCCACGTCGATCGCGCCGGACAGGTCGAGGGAGACCCTGGCCGCGCCGACGGGCAGGGTGGCGGTGGCGTGGAAGCCCTCGCCGGTCGGCTGGAGCCGCAGCAACTGCCGGATGGCGTCCTCGTGGGGCGGCAGCAGGGTGCCGTCGAGCGACAGCTCGGCCGGGACCCGCTGGCCGGGCTGGAGCCCCTGGTCGCTGCGGAACCGGCGGACCTCGGTGACCAGCCGCTGCACCGCGGCGATCTCCGCCTCGGCGGCCGCGTCGCGGAAGCCGCTGTCGGCCGGCCAGGCCGCGGTGACCACGGTCTCCTCACCGGTGAGGGTGGTCCACAGCGTCTCGGTGACGAACGGCACGATCGGGTGCAGCAGCCGCAGCGTGACGTCCAGCACCTCGCCGAGCACCCGCCCGGAGACCCGCGCCGGGTCGCCGCCCTTGAGGAAGGTGGTCTTGGACAGCTCGACGTACCAGTCGAAGACCTCGTCCCACGCGAAGTGGTAGAGCGCGTCGGAGAGCTTCGCGAACTGGTAGTCCTCGTAGAGCGCGTCGACCTCCGCGACCACCGTGTTGAGCCGGGAGAGCACCCAGCGGTCGGCCGCGGACATCTCCTCGGGCGCCGGCAGCGGCCCGGCCACGGTGGCGCCGTTCATCAGCGCGAACCGGGTGGCGTTCCAGATCTTGTTGGCGAAGTTCCGCGACGCCTGGACCCAGTCCTCGCCGATCGGGACGTCGGCCCCGGGGTTGGCGCCGCGGGCGAGGGTGAAGCGGACCGCGTCCGACCCGTAGGCATCCATCCAGGTGAGCGGATCGACGGAGTTCGGGTTGGACTTGGACATCTTCTTGCCGTGCTCGTCGCGCACCAGGCCGGTGAGCGCGATGGTGTGGAACGGCGGGGTGTCGTCCATCGCGTACAGGCCGAACATCATCATCCGGGCGACCCAGAAGAAGATGATGTCGTGACCGGTGAGCAGGACGTCGGTCGGGTAGAACTTCGCCAGGTCCGCGGTCTGTTCGGGCCAGCCCAGGGTGGAGAAGGGCCACAGCGCCGAGGAGAACCAGGTGTCCAGGACGTCGGCGTCCTGGGTCCAGCCCTCGCCGGAGGCGGGGGGGAGCTCGTCGGGCCCGACGCAGACCTGCTCGCCCGCGGGGCCGTACCAGACCGGGATGCGGTGGCCCCACCAGAGCTGCCGGGAGATGCACCAGTCGTGCATGTTGTCGACCCAGTCGAAGTACCGCTTCTCCATCTCCGGCGGGTGGATCCGCACCCGGCCGTCGCGCACGGCGTCGCCGGCCGCGCGGGCCAGCGGCTCGACCCTGACCCACCACTGGAGCGACAGCCGCGGCTCGACGGTGGTCTTGCACCGGGAGCAGTGGCCGACGGAGTGGACGTACGGCCGCTTCTCGGCCACGACCCGGCCCTGCTCGCGCAGCGCCTCGACGATCGCCGAGCGCGCCTCGAAGCGGTCCAGGCCCTGGAACGGGCCGGGCACGGTGATGACCGCCCGCTCGTCCATGATCGTCAGGGACTCCAGGGAGTGCCGCTGGCCGATGGCGAAGTCGTTCGGGTCGTGGGCGGGGGTCACCTTGACCGCGCCGGTGCCGAACTCCGGGTCGACGTGCGCGTCGGCGACCACCGGGATGGTCCGGTCGGTGAGCGGCAGCTTGATCCGCCGGCCGATGAGGTGGGCGTACCGCGCGTCGTCGGGGTGGACGGCGACGGCGGTGTCGCCGAGCATCGTCTCGACCCGGGTGGTGGCGACCACGACGCTGTCCTCGCCGTCGCCGTACCGCAGCGAGACGAGCTCGCCGTCGTCGTCCTGGTAGTCCACCTCGATGTCGGAGATGGCGGTCATGCAGCGCGGGCACCAGTTGATGATCCGCTCGGCGCGGTAGATCAGCTCGTCGTCGTAGAGCTTCTTGAAGATGGTCTGGACGGCCTTGGACAGGCCCTCGTCCATGGTGAAGCGCTCGCGGGACCAGTCGACGCCGTCGCCGAGGCGGCGCATCTGGCCGAGGATGCGGCCGCCGTACTCCTCCTTCCAGCGCCAGGTGCGGGCGACGAAGTCCTCGCGGCCCACGTCGTGGCGGGACTTGCCCTCCTCGGCGAGCTGCTGCTCGACCTTGTTCTGGGTGGCGATGCCGGCGTGGTCCATGCCGGGCAGCCACAGCGCCTCGAAGCCCTGCATGCGCTTGCGGCGGGTGAGGGCGTCCATCAGCGTGTGCTGGAAGGCGTGTCCGAGGTGGAGGGTGCCCGTCACGTTCGGCGGCGGGATGACGATGGTGTACGGCGGCTTGTCGCTCTTCGCGTCGGCTTCGAAGTACCCGCGCTCCACCCACCGCTCGTACAGCGGCCCCTCTACCTCGGCCGGCGTGTACTGGGTCGGCAGATGGGGGTCGCTGTGCTGCCCGCTGGCGGGGCGCGGATGAGTGTTGTCGGTCACGGTCCCGATTCTAGTAGGCCCGCCGCCTGGCTCCCGACGGGTTATCCACAGGGCGGCCCGGGCGGCCCGGCCGCCGCGGGAGCAGCCCGCCGCCCGGAGGGCGCGGCGGGCCGCGACTGCGGCAGGATGAGCGGGACTTGTCAACGGAGGGGACCACACCATGAGCCACGACCCATCGCAGCCGGGCCCGTACGGCGACCGGGCCCAGGGGGGCGGCTACGGGCCGCCGCAGCCCGGGTACGGCTCACCGCTGCCGCCGGGGCCCGCGGCGAGCGGCAACGGCAACGGCAACGGCAGCGGCAGCGGCAGCGGCAGCGGCAGCGGCAGGCGCAACGGCATCGTCATCGGTGCCGTCGTGGCGCTGGTCGCGATCGGCGCGGGCGTCTTCTTCGCCACCAGGGGCGGCGGCTCGTCGTCCGCGCTCCACGACGACGGCGAGAAGTACACCCTGACCACCCCGGACACGGTCGCCGGCACCTACACCCGGGCCGACCAGTCCGCCGGCGCCAACCCGGGCCTGCTGGACGGCGACGTCAGCCGGCTGGAGGCGCTCGGTGTCACCGACCCCGTCCAGGTGGCGGGGACCTACGTCACCGGCAACGTCGCCACCGGGAAGTACCTGTACCTCAACGGCGTCCACGGCGACGTGAAGGACCCGGCCAAGGCGGTCGACGGCATGATCGGCCTGTTCGCCGCCGACCGGGCGCGGGCGCGGAAGGACGGCTCGACGATCGTGCCGACCGGCGACGCGCAGTCCGTGCAGCCGGCCGGACTGAAGCCCGACGCGCTCGTGAAGTGCCAGAAGGTCACCGAGACCACGCCGGTGGACGGCCAGCAGGTCCCCAACCACACCACGGTGTGCGCGTGGGCCGACTACAGCACGGTCGGGTACCTCCTCGCCTACGACAGCTCGCAGAGCGCGATGGGAACGCCCGCCGTGTCGATCCCGGCCCTCGCCGCGCTCACCGCGAAGGTGCGCGACGACGTCGAGGTGCCCGCGAGCTGAACCCCCGTGCCCGGTGGGCCGGTTGACCCCGCAGCCGGCCACCGGGCGGACCGGTGGCCGCACCCGTGCGCCGCCAAACGGGCCGGTTGCCGCGGGTCGGCGCGGCCGGCCGTGACGCGAGCTGTTACGGATCGGTTGCGCCCCCGGATACAGAACCGGGCATGTCATCCGGGAGGATGGCCGGACTCGTTAACGGAGGGGACGAACCCATGAGCTACAACCAGCCGCCGCCGAACCCGTACGGCGACCAACCCCAGGGTGGCGGCTACGGCCAACCGCAGCCCGGCCCGCCGCCGCAGGGCGGTTACGGCCAGCCGCAGCCCGGCTACGGCTACGGCTACCCCCAGCAGGCCCCGCCGCCCCCGCCTCCGTACGGGGGCCAGCCGGCCTACGGCCAGCCGCCGCAGCCCGGTTACGGCCAGCAGCCCCCCTACGGCCAGATGCCGCAGCAGGGTTACGGGTACCCCCAGCCTCCGCAGCAGGGCGGGAACGGCAAGCGCACCGGCGTCATCGTCGGCGTGGTCGTCGCCCTGATCGCGGTCGGCGGCGGCGTGTTCTTCGCCACCAGGGGCGGCGGCAGCAGCGGTTCCTCCTCACTGCACGACGACGGCAAGAAGTACACCCTGACCACCCCGGACACGGTGGCCGGCGACTACGCCAAGAGCGACGACTCCGACGGCGACGGCTTCGACGACGACGACCTCGCCAAGATCAAGGCACTCGGGGTCAGCGACCCGACCCAGGTCAGCGCGTCCTACAAGGAGGACACGTCGGCCCTGGCGGGCAAGTTGCTGGAGTTCTCCGGCGTCTACGGCACGGTCAAGGACCCGGGCAAGGTCGTCGACGGCATGTTCGCCATGCTCAAGCAGGGCACGGAGGAGGACAAGGAGAACGGCACCAAGGTCGAGACCTCCGGCAGCCCGCAGTCCGTCAAGCCGGCCGGCATGAAGAGCGACGCGGTCATGAAGTGCCAGACGATCAAGGAGACGGGCGAGGAGTCCGGCCAGTCCTACACCGTCAACACGACGGTCTGCGTGTGGGCGGACTACAGCACGGTGGCGTACGTCATCCCGATCGACTCCGCGCAGATCATCACCGGCGGCGGCAGCGCGCCCTCGATCGCGGACGCCGGAGAGCTGACCTCCAAGGTCCGCAACGACGTGGAGGTGGAGGCGCAGTAGCCTCCCGGCGGCACCCCTGGTACGGCGAAGGGGGCGCCCGGTCCGTCTCGGACCGGGCGCCCCCTTTCGCGTGCTGCCGGGCTGCGGCTGCCGCCGCGGCGCTAGGCGCTCTTCTGCTCGCCCTGGCCGGCGATCCGCGGGTCGCGCGGGACGAGGGTCGGGTTGACGTTGGAGTGCACGACGTCGGCGGTGATGACGACACGGGCGACGTCCTGACGGGACGGCACCTCGTACATCACCGACATCAGCACCTCCTCCATGATCGCGCGCAGTCCGCGGGCGCCGGTCTGCCGCAGGATCGCCTGGTCGGCGATGGCCTCCAGCGCGCCGCGCTCGAACTCCAGCTCCACGCCGTCGAGTTCGAAGAGCTTCTGGTACTGCTTGACCAGCGCGTTGCGCGGCTCGACCAGGATCTGCAGCAGCGCCTCGCGGTCGAGGTTGTGCACGTTGGTGATGACCGGCAGCCGGCCGATGAACTCGGGGATCATGCCGAACTTCACCAGGTCCTCGGGCATGATCTCGGAGAACTGGTCGGCCATGTTCAGCTCGCGCTTGGAGCGGATGGTCGCGCCGAAGCCGATGCCCTTGGCGCCCGCCCGCGCCTCGATGATCTTCTCCAGACCGGCGAAGGCGCCGCCCACGATGAACAGCACGTTCGTGGTGTCGATCTGGATGAACTCCTGGTGCGGGTGCTTGCGGCCGCCCTGCGGCGGCACGGAGGCGGTGGTGCCCTCCAGGATCTTCAGCAGCGCCTGCTGGACGCCCTCGCCGGAGACGTCGCGGGTGATCGACGGGTTCTCGCTCTTGCGGGCGACCTTGTCGATCTCGTCGATGTAGATGATGCCGGTCTCGGCCTTCTTGACGTCGTAGTCCGCGGCCTGGATCAGCTTCAGCAGGATGTTCTCGACGTCCTCGCCGACGTAGCCCGCCTCGGTGAGCGCGGTGGCGTCGGCGATGGCGAACGGCACGTTCAGCATGCGGGCCAGGGTCTGGGCCAGCAGCGTCTTGCCGGAGCCGGTCGGGCCGAGCAGCAGGATGTTGGACTTCGCCAGCTCGATGGCGTCGTCATGCCCGGGGCGGCCGCTCTCGCCCGCCTGGACCCGCTTGTAGTGGTTGTACACCGCGACGGAGAGCGCCTTCTTGGCGGGCGCCTGCCCGACCACGTAGCTCTCCAGGAACTCGTAGATCTCCCGCGGCTTGGGCAGGTCCTCCCAGCGCACCTCGGAGGACTCGGCGAGCTCCTCCTCGATGATCTCGTTGCAGAGGTCGATGCACTCGTCGCAGATGTACACACCGGGGCCTGCGATGAGCTTCTTCACCTGCTTCTGGCTCTTTCCGCAGAACGAGCACTTCAGCAGGTCTCCGCCGTCACCGATGCGTGCCACGAGGTCTTTCCCCTTCGCCTGGGCTCCGCCGACCTTCAACGGAACCTGGTGCTTCTCTCATCGACGGTACCTTGCCGCGCCCCCCGTGTGGGCCCCCCTTGGGCGTACTCGCGATCCGAGTACGGTCCGGGGCGCCGCACGGAGGGCGCAGCTTACCCGTCCTTCAGACGCCCACGGACGTCTTGCGCGTGGACACGATCTGGTCGACCAGTCCATAGGCCAGCGACTCCTCAGCGGTGAGGATCTTGTCGCGCTCGATGTCGTCGCGGATCTGCTCGATCGGCGTGGTGGAGTGCTTGGCGAGCATCTCCTCAAGCTGCTGGCGCATCCGGATGATCTCGTTGGCCGCGATCTCCAGGTCGGAGACCTGGCCGCGGCCGGTCTCGCTGTACGGCTGGTGGATGAGCACCCGGGCGTTCGGCAGCGCCATCCGCTTGCCGGGGCTGCCGGCCGCGAGCAGCACGGCCGCCGCGGAGGCCGCCTGGCCCATGCAGACCGTCTGGATGTCGGGCTTCACGAACTGCATGGTGTCGTAGATCGCGGTCAGCGCGGTGAAGGAGCCGCCGGGGCTGTTGATGTAGACCGAGATGTCCCGGTCGGGGTCCATCGACTCCAGGCACAGCAACTGCGCCATGACGTCGTTGGCGGAGGCGTCGTCGATCTGCACGCCGAGGAAGATCACGCGCTCCTCGAAGAGCTTCGCGTACGGGTCGTACTCGCGCACGCCCTGCGAGGTGCGCTCGACGAAGCGCGGGATGACGTAGCGGGCCTCGGCGCCGAACACGCCGGGGCGTTCGGCCGCGGTGCGCTCGTAGAGGCCGCTGCCGGGGAAGTTCAAGGGGTTCACGTCCACCGTCTCCAGGTGATGAGGTGCGTCGTTGTCGGGGGCCGGGCGGCCGCGGCCGGCGCGCCGGCGGTGCCGGGCGGGCGCGGCACCGCGGCCGGTGCGGGCGGCCTCAGGAGGCGGGCGCGGCGCCGGTGCCACCGCCGCCCGGGACGTGGGCGGCCGACAGCATCACGCCATCCACCAGGCCGTACTCCCGGGCCTCCTCGGCGGAGAACCAGCGGTCGCGGTCGGAGTCCTTGGTGATCTGCTCGAAGCTCTGGCCGGAGTGCTCGGCGATCAGCTCGGCCATCCGGCGCTTGGTGTGCAGGAGCTGCTCGGCCTGGATCTTGATGTCGGTGGCGGAGCCGCCGAGGCCCGCGGAGGGCTGGTGCATCAGGATGCGGGTGTTCGGCAGCGCGAAGCGCTTGCCCGGGGTGCCCGCGGTGAGCAGGAACTGGCCCATCGAGGCGGCCATGCCCATGGCGATGGTGACGACGTCGTTCTTGATGAACTGCATCGTGTCGTAGATCGCCATGCCGGCGGTCACGGAGCCGCCGGGGCTGTTGATGTAGAGGAAGATGTCCTTGTCGGGCTCGGCCGCAAGGAGCAGGAGCTGTGCGGTGATCTTGTTGGCGATGTCGTCGTCGACGGCCTGGCCGAGGAAGATGATGCGCTCGCCGAGCAGTCGGTTGTAGACCTGGTCGCCGAGACCGCCGGGGCTCGGCTCGCCGGCGGCGGTAGGCATCGGAGTCGTCACGTATCCACCTGCTCGTTGTCGGACGGTCGAAGCGACCGTCACGGTCTTCGTCCGGGTCGGGGGCGGCCGCTGACCCTTGCCGCACCCCTGCCCTCCTACTGGTGGACCCTAACGCGCAGGTGGGGCCCAGCAATCCCCTACGCGGGACTGTTCGCTGTGAGCGCATGCCGTGGGGGGCGGGTTTGGAACGGGTTCGCGCGGCCCGCGCGGCGCCGTGGAGGGGCTCGGGGCGCGTCCCCGGGAGAGGGTGGCGGGGGCCGCAGAGGGGGACGGCGGGTGGCCGCGGAAGGGGGTCGGCGCGTGTCCCCGGGAGGCCCCTGCACGGCGCGCTCGGGGCCGCTCTCCCGCCGCTCGGGGCGCGGGCCGGGAACAGGGGCCCTGCGGGCCGGAAAAGGGGCGCGGGGAACCGCGCGACCGGATGCCGCTGTCACGGGCCGGGCCGGCGGGCCCGGCCCGCCCCCGGCGGCGGTCCTGGACCACCGCCGGGGGCGGGCCGGTCGCGCGGTTCCCCGCGGCCCTGACACTGGCGGGCGAACGCCTTCCGCGGCGGGCCCCGGCGAAGCGGCCCTCGGCGCCTCTTCGGGCCGCCGAGGGCCTTCGGGGCTCCGGGCCGCTCCGGGTCAGCTCTTGTCGGCCTCGGGGGCGTCCTCGGCGGCCGTCTCGGCGGACTCGTCCGCGTCCTCGGTGGAAGCGGCCTCGGCGGAGGCGGCCTCGGCGGCGTCCTCGGTGGAGGCGTCCTCGTCCTCCTCCTCGTCGGACAGGTCGACGACCTCGCCGTTGCTGTCGGTGACCTTGACGGCCTCGACGACGACGGCCAGTGCCTTGCCGCGGGCCACCTCGCCGACCAGGAGCTGGACCTGGTTGCCCTCGACGACGGCCTGGGCGAACTGCTCGGGCGACATGCCCGAGGACTGCGCGCGGCGCATGAGGTGCTCGGTCAGCTCCTCCTGGTTGACCGAGAGCTTCTCGGTCTTGACCAGCTCGTCGAGGATGAACTGCGTCTTGATGCCCTTGACCGCCTGCTCGGACACCTCCGCGTCGTACTCCTCGCGGGTCTTGCCCTCGCGCTCCAGGTACGTGTCCCAGGTCAGGCCGAGGGCCGGGAACTGGTGGTGCTCCAGGTTGTGGGTGCGCGTCTCGATCTCGCTCGCGAGCAGCTTCTCCGGGATCGGCACCTCGGTCAGCTCGATGAGCGCGTCCAGCACCTTCTCCTGGGCCTGGGTGGCCTGGTCGTAGGTCTTGATCCGCTCCAGGCGCTTGCGGGAGTCGGCCCGCAGCTCCTCCAGGGTGTCGAACTCCGACGCGAGCTGCGCGAACTCGTCGTCCAGCTCGGGCAGTTCGCGGGCCTGGACGTCGGTGACGTCCACCTTGACCTCGGCGTCCTGGCCGGCGCCGGTGCCGCCGCTGAGCGAGGAGGTGAAGGTGGCGGTGCCGCCCTTCTCCAGCCCGGTGACGGCCTCGTCGATGCCGTCGAGGAGCTGGCCGGAGCCGATGGTGTAGCTGACGCCGCTGGCGACGCCGTCCTCCAGCACCTTGCCGTCGATCGACGCCTGGAGGTCGACCACGACCACGTCGCCCTCGGCGGCGGCGCGCTCGACCGGGGTGGTGGTGGCGAAGCGGTCGCGCAGCTGCTCCAGCGAGGTGTCGACGTCCTCCTCGGGCACCTCGACGGCGTCCACGGTGACCTCGATGCCGGAGTAGTCCGGGATCTC
The DNA here is from genome assembly GCF_016756395.1 of Streptomyces sp. SN-593. Lineage (NCBI taxonomy): Bacteria > Bacillati > Actinomycetota > Actinomycetes > Kitasatosporales > Streptomycetaceae > Actinacidiphila > Actinacidiphila reveromycinica. The sequence continues at coordinate 2,749,280 of NZ_AP018365.1, forward strand.
GATGGTCGGGCGGATCTCGACCTCGGCGGTGAACTTCAGCTCGGTGCCGTCGTTGAACTCGGTGATGTCCACGTCGGGCTGCCCGAGCACGTTCTCGGCGAGTTCACCCTCGGTGACCGCCTCCGTGTAGAACTTCGGCAGCGCCTCATTGATGGCCTCTTCGAGGACCGCGCCACGGCCGAACCGCTGGTCGATGACGCGCGCAGGGATCTTGCCCTTGCGGAAGCCCGGCACCGTGACCTGCTGGTTGATCTTCTTGTACGCCGCGTCGAGGCTGGGCTTGAGCTCCTCGAAGGGCACCTCGACAGTGAGTCGAACCCGGGTCGGGTTCAGAGTCTCGACGGCGCTCTTCACGGTTGGGTCTCCTTGGGGGCTTTACGTTGATGGGGGCCACTCTCATGCGCGCGGTCGGGGCCACGCGTCGGGTCGCCGACCGCCCATCCTACCGGTAGCGCCAAACGCCCCGGACGGGGTCGATCCGATCCGTCGCACTCTCGCCGCCCGCCGGCGGTGGCGGGGTCGCGTCGTCGTTGCGCACTTCGCTGCGGTGACCGCGTAACTGCTGGTCGGGGTGGCCGGATTCGAACCGACGGCCTTCCGCTCCCAAAGCGGACGCGCTACCAAGCTGCGCCACACCCCGCTGGTGCGACACGTAGAGTACATGCCTCCGTACGCCCGGGCAGCCAGGATTCACGCCCACCGCCGAGCCGGTTCGACCGGGTGGCGTGCGGTGTGCCAGAATCCTGGGTGCCAGGGTGCTGTTTCCCAGCACCCACCGGCTTCGCGGGCGTAGCTCAATGGTAGAGCCCTAGTCTTCCAAACTAGCTACGCGGGTTCGATTCCCGTCGCCCGCTCCACCCCCCTCCCGCCCTGCCTCAGGGCGCGGCATGCTCCTCGTTCTGGACCTGCTGTTCGCGGCCAGTGCGCCGCAACCACTCGTTGTAGCGCCAGCGAAGAGCCTCACGGTGCGGAAGCTGCTCAAGGTCCAGCCGCGGATGAAGGATGCCCATGGCGGCCAAGCTCGGTCCTCCAGGGCGGGCCTCTGCCGTGAGGGAATCAGGATGGATGGCGAAGAGGTGTGCATCGAAAGCCCGGTGTAGGGCAGCGTTCATGGGGAGCCCATTCCGGGCGTCAGGGCTGCCGCCCTCAGCGTCGCCCCGCAGATGTGCTGCTTCGATCATTTGAGGCACATCAATTCCGGAAAGAGGGCAGCGCGGGCCGTACCTGAGGAAAACCTCAAGCTTGAAGCGTGCTTGATCGGGCCGCTCAACAACGGAGCCGTTCCGCCGACGCCTGCGGTTCCCCTCAAGGATAAATGGCTCTTCTTCCGAAAGGTCGCGATTGATGACGCGGCCGGGAGGGTTTTCGCCGAACGTGACCAGAAACAGGCTGCTCTCATCATCCCAGCCTTCCACCCAAGCAAGCCGTACGCCCCGGAGATCGCCATGCTCGGTGATCACGAAGACGGGTAGCCCGGTGAGGGCCGCCGCCTTCGTCGCGTTCACTTCGCCGAGGTCCCGGCCACGCTGCCGCGTGACGGGGTAGTGGTACAGGACTCCCGTCTCACTCAGGTCATCGGGGTAGTGCTGACCGGTGTGCTTGAGCCCGATCGCCACCCCGTTGGGGTGGATCTTCTTCGTACGCTTCTTATCTGTCCAGATGCCACGGAAATTTCCGTACGCCCCCACGGACCTCAGGGCATCCGGGGTCACCAAACCGTCAGCGTCCCCTCGCGCGACCAAATCCGCCCAGACAGCCATACGCCAGGCCCGTTCGGCGTCCACTGTCTCAGAGTGGTTGCCAATGACGGAGTATCCCAGCGAGCGCAGCACGCGGTTGGCGGCGGCTTCCCCGCCGGAGAAGGCGTCCTTCGACAGAGGGCCGTCATTCGGGTGCTGGTACCCGAAGGCAACGCCGGCGATCGCCTTAGCGTCGTACAACCGATCCGTGGAGTGGATGTAGTACTGCGTGGCGGACCCGAAGTGATACTCGTCCCGAAACGCCTGTCCCCCTTTTCGGTCATACTCCATCAGGGCCTTTTCGACTGCTGCCGCACTGGTCAGGTGCTGGATGTTCATGAGCCCACCCCCAGGATCTGGTCCGTGCCACGATCCTAGACACCGCTACCGACAGCGCGCCCGCGAGCAGCGGCGATCCCGCGGGTGCCCGGGTGGGTGTTCCCGGGGGGCCGGGGGTCAGAAGCCGTGGGGGAGCCAGGGGGCCGGGGTGGTGTGGAAGGCGGCGCTGGTGAGGGGGAGGGCGCCGGGGCGCAGTTCGTGGAGGAGGGCGGCGCCCGCCATCGCGCCGAGGGTGGGGCCCCCGAGGTAGGCCGCCGCCAACTCCTTGGCGTCCAGGGCGATGTCGGCCGGGTCGGTGGTGCGCTCGCAGGTCGCCCCGGAGGCGTCGCCGGACAGCCGCCAGCGCCCGGCGTTCCAGGGGCAGAAGGCGTCGGCGACGTCGAGCACCACGTCGACCGGGACGGAGTAGGCGCGGGCGGCCAGCGCCGCGCCGACGTCGACCAGCCGCAGGTGCAGCCCGTCGGCCAGGGCGAGGGCGCACCGGCGCGGGTCGGAGACCAGGTGCAGGAGCGCGTCGTCGACCGGGAGGCTGCCGAAGCGGACCGACCCGGTGAGGTCGATCGAGAGCAGGTAGCGCCACAGTTCGGCGTAGGCCGCCGGGTCGAGTGCGGCGATGTTCCGCAGCCGCACCTCGTTCTCGCCGCCGCTCCGGATCGCGACGGCGTACCGGGCGTAGCCGCGCACCTCGCCGCCGCTCTCGGCCAGCACGCACATCAGGGGGCCGGCGCCCCGCCGGACCGCGGGCGCGTCCACGATGCCCAACTGCTCCCAGTGCGGCTGCCGCGCCAGCATCCCGGCCCGCCCGGCCACCGAAGCGGCGTAGACGTCCTCACAGGCCGCGAGCGCGCCGGGGTCGTCCGGTGCGACCAGCCGCAGCCGGAACGCGCCGGAGGGGGCCGCCGGGACGGTCAGCCGGACCCGGGCGGTGTCGATGGCGCCGCTCATCTCCTGCGTGGCGATGCCGTACCCGAAGCGGCCGTAGATCGCCGGTTCCGAGGCGGTGAGGACCGCGACGGGCTCTCCCCCGTCACGCAGCGCGTCCAACTGGCGGCGCATCATCGAGCGGAGGATGCCGCGGCGGGTGTGGGTGGGCTGGACGGTGACCATGGTCACTCCGGCGGTGTCGAGCAGCCCGCCGCCGGGGACGGTCATCCGGAACGAGTGCAGGCCCGCGGTGCCCACCAGCTCGTCGCCGTCCCATGCCGTGGTCAGCCGGTCGAACTCGGACACGCCGCGCCACATCGCGCGCTTCTCGACGGCTTCGGTCTCGGCGTGGAAGGCCCGCTCCACCCGGTCGAACAGGTAGTCCCACTGGTCCGGAGCGGCGCCGCGCAGTTCGATGGTCATGACGGACTGCCTACCAGCCGGGCACGGAGCGCGGCGAACGCATTTCCGCCCGGCCGGGCCGACCGCTCGTCAGGACCGCGGCGGGCGCCCCGTTCGCGCCACCGCGTGCCACTTCACAGGCCATCCGCCCTGCACGGCGCGGCAATCGGTGGGTAGGGTCGCCGGGGACATGGACAAGGCGGCGGCGAAGGGCGAGCGCGGGTTCCGGTGGCGCAGGAGGCTGCACCGGGCCCGGTTGGCCGTGCGCCGGTCCGCGGTCGACTACTTCCGGGGCGACGCCTCGGAGTGGGCGGGCCTGGCGGCGGTCGCGGTGGCGATCCCCGCGCTGGCGTACGCGTCGGTGAACATGCCGGTGTGGTGCCCGCCGGAGGCCCTGGTGCTGCCGATCCTGGCCGGCGGGCTGCTGCTGCGCCCGGCGAGCCTGCTGCTGCTGTACGCGGGCTCCGCGCTGGCGATGGTGGTGGAGTCGGCGGTGCTCGGCCCGTACCGGGAGGGCCCGGGGCGGGTGACGCCGGGCACGGTTCTGCTGGTGACCGCGGTGGCGCTGGTCGGGCTGGTGATAGCGCAGTTCAGGGCCCGGGTGGGGGTGCCCTGGCGGCGCGGCCACAGCATGCTGTTCGACCTGCGCGAGCGGATCAGGGTGCAGAGCAGGCTGCCGCGGCTGCCCGGCGGGTGGCACGCGGAGATGGCGCTGCGGCCGGCCGGCGGCCAGTCGTTCTCCGGTGACTTCGTGGTCGCCACCCGCAGTTCCGACGGCCGGGTGCTGGAGGCGGTGCTCACCGACGTGTCCGGCAAGGGCATGGACGCCGCGTCCCGCTCGCTGCTGCTGTCCGGCGCGTTCGGCGGGCTGCTCGGCTCGCTGCCCCCGCACGCCTTCCTCGGCGCCGCCAACGGCTACCTGCTGCGGCAGAACTGGGAGGAGGGTTTTGCCACGTCGGTGCACCTGGTGCTTGATCTGGAGAGCGGCGACTACGAGTTGCTCTCGGCGGGCCACCTGCCGGGGGTGCAACTGCACGCGGGGACCGGCCGTTGGGAGGAGATGGCGGCCGAGGGACCCCTGCTCGGGGTGTACGACGGGGCCGAGTTCCACGGCGTGAAGGGCACGTTGGGCTCTGGTGACGTGCTGATGCTGTTCACCGACGGCCTGGTGGAGACGCCGGACCGGGAGATCGCCGAGGGGATGGACCGGCTGATCGGCGAGGCGGACCGCCTGGTGCCGGGCGGATTCCGCGGCTCCGCTTGGCGGTTGATCGAGGCGGTGGCCAAAGACGTCAACGACGACCGGGCGTTGCTCGTGGTGTGCCGCGACTAGCCCGTGGGAATGGGACTATGGGTCCAGACACGTCTCCTGTGTCCGTGGCTGATGGCACCATGGAACGGGCGAGGCGGGGGCGGCGGTGCGGTCCCCGGACCGGCATTACCGAAAGAGGAAGTGATCCGTCATGGTTATCTCCCTGTCTGCCGCACTGCTGCTCGCGATCGTGCTGGTCGTGATGATCCGGGCCAAGTCCATCAAGCCGGGGCCGGCCATCGTGGCGGCCCTGTTCGGCTTCTTCCTGGCCTCCACGAACATGGCGCCGGACATCAACCGCTTCCTCAACTCAGTGGCCGACACCATCAACCAGATAAAGCTCTGACGCCCGCAGCGCCTGCGGGGTCGCCCGCAGGACCGCTTCCAGGGTCTGTCCGGGGTCCTCGCCCCCGGGGGTGGCCAGCAGCGCCGCGAGCACCGCGATCCGCGCCTGGGCCGGGCGCAGCGAGCCGGCCAGCCGCGCGCCGGCCGCCACCAGGTCCACCGCGCCTCCGCCGGTGTACAGCGGCGCGACGGCGCCCGCCGGCACCCTGGTGCTGATCAGGACGAGCACGCCGTCGGCGACGGCCCGGCGCACCGCGTCGGCGATCTCGGGGTTGGCGTTGCCCGCTCCGGTGCCGGCCACGACCAGGCCGCGGGCGCCGGCGGCCAGCGCGGCGTTCAGCAGGACCGCGTCCGCGTCGCTGTGGTGGGTGAGGATGTCCACCCGGGGGCCGGTCACGCCCGGTGCGGGCATCGGCAGCGCAGCCGGGCGCGGGCGCCGGCGGCCCCAGCTCACCCGGCCGAACTCCAGTCGGCCCAGCGGCAGTCCGTCCGGGTCGCCGAAGGCGTGGGCGTCCACGGTGTGCTTCTTGACGGTGCCCCGGGCCGCGTACACCTGGCCGCCGAAGACGATCACGGCGCCGATGTCGCGGCCGGAGGCGGCGGTCAGCAGCGCGTCGTAGAGGTTGCCGGCCGCGTCCCCGTCCTCGGCGTCCAGCGGCTTCTGCGCGCCGGTCAGGACCACCGGGCGGTGGTCGTCGTGGAAGAGGTCGAGGAAGAAGGCGGACTCCTCCAGGGTGTCGGTGCCGTGGGTGACCACGACGCCGTCCACTCCGGGGTCGGCCAGCGCCTCGTGCACGGCGTGCAGCAGGCGCAGTTGGTGGGCGGTGGTCAGCCGCGAGCTGTTGACGGTGAACAGGTCCACCACGCTCACGTCCACGCCCTCGGGCACGGCGCCCGCGGCGAGCACTTCCTGTCCTGCGGCCTCGGCCGCGTATCCGTCGCCCTGCCAGCGGCTGGCGATGGTTCCCCCGGTGCTGATGACCACGACGTGACGCACGATGCGCAGCCTCCCTGACTGGTGTCGCGCCTCCCCGGGCGCACGGCATTCCCCAGCACAATGATATGCGCGTAGACCTGCCATATGATTGCCAATACCGGTCGGTATGGCGCCGCTACGTGGTAGGAATCCCCCTTATGGACGCCATCGACAGAAGTATCTTGCGCGAGTTGCAGGCCGACGGCCGGCTGACCAACCAGGAACTGGCCCAGCGGGTGGGTCTGACCCCCTCCCCCTGCCTGCGCCGGGTGCGGCAACTGGAGGACGACGGGGTGATCCGCACCTACCGCGCGGTGGTCGATCCGGCGGCGGTCGGGCGGGGGTTCGAGGTCTTCGCGTCGGTCGAGGTGCACCGCGACCGCGAGTCGGTGGCCGCGTTCGAGGCCGAGGTGCAGTCGACGCCCGACGTGGTGGAGGCGTACCGGCTCTACGGGGCGCCCGGCTGCCTGCTGCGGATCGCGGTGGCGGACTCCGACGCGTACGAGAAGTTCTGGACCGACAAGCTGATCGCGCTGCCCGGGGTCTCGGACGTGAACTCGCAGATGATCATGAAGCGGATCAAGTCGCCGCAGGGCATCCCGGTGGACTGATCGGCGCGGCCCGGCCTCACGGCCGGCCGGTCACGCGGCCGCGGGGTCCGGCGGCTGGCAGGCGGGGCACCAGAAGAGGTTGCGGTTGGCCAGCGGCCGGGTGCGCACCTCCGTGCCGCACACCAGGCACGGCTGCCCGGTGCGCCGGTAGACGTACACCTCGCCGCCGTGGTCGTCGCGGCGCGGCGGCCGGCCCATCGCCTCGGGCTCGTGCTCGGGGCGCACCGTGTCGATCCGGTTGGCGCGCACGCCCGCGCGCATCAACACCACCAGGTCGGCCCACATCGCGTCCCACACCGGGCGGGGCAGCGCCCGGCCGGGCAGGAAGGGGTCCACGCCGTGCCGGAAGAGCACCTCGGCGCGGTAGACGTTGCCGACCCCGGCGAGCACCTTCTGGTCCATCAGCAGCGCGGCGACGGAGATCCGGGACCGGGACACGCGCGCCCACGCGGGCTCGGGGTCTGCGTCGGCGCGCAACGGGTCCGGGCCGAGCCGGTCGTGCACCGCCTGCTTCTCGCCGTCGGTGATCAGCTCGCAGGCGGCCGGCCCGCGCAGGTTCATCGCGTGTTCGCCGTGCCGCCCGCCGACCAGCCTCAGCCGTACGGTGTCGGTCACCGGGTCGTCGTCGAAGGCGACCTTGCCGATCAGGCCGAGGTGGACGTGCACCCAGCCGACGCCGGCGAAGCCGAGGAACAGGTGCTTGCCGTGCGCCTCCGCGGCGTCCAGCACGGCGCCGTCGAGCAGCGCCGCGCCGTCGGCGAACTTGCCCTGCGGGCTGCCGGCCCGGACCGGCAGCCCGGCGAACCGGTCCTGGCAGTCCTGCGCCAGCCGGTGGATCGTGTGGCCCTCGGGCATGCGCTGAGGTCAGTCCTGCCGCGGGTGGTGGGCGGGGACCGGGGGGAGGTCGCCGGTCTCCTCGTAGGCGTCGAGCATGTCGATGCGGCGCTGGTGGCGCTCTTCCTGGGAGTACGGCGTGGCGAGGAAGACCTCGACGAACTTCAGCGCCTCCTCCTGGGTGTGCATGCGGGCGCCGATGCTCAGGACGTTGGCGTTGTTGTGCTGGCGGGCCAGGGAGGCGGTCTCCTCGCTCCAGGCCAGCGCGGCGCGCACGCCCTTCACCTTGTTCGCGGCGATCTGCTCGCCGTTGCCCGAGCCGCCGATCACGATGCCCAGGGTGCCGGGTTCGGCGACCGTACGGGTCGCCGCGCGCAGGCAGAACGGGGGGTAGTCGTCCACCGCGTCGTAGATGTGGGGGCCGCAGTCCACGGGGTCGTGGCCGTTGGCCTTCAGCCACTCGACGAGGTGGTTCTTGAGTTCGAAGCCGGCGTGATCGGAGCCGAGGTAGACGCGCATGCGGTGATTGTCCCACCCCGCGGGGTGCCCCGTTCCGCCGGCCCGGGGCGGTTCGCGGGCCGGGGCACCCCCGGACAGGCCCTACCCGCGGTCGAGGAGGCGCCAGGCGGTGGGCAGGAAGCCCATGGCCAGTGCGGCCTTGAGGGCGTCGCCGAGGAGGTAGGGCCGCAGGCCGAGGCGGACGGCGTCGGCCATGGACAGGTGCGCCGCGTGCGCGAGGTAGGGCACGCCGACCGCGTAGACGACGGCCGAGCCGAGCACCATGACCCCGGCGGTCCGCAGCACGGTGCGGTCGCCGCCGCGCCGGGCGAGGGCGCCCACGACCGCGGAGGCGAGCATCATCCCGAGGATGTAGCCGAAGGTCGGCATGGACCAGCCGGAGCTGCCCTCGGCGAACCACGGCAGCCCGGCCACACCCGCGGCGGCGTACAGCGCGAGGGCGGCGAAGCCGCGGCGGGCGCCGAGCGCGGTGCCGACCAGCAGCGCGGCGAAGGTCTGCCCGGTGACCGGCACCGGCGAACCCGGTACGGGCACGGAGATCTGCGCGGCCAGTCCGGTGAGCACGGCTCCGCCGGCCACGAGCGCGGCGTCCCGCAACCGGGCCCGGTGGGCCGAGGAGGCGGGCAGCAGATCGGCGAGGACGGCGCCGGGGGCCGTGGAGGCGGCAGTGCTCATGGATGACTCCGCGAGGGTGCGAGACGGTCGGGACACCGCGACGCTAGCGCAGCGGCCGTCCGCCGATCATCGTCGGACCCCGACAAAGCGCGGCCGCCCCGCTTGGAGGCTTCACCCGCACGCCGGGCTCCTCCGCCCCTCGCCCTCCGTGCCCGGATCGCACGCCTTTTCAGCAGCTCACGTGAGACTCGTCACGCCATGAAGAGCCGCGGACACGGGTACGGGGCGACTCCGTACGAAGCCGCCCCGCCGCCCATCGCACTGTGGAGTTCCGCCAACGCTAGTCGAAGATCGGGCCCTGGGTGCGGGTGCGCTTGATCTCGTAGAAGCCCGGGATCGCGGCGACCAGCAGGGTGCCGTCCCATAGCTGGGCGGCCTGCTCGCCCTTGGGGGCGGGGGTGACGACCGGGCCGAAGAAGGCGATCTGCTCGCCGTCGGCGCCGGGGACGGCGATCACCGGGGTGCCGACCTCCTGGCCGACCTTGTCGATGCCCTCCTTGTGGGAGGCGCGGAGCTGCGTGTCGTACTCCTCGGAGTCCGCGAAGTCGGCGAGGGAGGCGGGCAGTCCGACCTCCTCCAGGGCCGCCACGACGGTCTCGCGGGTCTTGGGCTCGGCCCGGTTGTGGAAGCGGGTGCCGAGCGCGGTGTAGAGCGGGCCGACGACCTCGTCGCCGTGCAGTTCCCGGGCGGCGGTGACGACCCGGACCGGGCCCCACGCGTCGCGCAGGAAGGTGGCGTACTGCTCGGGGAGGGTGTCGAGCTTGTCCTCGTTGAGCACCGCGAGGCTCATCACGTGCCAGCGCACCTCGACCGGGCGGACCTTCTCCACCTCCAGCATCCAGCGGGAGGTCATCCAGGCCCACGGGCACAGCGGGTCGAACCAGAAGTCGGCGGGGGTCTTCTCGGCGGCGGTCGCGGTCACTGCGCGCTCCTCGTGGACAGCTTCGGGTCAGGGTCGGGTGGCCGGCGGCTGACGCCTTCCACCTCGGCGTACAACGCGCGGCGCGCCCCGCCCCATTCCCCGTCGCCGCCCCGCGGGGCCGAGGGGCCCGTGGGAGGATGCCAGGGCGCCGCGACCCGGCGCACCCGACGGCAGGAGTGCCGAGACCGAGAGGAGCCGCCACGTGCCCGGCGAGAACCTGAGCCGTGAGGAGGCCCGCGAGCGGGCCGCGATCCTGTCCGTGGAGCGGTACGACGTCGCGCTGGACGTGCGCTCCGCGGTCGGCCCGGCCGCCGGGAGCGGACCGCGCACCTTCCGGTCCACCACGGTGATCGACTTCCGCTGCTCGCGGCCGGGCGCGTCCACCTTCGCCGACCTGATCGCGCCGTCGGTGGCGTCGGTGCGCCTCAACGGCCGCGACCTCGACCCGGCCACGGTCTTCGACGGCACCCGGATCGCGCTGGACGGCCTGGCCGAGCGCAACACCCTGGTGGTGGACGCCCGGTGCGCCTACAGCCGGACCGGCGAGGGCATGCACCGCTTCGAGGACCCCGAGGACGGCGAGGTCTACCTCTACACGCAGTACGAACCGGCCGACTCCCGCCGGGTGTTCGCGAACTTCGAGCAGCCGGACCTGAAGGCGCCCTTCTCCTTCCGGGTCACCGCGCCCGAGGGATGGACGGTGCTGAGCAACGGCGCGGCCGACGGCGACCCCGTGCCGGCCGAGGGCGGCGGCGCCACCACCGTGTTCGCGCCGACCCAGCCGATCTCCACGTACATCACCGCGGTGGTCGCCGGGCCGTACCACGTGGAGCACGACCACTACGCGCGCACGCACCCGGACGGCGCGGTGCTGGACATCCCGCTGTCCGCGCTGTGCCGCCGCTCGCTGGCCCGGCACTTCGACGCCGACGCGATCTTCGACGTGACCAGGCGCGGGCTGGACTTCTTCCACGAGAGCTTCGACTACCCGTACCCGTTCGGGAAGTACGACCAGGCGTTCGTGCCGGAGTACAACCTCGGCGCGATGGAGAACCCGGGCCTGGTGACGTTCCGCGAGGAGTACGTCTTCCGCGGCAAGGTGACGCGGCCGTCGTACGAGGGCCGGGCCAACGTCATCCTGCACGAGATGGCGCACATGTGGTTCGGCGACCTGGTGACCATGCGCTGGTGGGACGACCTGTGGCTGAAGGAGTCGTTCGCCGACTTCATGGGCGCGTTCGCGCTGGTCGAGGCGACGGAGTTCACCGAGGGGTGGATCACCTTCGCCAACCGCCGCAAGGCGTGGGCCTACCGGGCCGACCAGCTCCCCTCCACGCACCCGGTGGTGGCCGACATCCCGGACCTGGAGGCGGCGAAGCTCAACTTCGACGGGATCACCTACTCCAAGGGCGCCTCGGTACTCAAGCAGCTCGTCGCGTACGTCGGGCGGGACGCGTTCCTGGAGGCGGCGCGGCGCTACTTCAAGCGGCACGCGTACGGCAACACCACGCTGGCGGACCTGCTGTCGGTGCTGGCGGAGACGTCGGGGCGGGACATGGCCGCCTGGTCGGCCGCGTGGCTGGAGACCGCGGGCGTCAACTCGCTGACCCCGCAGGTGGTCTGCGACGCGGAGGGCCGGATCACCGAGCTGTCGGTGGCGCAGACCGCGGACGGCGCGCGGCCCCGGCTGCGGCCGCACCGGATCGCGGTCGGCCTCTACCGGCGCACGCCCGAGGGCGCGTTGGAGCGCTACGCCCGCGCCGAGGCCGACGTGGCCGGGCCGTCCACGGCGGTGACCGAGCTGACCGGGCAGCCGCGGCCGGACCTGGTGCTGGTCAACGACGACGACCTGACGTACGCGAAGACCCGTTTCGACGAGGTCTCGCTCGCCACGCTCCGCGAGCGGCTCGGCGAACTCACCGACCCGCTGGCACGGGCACTGGCGTGGTCGGCGGTGTGGAACATGACCAGGGACGCGCTGATGCCCGCGCGGGACTACCTGGAGCTGGTGCTGCGCTTCGCCGGGCAGGAGAGCGACATCGGGGTGCTCCAGTCGCTGCACCTCCAGGCGCGCAGCGCGCTGGAGCACTACGTGGCGCCGGACGCGCGGCAGGAGGCGGGCGCGTCCCTCGCGGAGGGGGCGCTGCGCGAGCTGCGGCAGGCCGAGCCGGGCAGCGGGCACCAACTGGCGTGGGCCCGGTTCTTCTCGGCGGTGGCCGCCACCGCGGCCGATCTGCAACTGCTCCAGGGGCTGTTGGACGGCTCGGCGAAGATCGACGGGCTCGACGTGGACCAGGAGCTGCGCTGGACGTTCCTCGAAGCGCTCGTCTCCGAGGGGGCGGCCGGGGCCGACGCGGTCGCGGCGGAGCGCGGGCGCGACGACACGGCGTCCGGCCACCGGCACGAGGTGCGGTGCCTCGCGGCGCGGCCCGACCCGGAGGTGAAGGCGGCCGCCTGGGCCGCGCTGGTGGACTCCGACACGCTGTCCAACGCGCTGGTCGAGGCGACCCTCGCGGGCTTCGTCCAGCCGGGGCAGCGGGAGTTGGGCGCTCCGTACGTCGCGCCCTACTTCGCGGCGATCGAACGGGTCTGGGCCGAGCGGTCGATCGAGATCGCGATGGACGTCGTGCGCGGGCTCTACCCGTCCTTCCAGGAGGGGGCGCTCGTCCTGGCGGAGACCGACAAGTGGCTCTCCGAGCGGGCCGAAGCCGCCCCCGCGCTGCGCCGGTTGGTGCTCGAAGGCCGCGACGACCTGGCCCGCGCGCTCCGCGCCCAACAGTGCGACGCTCCCTCCCGCTGACCACCCCGCCCCAGGGGCGCCGGACCACCACACCCCCGGCGCCCCACCCCGCAAGAACCCGCACCCCCCCAGGGGCGCGAGGAACTGCGCGACCAGCCACCCACCGGCCGGTGGTCCGGCAACCCCGCCCCGGGGGCAGGGCGGGCGGCGCCTCCACCACGAACAACCCGCACCCCCCCAGGGGCGCGAGGAACTGCGCGACCAGCCACCCACCGGCCGGTGGTCCGGCAACCCCGCCGCGGAGGCAAGGCGGGCGGGCGGCCCAGCCCCCGGCAGGGCAACTCGGCAGGCGGGCCCCGGTACTTTAGCCCGGCGTTGTCCGGTTTTGTCGACGAGCGTGTAACAAGGGTTAGTTCCACCCCGTTCGGCGGGAAACACTCGGCCATGACCGCGAACGACCTGACCCCCCACGCCCTGGACCGCCGCGACGGCTGCGACGAGACGGTGGTGACGTTCCGCCGCCTGCGCGAACTCGGCCTGACGGCCTCGGAGATCGGCGAGCACTGCCGTCCGGGCGGCCGCTGGCAGCAGGTCCTGCCGCAGGTGTGCCTGCTGCACTCCGGCCCGCCCAGCAGCGAGGAACGCCTCCGGGCCGCCCTGCTGTACGCGGGCCGCGACCCCGACCGGCACGGCCCCGTGGGAGGCGGCCGGGAAGCGGTGCTCACGGGTCTCGCCGCGCTCGCCCTGTACCGCTTCAGCTCGGTCCCCCCGCTGATCGGCCTGCCGGTGATCGACGTGCTGGTGCCCTGGCAGCGGCGGTTGCGCGACGCCGGCGACGTCCACGTGCACCGCACCCGCGAACTGCCGTGCCCGACGGACGTGGTGGGGCTGCCGTGCGCTCCGGTGCCGCGTGCGCTGGCCGACGCGATCGCCGTACTCGCCGACACCGACGCCGTACGGGCGCTGCTGACCGAGGCGGTGCGGTCGGGGCACTGCGACGGCTCCGCGGTGCTGCGGGAACTCTCCCGCGCCGGGCTGCTGCACCGCCCGACGGTGCGGCGCGCGGTGGACGTACTGCGTACGGAGGACCGCGCGATGGCCGAGCAGCGGCTCTACACGATGGTGCGCGCCCACAGCCTGCCCGACCCGGCGTGGAACGTGGACCTGCGGCTGCCCGGCGGCCCGCCGCTCGGCGGCGTGGACGCCTTCTGGCCGGAGCACGGCGTCGCGCTCTGCCTGGACCCGGCCGACGACGCGCTGTGGTCCTACTACGCCCGGCAGCGCGAGCACCTGGAGTCGCTGGGCGTCACGATGGTGTTCCTGTCCCCCGCGAAGCTGCGCGACGCGATGGCGCAGCAGGCGGCCGTGGTCAGGACGGCGCTGGGGGCGTCCTGCGAACTCGACCCGGCCGCCTACGTGGTGGTCACCCCGCGCTGAGCCCCTCGCCGGGCCCACCCGGGCGCGGGCGACCGGCGGTTCACCTCTTCCGCACCAGCAGCTCGGCGTTGCGGTCGTGGGCGGCGCCGCCGGCGGAGGCGACGTCGGCGCCGGGCGCGTTGAAGGCCAACTCCCGGTAGAGCGAGGCCAGTCCGGTGGTGGACAGGTCGTGGAAGTCGGTGCGGTGGGGTGCCGCGGACTCGATCAGCGTGGTGATCAGCGACAGCGTCCCGTCGTGGTTGTCGACGATCTCGATGATCCGGGCGAGCTGCGGATAGTCCACGTGGGACGCGGTGTTGACCTCCCAGAAGGTGTCGCGCGGGTCGATCCGGTTGTGGTGGCTGTGCCCGTTGACCCAGGCCAGCACGTTCGGGTGCTTCTTCAGCAGCGCGGTCAGCTCGGCGCCGCCGTGCCGCTTCTCCGCGGGCCGGGCCGGGTCGGTGCGCAGGTTCGTCATGCTGTGGCTGGCGTGGTGGCTGAAGACCAGCACGTGTTCGTCCTCGTGCTCGGCCAACGTGCGGTCCAGCCAGTCGAGTTGTTCGGAGCCGATGGACCCGAGGAACGCGCCGCCCCGGTCGGTGGTGTCCAGGCTGACGCCGAGCACGCCGTCGGCGACCGGGAAGGTGTAGTACAGGTGGTCGGCGTCCACGCCCTCGGCGGCGTAGCCGTGGCCGACGGGACCGGCGCCTGTACGGCTCGGGTCGAGGTGGGCGGCCAGGTACTCCTGCGGGGTGAACGGGACGCGGCGCGCGTCCGGGGTGACGGTGCGGGCGGTGCGGGCGTACCGCTGGAGCACCTCGCGGACCAGCGCGCCGTCCGGGTCCCGCTGCGCGCTCACCGCCTCGTAGACGCGCATCATGTCGGCGTGCGGCACCTGCTCCAGTTTGCGGTCGCCCACGGCGGTCTGCGCGGCGAACGAGCCGTGCGGGCCGGACCGGTAGGCGCCGCTGAACAGGGCGTCGTGGTTGCCGACCGTGGAGTACCACGGGATCTTCAGGCCGGGCGCGGTGAGCGGGCGCATAGCCGCGGACAGGTAGCCGGGCAGGTGCGGGAAGCCGAGCTTCTTGTCGGCGTCGGTGCGGGCGTTCTCCGGCTGCCAGAACAGCGGCAGCCCCGAGTTCTGGATGCCCTCGAACGCCTGCGGGTCACCGGTGTTGGGGTCGATCCGGCCGCCGCTCATCGCGGTGAGGAACCAGTCGAGTTCGATGGTGGAGTTGTTGTCCGTGTTGTCGCCGGTGGTGATCGCGAACGCCAGCGGGTGGCCGGTGACCGGGCCGCCGCGCAGGCTGTTCACCCGGTCGATGATCGAGAGGGTGCTCAGCACGGACAGCGCCTCGTGCGGGCGCCAGTCGTGCGGACCGTGCTCGCGCATCCACTCCATCCGCAGCGGGGACTGGACGTCCATCACGTGCAGGTCGGTGAGCTGGACGAAGGCGGCGAGCACGGTACGGCGGTCGGTGCGGCCGGGGTGCGCGGGGGCGAGGTCGGCGCGCACCACCCGCTTCCAGCCGGGGCCGTCGGTCAGCCGCCGGTACGCGCCCTTGCCGGTGGGGGTCGCCACGGAGTGCAGGGTGGTGCCGACGGGGGTCGGCTCCACGGGTGCGGGCGGGGTGGTCGGCGGCGGGGTGGTGGTCGCAGCGGAGGCGGCCGGCGCCGTGGTGGCCCGGGCGCTGGCCCGGTCGGAGCCGGGGCCGAACAGCCAGGCGGCGGCGCCGCCCGCCGCCGCGAGGCCGGTGCCGGAGGCGATCAGCAGGGCGCGGCGGTCGACGTGGGAAGGGGAAGCGGAAGGGGTACGGGCGGTCTCGGGTGCGGGCATGTCGTTCCCCCGTGGGGAGGCTGTGGCGTGCGAGCGGCCCCGGACGTGGGGCACCCACGGGGATGGTTGGCAGCGGAAGTGGCGTTCGCCGTAACGGGGGGCGAACGCGGAATGCCCATCTCCGGGCGCGAATGTCCGTTTCCGCGTTCGTCATCCGGGGGAGTCCTCCCGTTCCGCCGCAGGACCGCCCGCACGGGCCCCGCGGGACGCGCCGGCGCGGCACCGTACGGGGGCCGGGCGGGCGGCCCGGGCCGCGCCTCCGAAGGGCCTCGCCCCGCTACGGGGCGGCGGGGCGCCGCACCAGCAGCCGCGCGGGCAGCAGCGTCGCGGCCAGCGCCAGCGCCACCGCACCCCCGGCGATGCCCGCACCGGTGAGCGGCGGGACGTACGGGCTCGCACCGGTGAGGCCGCGGGCGATGGGCACCAGGGTGACCCAGGCGATCACGGCGCCGACGGCGAGCCCCGCCACGGCGACCACCAGCGCCTCCCAGCGCATCATCCCGAGCACCTGCCGCCGGGTGGTCCCCGCCAGCCGGAGCAGCGCGACCTCGCGCCGGCGGTCGAGGACCGTCATGACGAGGGTGTTGGCGGCGGCGACGGCCGCGAACCCGCCGAGCACGGCGGCCATCACCTGGTTGGACCACGCGTTGAGTTCGAGGTCCCGGTCCGCCTGCGCCCGGTAGCCCGCCCGGTCGGTGACGGTGCTCCCCGGCACCCCCAGGCCGGCCAACTCCCGCCGGACCGCGGCCGGGTCGGCGCCCGGGGCGTCGCGCACGAGCACCTGCGCGTCGTTCGCGGTTGCCGCGTACGGCGCGACCGCGCTCCGCGGCATGAGCAACTGCCCGACGCCCAGGCCGCGTGCGTAGATCGCGACCACCGTCGGGCGGACCGCGGTGCCGTCGCCGAGCCGGAGCGAGAGGCGTCCGCCGACCTTCACGTGGGCGGTGCCCGCCAGCAGCGTGTCCACCGCGACCGTGCGGCCCCCGCCGGTGAGGTCGGCCAACGAACCCTCCTCGACGCCGAGTTGCAGCACCTTCGGCAGGGCCGCGGGGTCGCCGGAGACGCCGACGAGGCTCGCCGAGTCCAGCCCGCCGCCCTCCCGGACGAGCGCGCCGCTGCGCAGCACGCCGACCGCGGTGTCCACGCCGGGCAGCGCGGCGGCGCGGCCGGCGGCGGAGGCGGGCAGTCCGGCACCGCCGGACCCGACCACCTGGTCGGCGACGACCGCCTGGCGGAGCTGCCGCGACGAGGCGTGGGTGAGCGACCCCTGCATGCACAGCAGGGTGCCGCAGAAGGCGGTGACCAGCGCGATCGGGGTGATCGCGGCGGCCAGCCGGCGGGCGGCGGTCCGGGTGTTGGCGGCGGCGAGCATCCCCGGCACCGAGCCGGACGCGCGCAGCGGCATCCCCAGCACCGCCGCGGCCAGCCAGGCCACCACGGGGCCGAGGAAGGCCACCCCGGCCATCAGGCAGAAGACGATGCCGAGCGCCACCGAGGCGGCGTCGTCACCGGTCTGGTGGGAGGCGACGCCGGCCACCACGCAACCGCCGACGACCGCGGCCACGCCCAGCACCGTACGGACCACGCCGGGCCTGCGGCGTTCGACCGCGGCCTCGCCCAACGCCCGGCTGGGCCGGGCCCTGGAGGGGCGGCGCGCGGCGAGGTGGCCGGCCACGAGCGACCCGAGCAGACCGGCGCCGATCGCGGCCGCCATCGGAATCCAGCCGACGTCGAGCGTCACTCCGCGCGGCACCGCGCCCCGGTGGACGAGTTGCCGCAGCCACCAGCGGGCCAGTCCGACGCCGGGCAGGATCCCGGCGGCGCCGGCGACCGGGGCGACGAGCAGCGCCTCGGTCGCCACGGTCCGGCGGATCTGGCGCGGGGTGGCGCCGATCGCGCGCAGCAGCGCGATCTCCCGGCCGCGCTGGCCGACGGCGAGGGCGACGGTGCCCATGACCACGAAGACGGCCGTGGCCGTGGCGATCCCTCCGAAGGAGCCGCCGATCGCGGTCATCACCTCCTTGCCCTCGGCGAGTCCGGGCTGCTCGGCCGCGCCCCGGCCGTCGCCGGTGCGCACCTTCGCGCGGCCGCCGACCGCCAGGCGGGCCTGGTCGGCGAGCGCGGCGGTGCCGGTGCCGGGCTTCGGGAAGACGGCGATGGCGTCCGCGCGGCCGGGGTGGCCGGAGAGCGGATCTGCGGCGGAGTCGGCGAGATACGCGGTCGGGCCGGTCGAGGCGTCGGCGGGGACCAGCCCCGAAATGCGGTAGGCGGCGGTCCGCCCGGGCGCGAACAGGGTGAGGGTGTCCCCGACGGACAGGTGGGCCGCGCGGGCCGCGCCGGCGTCGAGCACCACCTCGCCCGCGCCGGGCGCGCGTACGGCGCCGCTCGTCCCGGTCGTCCCACTCGTCCCCGCCGTGGCGCCCGTGCTCCCGTTCGCCGCGCCGCCGGACGCCGAACCGGGGTCCGACGCCGGCGGGATCAGGTGTGCGGACCAGTTCCGGCCGGTGAGCCGCGGGAGTTCGGCGCCGCCCGCGCCCCCGCGCGTCGCGCCCAACGGGAAGGCGATGTCGGGGACGGCCGCGGCCACGCCCGGGCGGGCGGCGATCCGCGCCGCCAGGCCGGTGGCGAGG